>NZ_JAMYPH010000004.1:0-492021 GCF_040320265.1 Mesorhizobium sp. M0751
GCAGACATAGAAATTGACACTGCAAGCTCCTCAGCTCCTTCAGTGTCACTATCTCTCGCTCATCACCTCAAGCCGCGCCAGATGGGGTCAGCTTGGCGCTTACCTTATTCAGACCAAACTGCCGATTGTCGATATCGCTGTCGCGTGCGGATTTGTATCGGCATCGCATTTTTCGAAGGTATACCGAGAGGCGTATGGTCGCACACCGCAGAAGACACGCATCAGCCGAACTAGCTCTTTCCCGCCGAGCTTGATGCCGCAAAATGACAGAATGATACTTGCCAGCTGAATCGCTGACGGTCGAGGCCTATGCCGTGAAACTCTGCTGGACCTGGCGGGCAGCGGCAAATGGAACGGGCCAAGGCAATCCAACTGGCAGCAGTCGCCCGATTAGTTGAGACCGAGTGCCGCTCCTTGCGTTCCCTCGAACGGAACTTCACTGTCGACGATGTCCGCTTTCAGGCAATGGCGAGGGGATGCTGAGCGGCTGATATGCGGCGCAAAGCGGCTATTCGCGGCTCGCCATATGGAGGTCGGGTCACCTTGCATCGTTCCGACTTGCCTTCAATGCCTGAGAAGGGGCTGATCGTTAAGAGTTTGACCGCTCAAAGCCACTCCAGGCGCCGGCCGTCCAGCCTGAGCAGGCGGTCCTGCGGCACTTCCATGCTGACCGCATCTTGTTCGGGCATCCCCAGCACGAAGCGGAACAGCGCGCGCATGACGCCACCATGGGTCACGCAGACCGTCTGGCGATCGAGCGCGTCGAACCACGGCTTCACCCGTTCGAGCAGCATCTGATAGCTTTCGGCGCCCTCGCCCGGCGGCTGGAAATTCCATTTGTCGAGGCGGCGTTGCCTGGTCGAACCGGGATTGTTCGCCTCGAGTTCGGCAAAGGTGAAACCCTGCCAGTCGCCAAAGCTCAATTCTACGAGCAGCGGCTCGGTACGATAGGCGTGCGGATCGAGCTTCATCGCCGCGCGCAGGCGCTCCATCGTCTCGCGCGTGCGCCGCATCGGGCTGGCGACAAAGTCGAAATCGTCGGGCTTGTCGATGAGTTCGGCCAGCCTGCGCCCGTTGCGGCTAGCCTGCTCGCGGCCAAGCTCGTTGAGGTCGGTATCGGCCTGCCCCTGCAGCCGGGCCTCGGCGTTCCACGCCGTCTGGCCGTGGCGCACGATATAGACGAGCGGGTACATTAGGTCTTCCGGAAGAGGTCAGGCGGTGGCGTCAGTCCTTGACCGTCGAAATATCCGGCGCGTCGACCGCCTTCATGCCGACAACATGATAGCCGGAATCGACATGATGGATCTCGCCGGTGACGCCGCGCGAAAGGTCGGACAGGAAATAAACGCCGGAATCGCCAACTTCCTCCTGCGTGACCGTCTGCTTCAATGGCGAATTGTATTCGTTCCACTTCAGGATGTAGCGGAAGTCGCCGATACCGGATGCGGCAAGCGTCTTGATAGGGCCGGCGGAGATCGCGTTGACGCGGATCTTCTTGGCGCCGAGGTCGACAGCCAGATAGCGCACGCTGGCCTCGAGCGCCGCCTTGGCGACACCCATGACGTTGTAGTGCGGCATTACCTTTTCCGCGCCGTAATAGGTCAGCGTCAGCAGCGAGCCGCCCTCGGTCATCAGCGCCTCGGCACGTTTGGCGATGGTGGTGAAGGAATAGACCGAAATATCCATGGTACGCAGGAAATTGTCGCGCGTCGTCTCGACATAGCGGCCGGTCAGCTCGTCCTTGTCGGAAAAGGCGATGGCGTGGACGAGGAAATCGAGCTTGCCCCAATGGCTGGCGATGTCGGCGAACACCGCATCGAGGCTGGCCGGGTCGGTCACATCACAATGGCCGGCGACATGCGCGCCCAGTTCCGCGGCGAGCGGCTCAACGCGTTTCTTGAACGCCTCGCCCTGATAGGTCAGCGCGATCTCGGCGCCGTGATCGACACAGGCCTTGGCGATGCCGTAAGCGATCGAGCGATTGTTGGCGATGCCAAGGATAAGGCCGCGCTTGCCGGCCATAAGGCCCCGTCCACCCGCCATGTCAGCGCTCTCCGCAAGGTTCTCTACTTCGTGGAGTGCCTATCGCACAGCCACAGTGCCCCTTCAAGCGTTCAAAGCGGACAGTTCGGGGGACAAAGCTGTTGGTCTACAGAGCCGCGCATCCTTTGGACGCGCAAAGAATGCTGTAGCACGTTGACCTTGCAGTCATGGGCCAGTGGAAAGATCGGACACTTGGTATCGGTGTGGCACGGCGGAAGATGACCCTTTGGCCCCGTGGCCGAAGTCACGCTCATGACCCAAACTCAGACAATGGGACCGCCTACATCGAACGACCGCTTGATGTCGCTACCGAGTCCTTCCGTTCGCAGCAGAAATCCCGTCTCGAATCCTTTGCCACGTGTAGGTTTGACCTGACGGAAGCCGAGAATTACAGATAGACTTATATTAGCGGATGATATATTAGGGTACGGGGACGCGAGGGGCCGCTAGTGTACTCGGATGGCCATCCTTTCCTTAGATTGATTGGGCCATTCGCGATTGAGAGCGCGGACGGCGCTGACGTCACGCCGCATGGCAGACGGTCTAAAGCGCTCTTGGCCATGCTCGCCCTGGCACCCAACGGTACGCGGAGCCGAAAATGGCTGCAAAGCAAGCTCTGGAGCACTCGCGGCGAGGAGCAGGGTGCAGCAAGCTTGCGGCAGGAACTGTCCGAGGTTCGGAAGTCGCTCCGCAGCGCCGGCCTTGATCTAATCTCGACCGATCGTGATGTGGTTCGACTCGACGTCGCTTCGATCGGCATCGATTTGAACGATCCGCCCGAAGGCTCTGCCACGCGTGATCTGCTTGAGGGCCTCGATATTCGCGATCCAGAGTTCGAGGATTGGCTTCGTGAGCAAAGAAGCCAATGGCCCCGGCCTCGCACAGTGCCAGCAAACGTCTCTCCTGTTGCCGCGGCAGATCAGTTGTCCGGACAGCGAAGCGCCTCACTTCTGAATTCGTCGCGGCTATGCTTGGGCCTGCTTCGCGATGCCAGGTGGACGGAGGGCTCCGCTAACAGGGCCGTCAGCGACCTTGTCCTGGATCTGGTGGTTCGATCCATCCTGAATTTCGAAGTGGTCGACGTCGTGGATTTTCAAGCGCAGGGACCGCTGACCCAAGCGCCTGACACTGCGCTACCAGACTGGCTGTTGCAAACCAGGGCAACGGTGGTGGGCGACAGCGTGGGCCTGACATTTGCATTAATTGCGCCCGGTGACAGCCGGCTCTTGTGGTCGCATACGGATTTTCTCGAGCTGGCCGACCTGACTGGCCCGGCGAGCCTGAAGCTGATGTCGTTGGTCAATCAGATCGTGTTTTCGATCCTCGAATTCGTTCTCGATCCTAAGTCCATCCGCGACGAGCCCCGACACCGGGCGTCTCGGCTTGCATTGACGGCGCTGCGACAGGTATTCCGCATGCGCGATACGGACCTAGATTCGGCGGAGCGCATGCTCGCTGAAGCATATGAGCTCGACCCGCGTAGCACGTATCTGGGGTGGCAGCTGTTTGTGTTTGTCACCCGCTTTGGCGAGAGACGGGTCGGCCGCTCGGACACCTTTCACGATCAGGTTCGGGAATGCGCCAGTCGCGCCGTCGAAGTGGCCCCCTTCAATCCTATCACCCTAGCGTTGGCCGCTCATGCCCATTCGTTCGTCTTTCGTGAATACGCACAGGCACTGGAACTCGCCGATCGAGCGATAGCCGCTAACCCGCTACAAGCCATTTGCTGGGACATGCGTGCCTTGACGCTCGGCTATCTCGGCGAGGTGACGCGTGGCTATGAGGATGCGATGCGCGCACGTGCACTGGGCGGGCCTCCCCTGTATCGTTACTGCATCGATACCACGTGCTGCATCTTGGCAACTCTGAACGGGCGCTTCGAGGAGGGGATACGTCACGGCGAGCGTGTCCTTGCGCAGCAACCCACATACCTACCCGCTTTGAGATACTCGGCTGCCTGCCACGGGCATCTGGGGCAGACTGTGGAAGCAGTTCGAACTGTCGAACGCTTGCGCGCCTGGGAGCCGGATTTCTCGCTCGAGCTGCTTTCAGAGGAGAATTATCCAATTGCAGGCGTACTCGGAGTTTCGGTTATCAAGAGCGGTCTGTCGCGGATAACGCTGCCAAGGTACGCACCCTAGCGTTGCGTACCGCGGGCGTTGCGTCAAGGCTCCGACCACCAGTTGGCGCGGATCGAATTAGAAGCTTTGGTTGAGGGTGGACATAATGTCGATAATTGATCTTAATAACAAGTTGTTTAACGCCCGCTTCTTAGTCAGTGGATCGGACATAAGGCAATATCCGCTGATATTGGGTGACGCAAAACCCGAAAAATCTCTTGAGGAATACATCAAAAATAAAGGCGGCGAAAAACTGCATCCTTTCGTGTCTATGATGACCAAGAGCAGCGTTCTGTCAATTCAAGAAGAGCAGATCGTGATAACGATTTCTGATGACCCTGTGGAGGGTATCATGCGCCTTTCGCCAGCCTTCCGGGCGGGGCCGAGCGCAGGTCGAGGTCGAGGCAGGGGCAGAGGGCGCGGACGAGGACGGGCACGCGGCAGGGGGCAAACGGCTTTCGAAACTGGCGAGGAGGCTTTGCCGGCGTGGCACGACAAGCGTGCCTTGCACAGGATCGGACTAAGCGTCGCCGACAAATATCTCGGCGCGATCTGGGAGGACATTCTTATTGATCCCCCGCCCGGACCTTCAGAGAGCCTCAGGGAGACAGAAGCGCTTATCGATCTGCAGAAGAGGAGGGAAGGTGACCCGCTGCGGCGCGAGGAGATCGTCCGCCAGGCATCGTTCGGGATTTTGGACTACACGGCACCACTCGGAATAGACACTCTCGCGGGCTTCGAGGGGACATGCGCATTGATTGTTGCGATCCTTGAACTCACGGAGGAGATCGGGCTCAACTACAAAGATCGATTCAATCGGCCACGGCCCAACATCATTGAGCCGAGGCTGCGGCCGGCGCTTCCGGTTCCTTCGCACGCTTCCTACCCGTCCAACCATTCATTTCAGTCATTTGCGGTGGCGAACGTTCTGCAACGGATGTTGCCCGAGCACGCCGGCGTAACCGCGCTTTATGAGCGCGCCCGCCGGGTGGCCGAGAACAGGGAATGGGCCGGGCTGCACTACGCCAGCGACACCGATGCCGGCGAGGAATTGGCTGCGCGCATTTCTCCATACTTGGTGGACGCGATGGATGAAACGATCCGACGCGCCCAGAGCGAATGGTAGGTGGGTGCCATGACGGACGACATCAAGAAGGGCGAAGGCCATCTTTGTTATGACTGGTATCACTACCTGTGGCACCTGATCGCAATCGGCGCCTTACGTGATCGTCCGCGCATCCCTGAAGCGCGGTTGCCGCACGAGGCCGCATACCTGCTGGAGGCCGACGCCTGGGATTTGTTGGGTACTGACAAGCCCGGTTACGGCGAGGTTATTGCCCAGATCGATACGGGGGTGAACTCAAGCCATCCCAATCTCGAGCCTCGTATCCGTGCTGCGGTCAGCTTCGCCGCTCACCCTTTCGGATTGAGTTACGTCACACCCAAGCAGCAACCGCCCGTCTTGCGAGGGCCGGAAAAAAAGCAGAGCAAGAGCTTTGTGGGCGACGATACCTGGGCATGGGCGGCAGGCCTGATCAAATCGAGAAACAATGCGCAGGAAGTCGAGGTTCAGAAATCGCTGCTTCGAGCACTGAAAGATGGGCGCGGCGTAATTCAGGAGACTGCTGAGACCTCGCGTATGCGCTACTCAGCGCACGGGACCGCCTGCGCTGGGCTGATGGTCGGCGCCCCTGCGGCCTCGCCCGCGAAGTTGAGGCAATTTAGCAACGGTGAAGGCGCAATACCTTATTGGGGGGTCGCCCCAGGCGCTGAACTCCTGCCGATCGAGATTTCAGCACGGCCCGACGCAGCGCAGCTCATTCTGGCGTTCCTCTATGCCCGCGACCAGAAGGTTTCAGTCATACACTTTCCCCGGGAAGTACCCGATCCATGGCGAGCGCACCGTTCGTATTCTGGATATGGCGACAGCAGATATACTTCGGTCGAACAGGCAAAGCCGATTTGGGATTATTTCGAGAAGGTTTTCGAGGCGATCAGCGAGGAAATCCCCATCATCTGCGCAGCCGGCAACAATGGCTACGACCATCTGATTTACCCGGCGAGCAAGGCGGGCGAAAGCAACGGCGTGGTTGCGGTGGCGGCCGCCACCTATCTGGCGAGACGTTCAGCATATTCCAACTACAGCGGCGATCCGACCGACAATTCCGTCACCATTTCCGCGCCGTCCGACGACCAGGAGGTGTGTACGCGCTGCCAAATACGGCTGGACCGTGAGTCGCCGCGTTCACGTGACCACAATTTCGAGATCTACGAGAAGCTCCCCCAGGTTGAATACGCGCCGCAGGGCGTGCTCACCACCGACATCCCGGGCCACCACGGCTATTCCGGCGGACAGCTGGAAGGGATCCAGCCACCGCGCGTCGAAAGCAGAGACCGCGCCGGGCTCTACACGGTATTTGGCGGAACATCTGCAGCCTCGGCCATCGTCGCGGGAGCAGCCGCTTTGTTGCAGTCGAAACATCGATCCACAGGTAGGCCGCTCAACGGCATAGAGGTTAAGGCGAAGATGACCCAGTCGGGCGCAAAGGAGGTTTCATGGGCTTGGCTTGAAAAAGCTGACGTTCCGATTCTACCGGACAGCCCTAATTGCGAGAGAAGGGTGCCTTCGTTCGATCAGCAGTTTGGAGCGGGGCTGCTTGACCTCCGTAAGTTGCTGAGTTGAGGGTCCCGCCGAATTTGACTAAAAAGGTCGGCTGCAAGCCGCTAAAGCCGGGACCGAATGGATTTCTGACGCAATTCTGACGTGCCTGCCACGGCGGGCTTACGATCCGCCTACGCCGTCCAGTCATATTCGAGCGACGTTTGAAACCGCTCGGGGACCGGACTCCAATGCATCCGATCACTGCCTATACGAATTCACAGACTGACCGCGTGCTCCCGTCATTCGGCATGGGTGAAACGAAATTCCAGCGCGCCATCGCCACGATCATGTTTACCGACGTGGAGGACTCGACCGGCTTGGCGAGCGCGCTTGGCCTGGTCGAAACCACGCGATTCATGATCGAGCACTTCACGTTGACCCGCCAGGTCGTGGTGGCCCAAGGGGGGATCGTCCAAAACTTTACAGGCGACGGCGTGCTAGCTCTCTGGCTGGGGAGCGAAATGACGCCCAGCGAAACGGCGCTAAAGGCGCTGGCCGCCGTCGCGGAACTGGTACCGGAAATCTCACTCGGCAACGCTTGGAAGCGCTCAATGGGCTCCCTGTCGCGCCGCATCAGGATCGGCCTACACTCCGGCGAGGTGATGTTCGTCAACGATCGCCAGTGGGATTTCTCTTTTCTGGTCGGCTCGGAGGTAAATTTCGCCCGCCACGTCGAGCAGGCTGGCAAGAGGGAGAATGGCGCAGGCGTCGACGCGCTGGTGATGGTCAGCGGTGCGACCCTCCACCTTGCTGGCCTGGCGACTGCATCGATCGACCCCTACAAGCTTGTGCGGCTAACCCCCGCCGAACTGGCTCATCGCCAGTCGGTCGACTGGCGTCGGCCGTGTTCGCGAAGCAGAACTATGGCGCGTGCAAATGTCGGCCTTTGAGGCGTTAGCTGACGTTGAACCTACTTCGGCCAAATGGCGGCTCCTGGCGCTGGTTGCTCGTTTCCTGTCGATAATCGACGGCATGAAACTCATGTCCGCTTTCCACACATGGTATCAAGCGCTGGCCTTTCGACCGTCAGCCCTTTCGTCGGCGCATCAGCGCCTCGAGCTCGGCGTCGCCGCCTCCCGGCAGCATCAGCCGCACATGCGCGTAAAGGTCGCCGTGACCGCCGGCTTTTTCCGGCAGGCCCCTGCCCTTCAGCCGCAGAACCTTGTCCGAGCTCGACCAAGGGGGGACGTTGACCGCAATCCTGCCGGTCGGGGTCTCGACCGCCACTTTGGCGCCAAGCACCGCATCGGCCAGTTCCACCGGCAGGTCGACATGCAGGTCGCGGCCCTCGACGCGGTAGCGCGGGTGCCGGCGGAAGCGGATCTTGACCAGTGCATCGCCCGGCTGCCCCGGTCCTTGCTCACCCTGGCCTTTCAACCGGATGGTCTGACCGTCCTCGACATAGGCCGGCAACTTGACCGCCATCTTGCGGCCGTCAGGGAACATCGCCGTCACCTTCTCCGCGGTTGCGGCCTCCTCGATGGTGACGTCCAGCGTCACGTTGAGGTCGGCTGCCGTCGGCATCCGGCGGCCGGCGCCCATGCCGGCACCGCGCTGCTGGCTGAAAGCATCGCCGAAGATCTGGCTGAAGATGTCGCTGTTGCCGTCGAACGGATCACCGCCGGGACGGCCGGTGCGGAATTCGAAATGCGCGCCGCCCGGCCCTTGCTGCCGGCGGAAACCGGCGAAAGGATCGGCGCCGCCGGCCGCGCCTTCGAACCCCTGGAACCGCGGTTTGCCTTCGGCGTCGATCTCACCGCGATCGAAAGCCACCCGGTTCTTCTCGTCACCGACGATCTCGTAGGCCTGGTTGGCGGCGGCAAAACGCTCCTTTGCCTTGGGATCCGGATTCTGGTCCGGATGATACTTCTTGGCGAGCTTCCGGTACGCCGATTTTATGTCCTTGGCCGATGCGTTCTTGGCAACGCCCAGCACCTCATAGGGGTCGCGCATGCTTACTGCCCTGGAGAAGGAGTGGTTCCATGATCGCCTCCTATATGCGCTTGCATAGGAAGAAATTCCAGTGGCTTACCACTATGTCACCGGCGGAAAATCAGAGCGCTTCGAAATCCTGCATTCGCCAGGCGCTGCCGCCGGCCAGGCATACTTCGCCTTTGAACAGCGCGACGCCGTCGAAGCTTTCGCGTGACGCAGTGAAGCGGCGGCATGTCTCGCCGTTAGCCCTGAATTCCGCGAGCTCGGTGATGGAGCCGCGCGAGCCGGTGTCGGCATTCGCCCAGGGAACGGCCTGCCCGGCCAGTTGCTCGACGTCGGCCGAGGACACGGCGTTGCGGATCGTGGCCTGGTCGGAGGCGCGGTCCTGATCGAGCGGCGTGACCGAGGCCGGCGTGCTCGAGGTCAGTATCGAGCGGTCCACCTCCGCCTGCTCCAGGCTGAAGCCGCCCCCGCCACAGGCGGCAAGCGGAAGAATGATTGTCACGATCATGGCTTTGACGCTGGCCGAAGCGATAACGCTCCATTGCCCACTGTCAAAAGCTTGCGCGATACGCGACAATCGGCAATCTCCCCAACCGGCGACAAATTTGGGAAAACTATGAGCGAAACCGGGTTAACAAGCGGTGACTTTACCGAGGCGGCGGAGCCGTTCCGGCTTTTTGCGGCGTGGCTCGACGACGCTACGAAGAGCGAGATCAACGACCCCAACGGAATGGCGCTGGCGACGGTCGACGCCGAGGGCATGCCGAACGTGCGCATGGTGCTGCTCAAGGGCTTCGACGAGGGCGGCTTTGTCTTCTACACGAATCTCGAGAGCGCCAAGGGCCGCGAGATTCTTGGAAGCATGAAAGCGGCGATTTGCTTCCATTGGAAATCGTTGCGCAGGCAGGTGCGGGCGCGCGGCCCGGTGGAGATCGTCACAGACGCCGAAGCCGATGCCTATTACACGACCCGTCCGCGCGGCAGCCGCATCGGCGCCTGGGCCTCCAAACAGTCGCGGCCGCTGGAAAGCCGCTTCGCGCTGGAAAAGGCGGTCGCCGAATATACGGCGCGCCACGCGATCGGCGACATCCCGCGGCCAAAACACTGGTCGGGCTTCCGCATCGTGCCGCAGACCATCGAGTTCTGGCATGACCGTCCGTTCCGGCTGCACGACCGTGTCGTGTTTTCGCGCAACGCCGAGAGCGGCTGGGACAAGGTGAGGCTTTATCCCTAGGGGACGACGCCGCGCTGTTCCAATCGCAGGAGTGACCCATGAGCCTGTTCCTGGCATTTCTTGGCGTCTCGTTTGTTGTCATCGCAACACCCGGGCCGGATACCGCCATCACCATTCGCAACGCGCTGCTTGGCGGACGCGCAGGCGGCGTGTTCACGGCGCTCGGCATCTCCAGCGGCCAGACGATCTGAGCACTGGCCACCAGCGCCGGTATCGTCGCCCTGCTTGTCGCTTCGGAGCCACTGTTTCTTGCCGTCAAATATGCCGGTGCTGCCTATCTCGTTTATCTTGGCGTCAAGGCACTGCAGGAGGCGTTGCGGCCGCCCCAACAGCACGAGGCGGCTTTCACCACAGCAAACGCCTTTCGCCAAGGCCTTACCAGCGATCTCGGCAATCCGAAGATGGCCGTGTTCTTCGCCAGCCTCCTGCCTCAATTCGTGCCCCCCGGTGGAGAGACCTTCACTGCGCTGCTCGGCCTGGGGGCAGTCTTCGCCGTCATGACCTTTGCCTGGCTGACGCTTTACGCAACGGTCGTCGCCAAGGCAGGCGATTTCCTGCGCCGGCCGTCGATCCGCCGCGTCATCGAGGGCGTGACCGGAATGGTGCTGATCGGGCTCGGCATCCGGATCGCGACCGAGCACCGGTGACGGTTGAATGGTTCCTGACGAACCATGCATAGTGAACCAAGGGAATGTGCACGCCGCCCAGCGGTGGCCCCAGGCCTTGTGAGTCGCTTGGCACCCAGGTCAGGCCATGGCGCCTGCGCAGAACAACCCAGAACTCCCCGGGCTACAGAGACCTTGTGCTTCCAATTCCCACTATCACGATCTCGTGTGCGTGAAACGTTCCAGCATGCCGGAACGAACCAGGGAAGGGCTCAACGCGCCGCTGGCGCAAATTCAGGAGGAAGCAATGCATTCACTCAGGTTGGTCACGATGGCCGGTCTTGCCTGCCTTTTCGCTTCGCAAGCCTTTGCGGAGGACGCGATGGGGACAATGACAGTGATGAAGGGTGGGGAGGTCATGGCGATCATGCCCGATGGACATATGGGCACCATGATGCCCGACGCGAAGATGAGCGCCGAAATGATGAAAATGGCGAAACCGATCAAGCATTGCATGATGTTGATGACCGACGCCAAAGGCAAGACATTCATGATCGACACGTCTTCGGCAAAGGCCCAGGCCGAATGTAAAAAAATGGCGATGTGATAAAGAGATCATGGCAAGAAACCCGCCGGTTGCTGCCGGCGGGTCCACGATGCCGGACAAGGCCAGATGGTCTAGGCCTTTTTCCTGGTCATGAAGGCCGTCAAGGCCGCGCGGGCCTCGTCGGATTTGAGCCGCTCGCGGAAATGCTGGCTTTCCTGGCCGATGCGCTCGACAAGGGCCTCGCGCGAGCCGCGCATCAGGTCTCGCGCGATCTTCAGCGCTTGCGGCGGCTTGGCCGCGATCTGGCCCGCCGCCGTCAATACCGATGCTTCGAGTTCCCCCTCCCCGACCACCTCGTAGATCAGCCCGGCGGCCTTCGCCCGCTCGGCCGAAAAGCCCTCGCCGAGGCCAAGCAGCGCGAAGGCGCCTTGCCGGCCGAGGATCTGCGGTGCGAGCAGGCTCGATCCTGCCTCCGGCACAAGGCCGAGATCGACGAAGGGCGTCCGGAATATCGTGCGCGGGGTGGCGAAGGTCAGGTCGCAATGCAGGTTGAGCGTGGTGCCAATACCGACCGCAATGCCGTCGACGCCGGAAACCATCGGCTTTTCCACCTTGGCCAGGGCCATCAGGAAATCCCAGACCTCGGTACCGCCTTCGCCGCCCGAGGCGACGACCATGAAATCGGCAAGGTCGTTGCCGGACGAGAAGGCGCCGGGCACGCCGAGAAAGACATGGACGCGGATCGCCGGATCGGCGTCGCCGCCGGCAAGAGCCGCAGACATCGTCGCGTACATGGCGCGGGTCAGGGCGTTCTTCTTGTCCGGACGGTTGATACGGATGATCTGGATGGCGCCCTGGCGTTCGACGAGGATTTGGTCTGTCACGGATTGGTCCTTTGCGAATTTCGGGCCGTTGTGAATTTCGGGCGTTGCGAACGTCAGGCTGAAATCAGCGCCTTGGCGGCAACGGCAAGGCTGTCGGCGCCGCCGATGACGCGCTCCTTCAGCGCGCCCGCTTCGCCAAGCAGGTTCTCGGCGAAGAAACGGCACAGCGCGATGCGGCTTTGGTCGGCAAGCGCGCCGCGTGCCAGATAGGTCCCACCAGCGGCAAGCGAGATCAGCCTGAGATAGGGTGTGGCGCCGGCCAGCGCATCGTCCGAACGGCCTTCGGCTTGCAGGTCTTGCAGGAAACGGCTCGCCTGTGACAGGTCGTCGAGCGCCTGGTCGAGGCGATCGGCGGTGCGGCCGAAGCCTTCGAGGTTCGACGCTCGCACCGCATCGGCGACGGCCTTGAGTTCGGCGATATAGCCATGCACATGCCGGCCGCCGCCGAGCGGCAGCTTGCGCGTCACCAGATCGATCGCCTGGATGCCATTGGTGCCTTCGTAAATGGGCGCGATGCGCGCGTCGCGATAAAGCGCTGCGGCCCCCGTCTCCTCGATGAACCCCATGCCGCCATGCACCTGCAGCCCAAGCGAGGCGACTTCGACGCCGACATCGGTGGAAAACGCCTTGGCCAGCGGCGTCAAAAGATTGGCGCGCTCCTGCCAGTGCTTTGCATCCTCGCTCCGCGACGCGAGATCGATGGCGTGGGCGCAGGAATAGCAGATGGCGCGGCCAATCTGGGTCAGCGCCTTCATGGTCAGAAGACTGCGCTGGATGTCGGGGTGATGCACGATCGGCGCCATGCCGGCACCGCGATAGCTCGCCGCCTTGCCCTGCCGGCGGTCGTTTGCATAGGCGAGCGCCTTCTGCGTCGCCGCCTCGGCGACCGCGACGCCCTGTATGCCGACGGCAAGGCGCGCATTGTTCATCATGGTGAACATGCAGGCGAGGCCCTTGTTCTCCTCGCCGACCAGCCAGCCGATCGCGCCGGGCCTGCTGCCTTCGAAGCCATCGCCATAGATCATGGTGCAGGTCGGCGAAGCGTGGATGCCCAATTTGTGCTCCAGCCCGGAGCAGAAGACGTCGTTGCGTGCGCCCGGCGCGCCATCGTCGCCAACCAGGAATTTCGGCACCAGGATCAGCGACAGGCCGCGCGTGCCGGGCGGCGCGTCCGGCAGCCGCGCCAGTACCAGATGGATGATATTGTCGGTGAAATCGTGCTCGCCATAGGTGATGAATATCTTTTGCCCGAAGATGCGGTAGGTGCCGTCGCCGGCCGGTTCGGCGCGGGTTTCCACGGCATTCAGGTCCGAGCCTGCCTGCGGTTCGGTCAGGTTCATGGTGCCCATCCATTCGCCGGAGACCAGTTTTTCCAGATATCTGGCCTTGAGTGCCGGCGAGCCATGCTTGTCGAGCGCTTCGACCGCGGCCATGGTCAGCGTCGGGGCGATGCCGAACGCCATCGAGGCGGAGTTCCACATTTCGAGCGCGGCGACGCCGAGCATGGCCGGCAGCGCCTGGCCGCCATACGCTTCCGGCGCGGACAGCGCGTTCCAGCCGCCGCCGATCCAGCGGCGATAAAGTTCTTTCCAGCCGGGCGGGGTAGTGACGGCAGCGCCGCTGAGCACCGCGCCGTGCCGGTCGCCGACCGTATAGAGCGGCGCCACCTCCTCGCTGGCGAAGCGGCCGGCCTCTGCCAGAATGGCGTCGACGAGGTCCTCGCCGAGTTCGCCAAAGATGGCGGCATCGAGCGCCGGCTTCAGGCCGGCGACATGTTTCAGGGTGAAGGCGATTTCCTCGACCGGTGCCCGATACATGGCGTTCGCTCCTCCTCAGCCCAGCGGGTCAACTTAAGACCCGCGCCGACGCAAAACCATCTGCTTTTGGAATTCCCAGCCCATCTTCTTTTTACGTAAACGTCAACTTTTGTCACGCGGATTTTGCAGTTGCTGCCTCGCCTCAAAATTACAAGTCGGACGACGCACTTGATCTGTACGGCTAATTCCCGTACAAGTCGTCCATCAGGGGTGACGATAATGCCAAACCAACAGACGCGTACCGCTCGTCTCGAAGCTCGTATTTCGCCGGATATTCTGGACGTGGTGAAACGCGCCGCCGAAATCCAGGGCCGCAGCGTCAGCGACTTCGTGGTCGCTGCCGCTCAAGAGGCGGCTCAGCGTACCATCGAGAGCACCACCATCATGCGTATTTCCGTCAAGGATCAGCGCGCCATGATGGAGGCAATTCTCAATCCGCCCGAGCCCAATGAAGCACTGCGCAAAGCTGCCGACGCCCACAAGCGCCTTGTCATCGAATCCCGGTGAATTTCGCCGTGATCATCGAACCGCTCGGCGGATCGCATGATCGCAAGGCTTTCAGTTGTGGGGTGTCGGCGCTCGACCGTTATATCCGGGAGCAAGCCAGCCAAGATGTCAAACGCCGAGTCGGCAATTGCTTCGTTGCCGTGGATCGCGATGACGGCGCGATCGCCGGATACTACACTTTGGCGGCGTCGAGCATACCAATCGCGTCCTTGCCTGACGAACAGACAAGACATCTGCCACGCTACCCGGTCCTGCCTGCGATATTGGTCGGCAGGCTGGCCGTCGATGCCCGATACCAGGGGCGGCGGATCGGGTCGGCGCTGATCGTGGATGCGCTACGACGCAGCGTTGGCGCTGCCCCGGCAGCCTTCGTGTTGATTGTCGATGCAAAGGATGACCAGGCGGTCGCGTTTTATCGCAAACATGGCTTCACCTCATTTCAGAGCCGCCCGCCATCACTGTTCCTGCCCATAGCAACAGCGTTGAAACTATTTGGCTGACAATCGCAACCATCGCTTTCCTCTAGAGGAGCACCAAGGGTCGCTTCGCCTGCGCTCCAACTCGCCCCCTCGGCACCCGAAGCATTTCCTTAACCATGGCGGCTCAGGATTGGGCTTTGGCCAGCAAGGACCTGCTGTTTGAAAACGCCGGCGCATCCCCTTGTCCGCTCAGCGCTTCTCCTTGTCGCCGCGATGACCCTGGCGCTGACGCCGGCAAAGGCCTCGGATTTCTCCGAACCGTGGAAGGATGCGGACCGGGCGCTGGTCGTCGACGCCTACGAATACAATTCCATCGACTGGACCCGGCTGGCCGCCGACAAGCGTCTTGTCGGCTTCATCAACAAGGCATCCGACGGAATGCCGCCACCCTATTTCTGTTTCGGCGACGAGACCGAGATGCGGCTATGCAAGACGCTTTGGAAGCGCCATGCGATGGCACAGGAACTGTTCCAGACGCGCAAGGTGGTGGCCAAGGCGCTGGGCCTGAAATGGGGTGCCTATCATCTCGCTCGCCCCGGCAACCCCGTGGGACAGGCCAATAATTTCATCAATTTCGTGAAACCCGGGCCGGATGACCTGCTTGCCCTCGACATCGAGGACGATGATCCGACGCAGTGGATGTCGCTCGAGGATGCCGAGGAATTCGTGCGCCATGTGCATCGTCGGGTTGGCCGCTTTCCGGTGCTCTACACCAACGGCACGACAGCCAGGCATATCGCCGGCAACCAGTATAAATACCCGCTCCTGTCCCGGCTGCCGCTGTGGTATGCGCGCTACAAGCCAGACATCGGCGTGCATTTTCCGATGGGCAACTGGCAGGGTTATGCGCTCTGGCAGTTTTCGGCGCGAGCAAATTGCGGCCGGTTCCGCTGTCCCTACAGGGTCGCGGGCACACCCAACGATATCGACGTCAGCGTCGCGCCGATGAACGCGACGGAATTGCGCGCGCAGTGGCCGTTCGGCAGCCTGATCGACGTGCAGCCGGATTATCTCGCCTTGATACCGGTGCCGCTCTCACGCGAGGCGGGGCTCGCCGGCACTGCCATGACCTACGCCACCGTGGCAGCACCCCCGAGCCTCGAGCAACTGGTCGCGGTATTTAGAAGGCGCTTGGCCAAATTCAGCAGCGGCTTTCAAATGTCTACGGCCAAGACGGCACCGAGCCTTCCGCGCGGGATTGCCGAATATGTCGCCTGGACGCGAAACGAAGAGCGCCTGGCATCGGTGTCTGGAATTGCCCCCACCGCCGATGCGGTCAGCAGCGTCTCGACCGGATTCGATCGGGGCCTGCATTGAGCTCGAGGGCCGCCTCAAGCGTCAGTTCGACTGCTCGCGCGCCACTGCCAGCCAGCCAATGTCGCGGCGGCAAAAGCCTTGCGGCCAGTCGATCCGGTCGAGCGCGGCGTAGGCCTTCTTCTGCGCCTCGCCGACGGTGCGGCCGGTCGCCGTGATGTTGAGCACGCGACCGCCATTGGCGACGAGTGCGCCGCCGTTGATGGCGGTGCCGGCATGAAATATCTCGACGCCCTCACCTGCCGTCGCCTCGACGCCGCGAATGACCGAGCCCTTTTCCGGCGTGCCGGGATAACCCCTGGCTGCCATCACCACGGTGAGCGCCGCCTCGTCGCGCCAGCGCACCGAAGTATGCGCCAGCTGGCCGTCGGCGGCGGCGTTGAGCAGGACGAGCAGATCGTCCTTCAGCCGCATCATCAGCACCTGGCATTCCGGATCACCGAAACGGGTGTTGTATTCGATCAGCTTCGGCCCGTTGTCGGTGATCATCAGCCCGGCGAACAGCACGCCGGAAAACGGCGCGCCTGTTTCAGCCATGCCGCGCATGGTCGGCTCGACGATCTCGCGCATGGTGCGGTCGATCATCTCCGGCGTCATCACCGGGGCCGGCGAATAGGCGCCCATGCCGCCGGTGTTCGGGCCAGTGTCGCCGTCACTGAGGCGCTTATGGTCCTGCGCGGTACCGAAGGGCAGCGCGGTGGTGCCGTCGCACAGGCAGAAGAAACTTGCTTCTTCGCCGATGAGAAACTCCTCGACCACCACTTCCGCGCCGGCCTGGCCGAAGGAGCCGTCGAAACAGGCGTCGAGCGCGGCCAGCGCCTCGTCAAGCGTCATGGCGACGGTGACGCCCTTGCCGGCAGCGAGGCCGTCGGCCTTGATGACGATCGGCGCACCCGTCTTCTCGACATAGGCCTTGGCCGAAGCCAGATCGCCGAAGCGGCCATAGGCGGCGGTCGGGATGCCGTATCTGGCGCAGAGGTCCTTGGTGAAACCTTTCGAGCCTTCCAGCCGTGCCGCTGCCTTTGACGGGCCGAAGACGCGGATTCCCTCGGCGCGCAGGTCGTCGGCAATGCCGGCGACCAGCGGCCCTTCCGGCCCGACCACGACGAGGTCTATTTCATTCCCGCGGCAAAACCGGACCACCGCTGCGTGATCGGTAGTATCGAGCTTCACCAGTTCGGCTTCGCGGCCGATGCCCGGATTGCCGGGAGCCGCGTAGAGCTTGGTCAGCAGCGGCGACGCCGCGATCTTCCAGGCAAGCGCATGTTCTCGTCCGCCGGAGCCGATCAACAAAACACGCATGCCCAGATTCCTCGTCATTCCAAGACCAGGACTGCGCTATTGCGCCGCGCGCGACGGGTCAAGACATTTGGCTGGCGAAGCGCCGATTGCGCGTGGCGAGCGTGCGGGGCCTGCTTGACGCTTGACGGCATTCGCCTCTGCTGCCACTCCAGCAAAATGGAAACCGTCCAGTCGAAAGCGGCCCAGGGCCGCGTCGCCGATGCGCCGAGCGGCCACTGGGTCTATCGCGCGCTGCCGCGGGGGCTGTGGCCATATGCGCAGCTTGCCCGGTGGGACCGGCCGATCGGCTGGCAATTGCTGCTGTGGCCATGCTGGTGGTCGGCTGCCCTTGCCGCGAGCGCCTATCCGCGTCCGACGGATCCGCTGCTCTCGCTGCTGCCGTCGCCGTGGTATCTGCTGCTGTTTTTTCTCGGTGCGTTCGCCATGCGCGGTGCCGGCTGCACCTACAATGATTTGGTCGACGAGGACATCGACAACCAGGTGGAACGCACACGCTCGCGGCCGCTGCCGGCCGGCAAGGTTACGCGCCGGCAGGCCTGGATGTTTGTTGTCGTGCAGGCTCTGGTCGGCCTTGCCGTGCTTTTGCAGTTCAACAGCTTCGCCATCTCGCTCGGCATCGGCTCGCTGGTCATCGTCGCCGTCTACCCATTCATGAAGCGGTACACCAATTGGCCGCAACTCGTTCTCGGCCTTGCCTTTTCCTGGGGAGCGCTGATGGGATGGGCGGTCGAGTTCGGCGATCTCGATGGACCGGCAATCATGCTCTACATCGGCTCGATCCTGTGGGTGATCGGCTATGACACGATCTATGCGCATCAGGACAAGGAAGACGACGCCATCGTTGGCGTGCGCTCGACGGCGCGCCTGTTCGGCGACAACACCAAAGCCTGGCTGGCCGGGCTTTATGGCGGAGCGCTGGTCTGCTTCGCCATTGCTTTCGCCTCGGCACAGGCACCGGTACCGGCGCTCGCCGGGCTGATCGCCGCCGGCGCGCATATGGCACGGCAGACCGCCGTGCTCGACATCGATGATCCGGACCAGTGCCTAAGGCTGTTCAGATCGAACAACCAGGTCGGCTGGCTGATCTTCCTCGGCCTGATCGGCGGCGCGGCTTGGGTGGCGCTGAAGCCGCTGGTTTAGCTACTCCCGCGAAATGAGCTCCTCGCCGCCGACGACCAGCCTGAGGCCGAGGTCGCCGGCGCGGCGGCGGGCGAGGAAGCGCGGGCGGCGCATGGTCGAGACGCGGCCCTTGCGGCGGTCCTGCGCCGGGAGCGCCTTGATGGCAGCGCCAAGCGATTCTTCCAGGGTGCGGGCAATGCCGTCGGCCTCGATCAGCAGCATCGGCAGGCGGTAGGAATCGGCCCAGGCGCGCCAGTCGGCGGCGACGTCGTCGAGATCGTCGGCGACCAGCAGCGGCACCGACAGCATCGGGTCGTTGTGCAGAAGCTCAAGCGTCACTGTGACATTGCCATCTGGATCCTCCATGGCGCGGGCGGCGACGCCGCGAAACGCGTTGGCGGGCAGAGCGATGATCGCCGGCACGCCGCTCATCTCCAGCGTGCGGCGGATAACCGCGCCGCGCTGGTCGATGGTGAAGGTGACGTCGCCATAGTCGTCGCGCGTGGCGTAGCTCACCACCTGCGGCAGGCGGAATGGGTCGAGACGCATATTGCGGCCGGCCCAGACTGGCTTCAGTCCAGTGTTCATATCGTGCCTTTCCTGTTTCTCCTGAGAGCCGGTGTTTCCGGTTCTCCGGGCCGGTTTTCCCAGCCTCGTTGTGGAGAAACATTAGCGCGAGCTTCTTATCCTCGCGCTTAAGAAAGTCGGTTAAATTTTGCTGATCCGGGGCGGATGGTTATCGGAATGCCAACCGGCGCTGCCGGCGAAAGGATCAGATAACCTTACCCGGATTCATGATGCCGGCCGGGTCGAAGGCGGCCTTCACCCTGCGCATCAGCTCGATCGCCATCGGCGGCGCCGTCGCGATCAATTCGTCGCGCTTCAACTGGCCGATGCCGTGCTCGGCCGAGATCGAGCCGTGAAACGAGCGCACGACGTCGTGCACGGCCTTGTTCATGACGTGGTAAAGGCCGAGAAACGCCTCGTCATCGCCGTCGACCGGCCGGGAGATGTTGTAGTGCAGGTTGCCGTCGCCCATGTGGCCGAAGCAGACGACGCGTGCGCCGGGACTGACCGATTGCACGGCGCCGGCGGCCTTTTCGATGAAGGGCGGGATCGACGCCACCGGCACCGAGATGTCGTGCTTGATCGAGGCACCTTCCGGCTTCTGCGCCTCGGGCAGCACCTCGCGGAAATTCCAGAATGCATCGCCCTGGGCCATGCTTGCCGCGATCACCGCATCGCCGACGATCCCTTGCTCGAGGCCTGCCTCCAGCACCTCTTCGATCAGCGCCCGTGCATCCTCGGCCGAGCGGCCCGACGAGATCTGCATCAGCACATACCACGGCCAATCGCCGGCCAGCGGCCGCACCACGCCTTGTGCGTGGGCAAGCGTGAAGGCGTAGGGCCTTTGGCCGATCAGCTCGAAGGCGGTGAGCGCTGCCCCTGCACGGTCCATCGCCAGGCTGAACAGCGACAGTGCCGCCTCCGGCGATGACAGGCCGGCAAACGCCACCTCGCGCCCCTTGGGCTTGGGGAAAAGCTTGAGCACGGCGGCGGTGATGATGCCGAGCGTGCCTTCCGCGCCGACGAACAGGTCCTTCAGATCATAACCGGTATTGTCCTTTTTCAGCTTGCGCAGATCGTCGAACACTTCGCCGGTCGGCAGCACCACTTCGACGCCGAGGCAGAGCTCGCGCGCATTGCCGTAGGCAAGCACGCCGGTGCCGCCCGCGTTGGAGGAGAGGTTGCCGCCGATCTGGCAGGAGCCTTGCGCGGCAAGCGACAGCGGAAACAGCCGGTCGGCGGCATCGGCCGCTTCCTGCAGCGTCTGCAGGATGACGCCGCTTTCGACCGTCACCGTGTTGGACAGTGTATCGATCTCGCGGATGCGGTTCAGCCGCGACAGCGACAGCACGATCTCGCGGCCGGATGCGTCCGGCACCTGGGCGCCAACCAGCCCGGTGTTGCCGCTTTGCGGCACGATGGGCGTGCCGGTTTCGGTCGCCAGCCGCATGATGCGGCTGACCTCCTCGACGCTGCCCGGCCTCAGCACCAGGGCCGTCCTGCCGTGCCAAAGTCCGCGCCGCTCGGTAAGGTAAGGCGCGATGTCCTGCTGGTCGCGCAGCGCATATTTGTCACCGACGATTGCCGCAAAGCGCGCGACGACGGCGGGGTCGAGGTCGGGGGAAATGTCGTTCATGGGTGGAAACTATGGTGCTCAATCCATCTTGTCACGCGGGGCGATCTTGTCACGCGGGGCGGCGGCGCGCGAAAGCCTGTCGTTGATCGCCTCGCCCAGCCCGTCGAACGGGATCGGCTCGACGGCGATGGTTTTGGCGCCGCTGCGATCGAGATCCTGCAGATGAGCGAAGAGATTGCTTGCTGCCTCGCGCACGTCGCCGGTCTGCGACAAATTGCGCAGTGCGGCTGCATCGCGCCAGCCTTCGGCACGGCTGCGGCCGAAGGCCAGCAAGGCTTCGCCCGGTGCGACCTCCGCAGCATTGAGCCGCACCGCCGCACCTGGTGCATAGTGCGAGGCAAGCATGCCGGGCGCCTCGATGACCGAAGCGCCGCGCAGCAACTTCACCCCGGCGACCGCTTCGATCTCTTCGGCGGCAATGCCGCCCGGCCGCAGCAGCCGCAGCTTTCCAGCTTCGACCTTGACGATGGTCGATTCCAGCCCGACCGGCGTCGCGCCGCCATCGACCACAAGCTTGATCCTGGGACCGAGGTCGGCGGCCACGGCTTCCGCCGTCGTGGCGCTGATCCTGCCCGAGGAATTGGCGCTGGGCGCCGCAAGAGCGCGGCCGAACCTGGCGATCAGCTCGCCGCCAAAGCCTTTCGGCATGCGCAGCGCGATGGTGTCCAGCCCTGCGGTGACCAGCGGATGAATGCCGTTGCCGGGCCGTTGCGGCAGCACCAGCGTCAGCGGCCCCGGCCAGAATGCCTGCGCCAATCTTTCCGACAGCGGATCGAACAGCGCGATGCGCCCGGCCATAGCCGGATCGGCTATATGGGCGATCAGCGGGTTGAAGCGAGGTCGGCCCTTGGCTTCGAAGATACGAGCCACGGCAACGCCATTGGTCGCGTCGCCGGCCAGCCCATAGACGGTCTCGGTCGGGATGGCGACGACATCGCCGCTCTCGAGCAGCGCCAACGCCCTTTCCATCGCCTCGCCGACGGCACGAATTTCAGCCACTGTCATCACCTCACGGATGCGGCTGCCTAATACGGCGACGCCGGGCGAGCAAGCCCGGCGTTGGCGAATCGCAAGTCGTTAAAATGCTATGTTTCCCCGCAAGCCGGCATCAATTGCCCTCGGCTAAAGGTGCTGTCTTGTTGGGCAAGGGGAATTGTCATGCTTTCGATGCGTATCTTTGGAGCGCTGGGTCTGGCGTTTATGGCCGGCACGGCACAGGCCTCGTCGCTCGTTATTCTCGGGCAGACGACGGCGACGCCGTCGGTGGTAAGTGCCAGCGCGGTCGAGCGCGCGAAAACACCGTCGATCGTCGCGCTCGGCGAGAAGTTGCCCAACGTCAATGAAACCGTCACCGATGAAAAGGTCGCGGCCATCCCGAGCCAGCCGAGTCATGGCTTCACCGCAAGCCCGATGATCATTCGCGGCGGTATCGTCGGCGATGCCTTTGCAACGCCCGCCCCCAAAGCCGCGCCGGCCACCGCTGCCGCGCCGGCCGCGAACAGCAAAGCCGACCCAAAGGTCGCCAGCAAAACTCCCGAGCCCGCAGCGCCGCAGCCTACACCGCTAGCAGCTCCCGACCAGCCCAAATAGGGCCTGAGCGCCGGAAACCAGGGCCGCGCGAGTGCGCCGCCCTGGTTCATGGACTGAAGCGCAGTGAAGTCTCAGGCTGCTTCTTCTTCGTCCGTATCGTCGGCGTCGTCCGATTCTTCGTCGTCAGCGTCTTTTTCGCCGGCGGCGCTTTCGGCCTTCACGCTGTCCTCGTCGTCTTCCTCGTCATGTTCGTCTTCGTCTTCTTCTTCGTCGTCGGAGAGGGTAGCCGACTTATCATCTTCAGCAGCTTCCTCGTCGGTGTCTTCGTCGTCGCCGTCCTCGTCATCCGACAGATCGGCAGCCTCGACCACAACGGCAGCGGCCTCGTCGAGCGTCGTTTCGGAGGTGGGTTCAAGCGTCTTGGTCTCTTCTGTCACTTCGATGTCGTGAGCGGAATTCATTGGAGCCTCCGTAGGGTTTGGGAACATGTCCCTTTTGCCACGCTGAGATCATCGGCATATGACGGTAAGCCGGCTCGAATGGCCGGCAGCGACGATTTTTTCGCGAATGTCAGCCGGCTATCTTCGAGAAGTCCGCGACCCGGTCGGTCGCCGCGCGGATGCGGGCGAGTAATGCCAGGCGATTGGCGCGCACCGCCTGGTCCTCATCGTTTACGAGGACTTTCTCAAAGAATGAATCAACCGGCTCGCGCAACACGCTAAGCGCCAGCATGGCGGCGGAAAAGTCTTCGTTTTGAATTGCTTCGCCGGCTTGCCTCTCGGCCTGATTCACCGCCGCGAACAGTATTTTTTCTGCGTCCTCCCGGAATAGAGCCGGCTCAACATGGTCGGCGATCGTCGTTTTCTTCTTCTCCTCGGCGGAGAGAATGTTGGCGGCACGCTTGGTGCCGGCAAGCAGGTTCCTGCCGTCCTCGGTGTCAAGGAATGAGCCGAGCGCTTCGACGCGGCGGACGATTTGCAGCAGATCGTCGTTCTGCGAAGCCCCCTCATCCGGCCGCTTCGCGGCCACCTTCTCCCCGAGGGGAGAAGAGGTCGCCAACGCCGGTGCCAGCTTTTTCTCCCCAGCGGGGAGAAGGTGGCCCGCAGGGCCGGATGAGGGGGCAGCGCCACCCGCCAGCACCGCGTCAATCAAATCGTGCCGTGCACCCTGGTCGCGGAGATAGACTTTGAGGCGGTCGTGGAAGAAGGCGAGGAGGTCCTTGATCTCTTGCTGCTGCCTTTCTCCGGAACGCTCAAAGGAGTTGTTTGAGATTGCGGAATCGCGTTCGATGACGAGATCGGTAAGCGAATCCCCGCCGAGTTGCTGCTCTAGCTCCGCAGCAATTTCGAACTGCCGGTCGAGTTTGGGATCGCGTATGTGATCTGCAATATCTTCGGACGCGACATTGGCCACAGATTTTAGGGACAACCTAATCCCGTTCTCAATCAGTATCCTCGTTACCCCCAGCGCCGCTCTTCTCAGCGCATAGGGATCTTTCGATCCGGTCGGCTTTTCATCGATTGCCCAGAATCCAACCAGCGTATCCAGCTTGTCGGCGAGCGCCACGGCCACCGAAACCGGATCGGTGGGAACACGATCTGACGGTCCCTGCGGCTTGTAGTGTTCCTCGATCGCGGCGGCGACGGAAGGATGCTCGCCCTGCAGCAGCGCGTATTTGCGGCCCATGGCGCCTTGCAGTTCCGGGAACTCGCCGACCACCTCCGTGGTGAGATCGGCCTTGGCGAGCACGGCAGCGCGGCGGGCGAGCGCGGGAATCTCCCCCCTCGAGGGGGAGATGTCGCCGAAGGCGACAGAGGGGGTCGTCTCGCGTGGAGCGCCAACTTCCTCTTGCTTCGAAACGTCAGGTCGCGTCGCGGCAGCCGAGGCGACCCCCTCTGGCCTGCCGGCCATCTCCCCCTCAAGGGGGGAGATCGACTGCGCCACGATTGGTGCCAGTTCTTCGGCCAACCGCGCAATCCGCTCCACCCGCTCGCCTTGCGTGCCGAGCTTGGCGTGGAAGGTGACGCCGAGGTGGTCGAGGCGGGCCATGCGCTGGTCGAGTGGCTTGCTCAACTCAAGCCCGAACTTTTCCGCCGATGCCTGCAGCTGGTCGAGATCCGGCAGGTCGCCCTGGTCGGTCTTCCAGAAATAGAGCGCGTCGGACAGGCGCGCGCGCACCACCTTGCCGTTGCCGTGGGCGATCTCCTTGCCGCCATCCTTGGCCTCGATATTGGCGGTCAGGATGAAGCGGTTGGAGAGCTCTTCGCCCGCGCCGTGCGGCCGCGTCACAAAACACTTCTGGTTGGCGCGGATGGTGAGCCGGATCACCTCGGCCGGAATGGCCAGAAAAGCCTGCTCGAATTCGCCCATCAGCACGACGGGCCATTCGACCAGGCCCGATACTTCCTCCAGCAGCCCCTCGTCCTCGACGAGGTCGAGCCCGCTGGCGAAGGCGAGGTTCCTGGCATCGGCAAGAATGATCTCCTTGCGCCTGTCGGCATCGAGCACGACCTTGGCCGCCTCAAGCTTCGCGACATAATCGTCGAAGCGGCGCACCGTGATGGCGCCCGGCGCATGAAAACGGTGGCCGTAGGTGACGTTGCCGGAGCGGATGCCGTCGATCTCGAAATCGACCACCACCGGCTCCTCGGTTTCGGGGCCGAAGGTGCACAGGATCGATTGCAGCGGCCGCACCCAGCGCAGCGAGCCGGGCTTGGCCGAAGCCGGCCCCCAGCGCATCGATTTCGGCCAGGGAAAGTTGCGGATGATGCCCGGCACCAGCTCGGCGATGATCTGCTCTGCCGGCCTGCCCGGCCTGGAAATATGGGCGACATAGAAGTCGCCCTTCTTCGGATCGGAATGAACATGCGCCTCCCCAATCGAGGCAAGGCCGGCCTTGCGCAGAAAACCTTGCACCGCCTGCTCGGGCGCCTTGGTCGAGGGGCCCTTGATCTCCTCACTGATGTCCTTCGAGCGGGCGGTCAGGCCGCGAATGTCGAGCGTCAGCCGGCGCGGCGTCCAATATTCGCGCGCAGCCTCATAGGTCAGCCCGGCTTCGACCAGACCGTCGGTCAGCAGCTTCCTGAGATCGCCGGCCGCCTTGCGCTGCATGCGCGCGGGGATTTCCTCGGAACGAAGTTCTAGAAGCAGGTCAGGCATTGAAAGAGCTCACGCGACAAAAAACAGCCGCCGCTTGGCGGCGTCCTCCCCGATCGAGGGGGAGGTAAGCGGGGCATAGCAACTCGGCCGGCCGCTGTCACCCTTCCCAGCAAGATCGGGCCAGCACGATCAATGCGTCCAACGGCGATTTCCGAAAAAATTCAGCCGCCTGTCGGACACGCGCCGGTCCGCCCGTCCTTGGATCAAAGATTTCCATGAACCCAACGCAGCGCTGAAGCGGCCAACGCTCAGGCAGAGAGCTATTGGCTGAACGAGCATGAAAACGGCATCGACATTCCTGCAGATCCTCGCGCTAAGCGCCTGTTTTGCAGCGCAGGCCCATGGCACGTTCACGATGCCGGGGGTCAGGCAAGCGCTGCGGACAATAGCGGGTGCAAGCGGCCAAGGCACGTTGCCAATCAGCGCCCCTGTCGAAATCGCCTGGAGCTAAGCCGCCATTCCACCCGCCTGCGTCAGCAGAAACGCCTCGCCGCAGGCCTTGGCCAGATTGCGAACCCGCAAGATGTAGCTCTGGCGCTCAGTGACCGAAATCACACCTCGGGCGTCGAGCAGGTTGAAGACGTGGCTGGCCTTGATGCACTGATCGTAGGCGGGGAAGACCAGGCGGTGGTATCCCTCCCGCTTGAGGGGAGGGTGGCCAGACAAAGTCTGGCCGGGAGGGGTCGCTCGTGCAGTGCTCGACGCCTGGCTTGTGGTGCCTTCTGAGGCGACCCCCTCTGCCCGCTTCGCGGGCATCTCCCCCTCAAGGGGGGAGATAGGCGCGCCGGCTTCGAGCAGCGCCTTGCACTCGGCTTCGGCGTCTTCGAAATGGCGCAGCAACATCGCGGTGTTGGCGAATTCGAAATTGTGGCGCGAATATTCCTGCTCGGCCTGCAGGAAAACGTCGCCATAGGTCACCTTGTCGGCGCCTTCGCGGCCGTTGAAGTTGAGGTCGTAGACGTTGTCGACGCCCTGCACATACATGGCCAGCCGTTCCAGCCCGTAAGTGAGCTCGCCCGCCACCGGGGCGCATTCGATGCCGCAGACCTGCTGGAAATAGGTGAACTGTGACACCTCCATGCCGTCGCACCAGCACTCCCAGCCCAGCCCCCAGGCGCCCAGCGTCGGGCTTTCCCAGTCGTCCTCAACGAAGCGGATGTCATGCAGCAGCGGATCGATGCCGATCGCGGCCAGCGAGCCGAGGTAAAGCTCCTGCAGATTGGGCGGATTGGGCTTCAGGATCACCTGGTATTGGTAATAGTGCTGCAGCCGGTTCGGGTTCTCGCCATAGCGGCCGTCCTTGGGGCGGCGCGAGGGCTGGACGTAAGCCGCGTTCCAGCGTTTTGGGCCGAGGGCGCGCAACGTCGTTGCCGGATGGAAGGTGCCGGCGCCGACTTCCATGTCGTAAGGCTGGAGGACGACGCAGCCATAGTCCGCCCAGTAATTATGCAAGGTCAGGATCAGCCCCTGGAACGAGCGGCTGGGATGCATGTGGGCAGGGATATCAACGGTCACGGCGGCCTCCGGCGGGATGCGGCACCTCGTAGAGTGCCGCTCCGCGACCGTCAAGGCGACGCCCGTCACCCCTTCGGCGCGGGCGCCGGCACGGGCTTCACGTTGGGGGTTTCCTGCGCCGTGTTGGACTCGATCGGCGGCAGGCCCTTCATCAGCTTTTGCTGCAAGGCGGCAAGCACGTCCGGGTCCGGCTTCAGGTCGCGGGCCTGGTTCCACTGGAAGGTGGCTTCCAGCTTGCGGCCAACGCGCCAGTAGGCGTCGCCGAGGTGATCGTTGAGCACCGGATCCTCCGGCTTCAACGAAACGGCCCGTTCCATTTCGCGCACCGCGTCGTCGAACTGGCCAAGGCGGTAATAGGCCCAGCCCAGCGAGTCGACGATGTAGCCGTCGCTCGGCCTCAGGTCGACGGCCTTCTGGATCATCGCGAGGCCTTCCTTGAGGTTCATGTTCTTGTCGACCCAGGAATAGCCGAGATAGTTCAGAACCTGAGGCTGGTCGGGGTAGAGCTCCAGCGCCTTGCGGAAATTCGGCTCGGCCTTCGGCCATTCCTTCAGCCGCTCATAGGCGATGCCGCGCTGGTAGAAGATGTTCCAGTTGGCGGCGGTCGGCGTCTTCAGCACCTCGACCGCCTTGTCGTAAAGATTGGCGGCGGAGCGGAAATCCTCCTTCGAGGAATAGACGCCGCCGAGCGCCAGATAGGCGCGCATGTCGTCGGGATGCGCATCGACGATTGCCTTGAGGTGGGTGATCGCCTCGTCGTTGCGGTCGAGATCGGCAAGGTTGAGGCCAAGCTGCAGGTCCGAAAGCTCCTTCAGCGGCGAGGCGGCGGGAATGCGGCGATAGAGCGCGATGGCGCCCTCGCCGTCCTTCAACTGCTCGGCAACGGCGGCAAGCTGAACGAGCGCCGCGTCATTGTCGGGCCGCAGCGCCAGCGCATATTGCAGATAAAGCCGCACGAACGGCTCGCCGCCGCCGCGGTTGAGCGCGGTGGCGAGATCGAGCAGGATTTCCGAGGCGCCGTCCGACGGACCGGCAACGAATGGTTCGATCTTTTCGCCCTTGTTGATCCTGTCGCGAAGGGCTGCAATCTCGACCTTGCCGGGCGCAAACGCCTCGGCCTTGTCGAGCACCGACAGTGCCTTGGCCTTGTCGCCTTTGCGGGCGAGGAAAGAGGCGTAGGCCTGCGCGTTGCGGATCCATGTTTCGGGGGCCGCACTGCCTGCCGCCGTGTCCTGCACGGTGGCGGTGTAGAGCGCATCCGCCCTGTCGGGCAGGTCCGAGGCGTCGGCAATCAAGGCGCGGTGGAACGACTTGAACAGGCTGAACCAGTCGGGGCCCTGCAGCTTGTCGATGGAAGCCATGGCCTCGCCGGCGTCACCCGCACCCTGCTTGGCCCAGCCGGTCATGACGCCGGAGATCAGGCGGTCGAGATCGGATTCGAGCGACAGCTTGAGCCAGTATTCGGCCTTGGAGAAATCCTTCTTGTGGAAGGAATCGACGGCCAGCGCCAGGCGCGAGAAGCGCTCGACGTCGGGAACCGCCTTGAGCTTGTCGGCATAGACCAGGGATTCATCGAAACGCCCCTGCGCGATCAGCGACAGCATCAGACTCTGCTGCAGTCCCGTATCGTTCGGATCGAAGGCAAGCGCCTGCTTATAATAGGAGATCGCGCTGTCGAGGTCGTTGTCGCCTTCGGCGATCCTGGCGGCAAGATAGGCCCCCGAGAAGGACGTGATCCTGACCGGCTCGGCGGTCTGTTTGGCATGCGCCGGCAAAGCCGAGATCGCCATGCCCGTCGCGATTGCCAGCCCCGTCAGCCAGCGCGCATATCCTTGCCGCATCATATCCCTTTCAGCCAAGCGCCATCTCCGCGTCAGCGGGATCGCCGTAGACTCGATCTTTACAGGTAAAGCATGGCCTTTTTGGGGTCGTGCTTCAACCCGGCCCGAATTCACAATCGGGTCAAGCAATTAATAAACCATGCCGAAAGAGGTCGCACGACCGCATTGCGACAATCCGGCAATGGGAGACCGGCGTCACGGCCCCGAACTCAGGACGTTTGCGAAAGGCTTGCATCGAGCGCCTGCATGGCAACGGTGACAAGATCGTGCAGCCGCTTTTTCGGCACGCCGTCGCGTGCCTGCACCGAAAGGCCGTGCATCAGCGTGGCATAATAGTCACCCAGCGTCTCGGCGTTGGTGTCCGGCTTCAATTCGCCATCGCGAACCGCTTGCTTCAACCGCTCGATGATCGATGCGGTGCGCGCCAGCCGGTGCTCCGCCAGCCATTGCAGCACGGCGTCATTTTCGACGGCGCAATTGGTGGCGGCCGTCACCACCATGCAGCCCTGCGGCCGTCCCGGCCTGGTATAGATTTCGACGGCGTCGCGAAGCATGCGCTCGATGACGCGCCGGACGTTTGGTTCTTGCTCCAGCGCCCGCGTGGCGAAGCCGCCCTCATTGGCTTCGTAAAGCGCCACCGCTTCGCGAAACAGGTCCTCCTTCGAGCCGAAGGCGGCATAAATGCGCGCCGATGCGAGGCCAAGCGCCGATACGAGATCGGCCATCGAAGTGCCCTCGTAGCCGCGCCTCCAGAAAGCGTCGCGGGCTTTCTCCAAGGCATGGTCGCGATCGAACTCCCTTGGCCTGCCTGCCATGGCGGTCTCCAATTTTTGTCGATCAACAAATAATCCGCTTGACTTCGGATTGCAAATCTCAATTCTTTGTCGATCATTAAATAATTATCGACAAGGAGTCCCACATGAGTTCACTGGATCAAGGCGCGCCGCTCGGGGCAATGGCAGCGCAAGGAGCAAGCAGAGCGAAACATGGCGCAACGCTGGCGCTCCTCGCCTTCGCGCAGCTCATCATCTCGCTCGACCTCAACATCGTCTTCGTGGCGCTGCCGGAGATCGGCGCCGGCCTCGGATTTTCCGGCCAGACCCTGCAGTGGGTGGTCAGCGCCTACACCGTGTTCACCGGCGGCTTCCTGCTGTTCGGCGGCCGGGCCGCCGACCTGATCGGCCAGCGCCGCGTCTTCATCTTCGCGCTCTGGCTCTACGCGCTCTCATCTCTGGTCGGCGGCCTCGCCTGGTCGCCGGAAATCATCATTGCGGCCCGCACCGTGCAAGGCATCGGCGCCGCGTTCCTGTTTCCGGCGACGCTGTCACTGATCAACCGCCTGTTCGCCGAAGGGCCGGAACGCAACCGGGCGCTCGCCGTCTGGGGTGGCGCAGGCGCCAGCGGCCTCACGCTCGGTTCGCTTGCCGGCGGGTTTCTGACCAGCGCCTTCGGCTGGCCGTCGGTCTTCTACGTCAACGTGCTGTTGGCCGGGATCGCCATCATCGCGGCTTTCGCCATCATCCCGCGCGATCGCAAGCGGCACGAGCACCGCAGCTTCGATCTTCCGGGCGCACTGACCGTCACCGCCGGCGCGACGCTGCTTGTCTTCACCCTGGTTCAGGGGCCCGAATATGGCTGGGGATCGACCGCAATCATCGTCAGCGCGGCACTGGCCGCATTCTTCCTGATCGCCTTCACCGTGATCGAGGCGACGAGCGCCGACCCGCTGATGCCGCTGCGCCTGTTCCACAACCGCAGCCTCGTCGCCGGCATGACGATCACCTTCCTCTACATGGCCACTTTCGGAGCGCTGCCCTACTTCCTCACCGTGCTGCTGCAGAACGTGCACGGCTTCACTGCCTTGCAGACGGGCCTCGCCTTTCTCGTGCCGTCGGTCGCCATCGCCACCGGCACGCAAGCCGGCGAGCGTCTGGCGACGCGCTTTTCGACGCGCAGCACGCTGGTCGGCGGCATGATCGTCGGCGCGGTAGGCACAGCATTGATGGTATCAGGCGCGACCGCAGAGAGCAGCTATCTGTCCCTCGTACCCGGCCTGATCGTCTCCGGCGTCGGACAAGGCATCGTCTGGACCGCAATGTGGATTGCCGCCGCTTCCGGCGTTGCCCATGACCAGCAAGGCGTCGCCTCGGGGATGGCTTCGACGACGCTCAATGTCGGCAACGCCATCGGCATGGCCGTGCTGATTGCGATTGCGAACAACCAAATCGGCGAACTGTCCGGCGGTGCCTTGAAAATCGCCGTCGCCGACGGCATCCGCGTCGCCTTCTGGCTCGCGGCGGCGGGCATCGTCGTCAGCCTGCTCGCAGCAATGGTGCTTCCGGCAAAGGCGCGATGAGAACGGCCCCTCCCCGGTGTCGCGGCGCCGACGCCTCTCAGTTCACCCGGCTGATGCAGAAATCGATGACGTCGATCAGCGCCGATTTCTGCGGCGTCGCCTCGAGCGGCGCCAGCGCGTCGCGGGCGATTTCGCCGAAATGGCGGGCGCGCCCAATGGTGTCGGCAATCGCGCCGTGGCGGAGCATCAGGCCGATGGCCTTTTCCAGCCCGGCATCGTCGGCAGCATTGTCCTCGATGGCGCGTTTCCAGAAGCTACGCTCGGCCTTGGTGCCGCGCCGATAGGCAAGAATCACCGGCAGCGTCACCTTGCCCTCGCGGAAATCGTCGCCGACATTCTTGCCGAGATCCTTGCTGGTGCCGCCATAATCCAGCGCGTCATCGATCAGCTGGAAGGCAAGGCCGAGATTCATGCCGTAGGAGCGGAGTGCTGCGCGGTCGTTGCGCGTCGCCAGCGCGATGACCGGGCCGACTTCGGCGGCGGCTGAGAACAGCGCCGCGGTCTTGGCCTTGATCACCGCGAAATGCTCGTCTTCGGTGGTCTCGAGGTTTTTGGCGGCGGCCAGCTGCATCACCTCGCCTTCGGCGATCACCGAGGCCGCACTCGACAGGATGTCGAGCGCCTCCAGCGAGCCGACATCGACCATCATGCGAAAGGCTTGGCCGAGCAGGAAATCGCCGACCAGAACACTGGCCTGGTTACCCCAGATCATGCGCGCCGTCTTCTTGCCGCGCCGCATGCCGCTTTCGTCGACAACGTCGTCGTGGAGAAGTGTCGCCGTGTGCATGAATTCGACCGATGTGGCGAGCTTGACATGGCCGTCGCCGGAATAGCCGAACATCTGGGCGGCGGCGAGCGTCAGCATCGGCCGCAACCGTTTGCCGCCGGACGAGATCAGATGGTTGGCAATCTCCGGGATCATCTCGACATCGGAGCCGGCCTTCGACAGGATCAATTTGTTGACGCGCCCCATATCGGCAGCAGTCAGGTCGATGAGGTCCTTGATCGAGGCGGCTTCGCGCTTCCCGTTTTCAATGTTGAGAACGACACCCACGGCAAAACTCCCAACCTCGATATGCACGACGGCAACATGGTCCCTGGACAGACTCTAGGGTGTCACCCACCGGCGCGGCAAGAGGCGAATTGGCGCGCCGGCTCTGGTACATGATCACGCCTACGTTTACATCAACGCCGCAAACTGCGAGTTTCATCCGATGATAGAGCTCATCCGCACCAACGACGCCGTCATCATTTCGTTTGTCGAATCGCTGATGCGCGATGCCGGCATCGGCTGTTTCGTCGCCGACCAGAACATGAGCGTGCTCGACGGCTCGATCGGCATCCTGCCCCGCCGTGTCATGGTGGACGCCGACAAGGCCGATGCGGCACGGCGCATCCTGACGGATGCCGGCATCGCCAACGAGATCCGCCAAAAATAATGTCCGCGTCGCCCGCTGCCCTTGTTCCGGACATGCCGGCTCATACGGTCGATGCCTTTCATCGCGGTCGCTTCTGGCTGGTGCAGCCGAGAAAGGCGGGCCACCGCGCCGGCATGGATGCGATGATGCTGGCGGCTGCGGTGCCGTCCTCGTTCGCCGGGCGGCTTACCGACTTTGGCGCGGGCGCCGGTGCCGCCGGCCTGGCGGTACTGTCGCGCTGCCCCGGTGCCGAGGCCGTGCTTGTCGAGCGTTCCCCGGAAATGGCGGCCTTCGCCACCACCACGCTTGCCCATCCCGGTAATGCGCATCTCAGCGACCGTGCCTCGGTGCTCGTCGCCGATGTCGCGCTGTCGGGCCGGGCGCGAACGGCCGCCGGCCTCGAGGACAACAGCTTCGATTTCGTTATCATGAACCCGCCGTTCAATGCCGCCGTGGATCGCGCGACGCCCGATCCGCTGAGAAAGGCCGCGCATGTCTCGGAGGACGGGCTTTTCGACAGCTGGATCCGCAGCGCGGCCGCGGTGGTCAGACCGGGCGGCGGGCTCGCCGTCATCGCCCGGCCGGAACAGCTCGGCGCCATCCTCGATGCCATTGCCGGCCGCTTCGGCGACGCCGAGGTGCTGGCCGTCCACCCTCGCCCCGAAGCGGCAGCGATCCGCATCGTCGTGCGGGCAGCACTCGGCGCACGCGGCAAACTGTCGATCCAGCCGCCGCTGATGCTGCATGCCTACTCGGGCAATAGTTCTTCGGAGCGGGCAGAGCTGATCAATAACGGGCTGGCGTCGCTGTTCGGAGACTGATCCATCTTGATTGCCGCGGTGACGGCATTGCCGTTGGCCGGCGAATTCCTACATGCCTCAAGCAAATCGACCGGAGACAGCCCCCTCGTGAAACGCCTTTTCAACCGCCTGCTGCCGAAATCCTGGCGCTCCGCCGTCGTCACCATTCCGGTCGTCCGGCTGCACGGCACCATCATGCCCGGCGGCGGCCAGTTCCGGCCCAGCCTGTCGCTGGCGTCGACCGCCGGTCTTCTCGAAAAGCTGTTTTCCTTCGACGCGCCGGCAGTCGCCATCTCGATCAATTCGCCAGGTGGCTCGCCGGTGCAGTCGCGGCTGATCTTCAGGCGCATCCGCGACCTGGCGAGCGAGAAGAACAAGAAGGTCCTGGTTTTCGTCGAGGACGTGGCGGCATCGGGCGGCTACATGATCGCGGTCGCCGGCGACGAGATCTTTGCCGACCCGTCCTCCATCGTCGGTTCGATCGGCGTGGTGTCGGCCTCGTTCGGCTTTCCGGAGCTGTTGAAGAAGATCGGCGTCGAGCGTCGCGTCCACACCGCCGGCCAGAACAAGGCGGTGCTCGACCCGTTCAAGCCGGAAAAGAAGGAAGACGTCGAGCGCCTGAAGGCGCTGCAGCTCGAGGTCCACGAGACTTTCATCGATCTCGTCAAGGAAAGGCGCGGCAGCAAGCTGAAGGACGATCCCGACCTGTTCACCGGACTTTTCTGGACAGCCAAGAAGGGGCTCGAGCTCGGGCTGGTCGATGCGCTCGGCGACATGCGCAGCGTGCTGAAGAGCCGTTTCGGGCCGAAGACCCAGCTCAAGCTGATCACCGCGCCGCGCGGCCTGTTCGGCCGCTTCGGCCTGTTCGGCTCGAGCTTTTGGGCGCCCGATATCGCCGCCGCCGCGGCAAGCGGCGTCATCGATGCGGCGGAAGAGCGCGCGCTGTGGGCGCGCTTCGGGCTTTGAAAAGCCGGTGAAAACGTCTAGCATAAATCATCAACCGACCCGACCGGCCGCCTTGCCGGCCTTGCGAGGGAGGAGTTTGACATGCCGCAGATCATTTTCTTCGCCGTCGTCGGCATTGCCGCCTATTTCGGCTACCGCTCCTTCGTCAGGGAAGCCGAGCGGGTGACCGCCAAGGTACGTCGGGCCGAAAAGCAGACGGCCAACGGCACGATGGGAACATTGGTCAAGGATCCGAAGACCGGCGAATACCGTCTGGCCAAGGATTGACCGTCGTCCTCCTCGCGGCCGAGCCAATGAATTCCGGGGCCAGCATTCGGGCGTCGCATGCGCACGCCAAGATAAATCTCGCGCTGCACGTCACCGGCCGGCGCGCCGACGGTTATCACACGATCGAAAGCCTGGCTGTGTTCACGCGCTTTGGCGACCGCATCGAGACGGAACTTGCCGACAGCGATGGGTTTTCGGTGTCCGGCAAATACGCCTCCGCAGTACCAGCCGACGACGGCAATCTGGTCGTGAAAGCGCGCGACGCGCTACGGCGCGAGGCCGGTCTCCAGCAGGCGCCGGCTGTCGCCATCAGGCTCGAAAAGAACCTGCCGGTCGCGTCCGGCGTCGGCGGCGGATCGAGCGACGCGGCGGCGGTGCTGCGCGCCCTGGTCCAGACCTGGGGACTTGATGTCGGCGATGCCGAACTGGCGCGGATCGGCCTGTCGCTCGGCGCCGACGTGCCGATGTGCCTCGCCGCCAGGCCGCTGATCGCCCGTGGCATCGGTGACGAGCTGACGCTCGTGCCGGGTTTCCCGGCGCTGGGTCTGGTGCTCGTCAATCCCGGCACTGCCGTCTCGACGGCCGACGTGTTCGAGGCGCTTGGCCGCCGCGACAATGCGGGGCTGCCGCCGCTGCCGCGCAACCTAGACTTCCACGGCATCCGCGACTGGCTGGAGATCACCCGCAACGATCTCGAGCCTGCGGCGCGAGCAATCCAGCCCGCCATTGGCAAGGCGCTTTCCGTGCTGAACAAGGCCGGAGCCGGTTTTGCCAGGATGTCGGGTTCCGGCGCCACCTGCTTCGGCCTGTTCGAGACCGGCAATGTGGCCAAGCGCGCGGCCGTCGATATCCGCGGCCGCCATCCTGACTGGTTTGTCGCAGCGACGCGAAGCGTGACATCGGAGGCTGATGCCCATGGCCAGGATTGACGAGAGCCGCCCCTTCGTTCCCGTGCGCATCGCGGTACTGACCGTTTCCGATACGCGCAGCCTCGCCGATGACAAATCCGGGCAGACGCTGGCCGACCGCATTGCCGAGGCGGGCCATGTCCTGGCCGCCCGCGACATCGTCACCGACGATCGCGACAAGATCCGCGACAAGGTCCTGGGTTGGTCGAGGGACGAAGCGATCGATGTCGTCATCACCACCGGCGGCACCGGCTTCACCGGCCGCGACGTGACGCCGGAAGCGCTGGAGCCGATCTTCGAAAAGCGCATGGACGGCTTTTCCGAAGTGTTCCACCGCATCTCCTACGATAAGATCGGCACTTCGACGATCCAGAGCCGGGCAACTGGCGGCGTCGTCAACGCCACCTTCGTCTTCGTGCTGCCGGGCTCGCCCGGCGCCTGCAAGGACGCCTGGGACGGCATCTTGAAGCCGCAGCTCGACTATCGGCACATGCCCTGCAACTTCGTCGAGATCATGCCGCGCCTGGACGAGCATTTGCGCCGCGGCTGAGACGGAGCGAGGCGTCAGCCGGGCGATCCCGCCTCAGCGAATGACCGGCTCGCCGTGAAACCGGCGGCGCGACGGCGGTGACACGCCGAAGCCGACTTCCATCATGAGCCGCGGCGTGCGCGTCGGCACGGTGCCCATATGGAAGCCGAACGGGTCCTCGACAAAGCCGAGACCGGCCTGCCCGGTCAGCGTGACCGGGCTCTGCTCGCCATAGACGCCCAGCACCTCTTCCGCCGAATGGCCGACCAGAAGCGTCAGCTGGTGCTTCAGGATGCGGCGGTTGTGGGAGCCGCGGACATAGACATGCGGCCCGGTGTCGGCGTCGACCGGCACCAGGTAGAAAAAGAACTTCAGCATGCGCCAGTCGTCGAGGTCGAAATGGTATTTGCCGAGCGAGGCCATGTTCTTGTCGGCGTCCGAGACGCCACCGGTCGGAAAGCTCCACCAGATGCGGGTGGTGATCAGCTTGGCCTGGCTGCCGAGATAGTGCGCTGCGATATCGAGAAGCAGCGGATCGCGCTGCACGGCGACCGCAGCGTTGCAGTCGAGGACCCGTTCGAAGTAGTGACCGCTGAGCAGCGGGCGGCCGAAGTGCTTTTCGGCATCTGCGTGTTTTTCCGGCAGGAATTCCAGCCGGCGGTCGAAATTGCCGAAGCATGGCGTGCGCTCGGCGAAGCGGGCAATCTCCTCATGGATGGCGGCTGGCAGCATCAGGCCCGAATAGAGCCCCTCCGTCCGCAGCGCGCCGACGACGGCATCGCGATCGACGCCGGCGAACATCGTTTCACCGACATTGCGCGCCGGCGGAACGGGCTTCGCACCACGCCAGTGCAGGCGTCGCGCCGGCATGGTGCGGGCCAGCATGAACATCGGCAGCCATGCCGGATTCTCGCGAAGGTCGGAAAGATAGGTCGGGATGCGGGCGGCGATGCGGCGCAGCGTACCGCCGTTGCGTGCGATCGCCTCGAGGCTTGCAGCGCCGGACTTGTCAGGGCTTGAAAGGGTCATCGGGGTCCTCAAAATGTCGGGGGAACAGCATCGACGACAGTCGTCGTCACCGCTCCGGCACACCCCAAACCCATTCGCCCGTATCGCTGGGAATGGTAACCCCCGGGCAGATTTTGTGCAATGCACAATAAACGGCGACCCGCCAGAAAATTTGCTTGAGCCCCTGAACCGTCACGGTAAGCCGTCACTTCCGCGGAGCGACCCAGATCTCGGCCTGGAGCCTCCTGGTCGCCAGGCCGCGGGCGATCGCTTCGGCGCTGCGGGCGTTCTTCGACAGCGCCGCGGCCTGACGCTTGCTGATCACCAGGCCTTCGGCGAGAGCGCGATTTCCGGCAAAGACGCGCGACAGGAACGGCGCGCGGCTGCCGCGTGCCCGCGAGAACCGCGCCGCCATGGTTTGCCTGGCGGTATGGGCGACGACCTCGTCGATCCAGCCCTCCCCCAGCCGCGCGCCCGGTTCCAGCAAAAGCAGCCAGTCGCCCTTGGCCTGCCTGATGCCGGCACCGATGCCGCCGCTGACATAGTGGCAGCCGGCATGTTCGGCGACGCGGTGCGTCTGATCGGTCGAGCCGGTGTCGCAGACGAGAACGTCGCGCACCACGCCTTCGACCGCGCCGCCGATCAGCGAGGCGAGCGTGCGGGCAAGGCCCTCCTCGTCATTCAGGGTTTCGATCAGGACGCTGAGCATGTTTAGCCGAATAGCGGAAAGCAGTGGGCAGCGCCAGTTTTTGCCGCGCACCGCAAGAAAGTTCTTGCTTTGTTCTCATCGATACGATAGGAATACATTCATGAGCAGAGCGATTCGACAGCGGGCGGACAGTCCCTGGGAAAGGGCCAAAATGGAACAGATCGTGCGTGCCGACATTGCCGCTTTCGGCGCTGGCAGGGCCGAGATGGCGAATGCGATGATCGAGCAGAGCGGCATGCGCGTCCGCCCGGACCGCAATCGCGGCAGGTCGGCTGGCATCAATCCGTCCGGCCGTTTCGAGCCGGTCAGCCGGCATGTGTTCGACGATGGCTGGAATTCGCTGGAGGAGCTGCCGCCGTTCAAGACCGAGGTACAGGTCGAGAAGCCGCGCACCATCATCACCCGCAACGAATCGCCCGATATCTCCTTCGACCGCTCGATCAATCCCTATCGCGGCTGCGAACATGGCTGCGTCTATTGTTTCGCGCGGCCGACGCACAGCTTCATGGGCCTGTCGCCGGGGCTGGATTTCGAATCGAAGCTGTTTGCCAAGCCGGATGCGGCGCGGCTGCTCGACAAGGAATTGTCCAGGGATAATTACCAGCCGCGCACCATCGCCATCGGCACCAACACCGACCCGTACCAGCCGATCGAGAAACAATACCGGATCATGCGCGAGATCCTCGAAGTGCTAGAGGCGCGCGGGCATCCGGTCGGCATCGTCACCAAGTCGGCGCTGGTGACACGCGATATCGACATTCTGTCACGCATGGCCGAACGCGGGCTGGCCAAGGTGGCATTGTCGGTGACGACGCTCGACCGCATGCTGGCGCGCACCATGGAGCCACGCGCGTCGACGCCGACCAAGCGGCTGGAGGCGATCAGGCAGCTTTCGGACGCCGGCATTCCGGCCTCGGTGATGGTCGCGCCGATCATCCCCGGACTGACCGACCCGGAGATGGAGCGCATCCTCGATTCGGCGCAGGCTGCGGGTGCGCGCGAGGCCGGTTATGTGCTGCTACGCCTGCCGCTGGAGGTCGCGCCGATCTTCAAGGACTGGCTGCTGCGCCACTATCCCGACCGCTATCGCCACGTCATGTCGCTGATCCGTTCGATGCGCGACGGCAAGGACTACGATTCGGAATGGGGCAAGCGCATGAAAGGCTCCGGCCCCTATGCCTGGCAGATCGGCCGGCGCTTCGAGATCGCCGCCAAACGGCTCGGCCTCAATGCCGAGCGGCGCTCGCTCAGGACCGACCAGTTCGTCCCGGCTGCCAAGGCAACAGAGCAGCTGATGTTGCTGTGACAAAGCGTCTCGCGCCAGCCGCTCGAAGCGGCCGGCAACAGGCGAAAAATCCCGTCCGGCCTGTCCTGTCCCCGGGCTTGCAGACGGTAGCCCCTCCTGGTCCGGTGCCCCGCCCGACCCGGAGGGACTTGCGGAGAATCGGAGCCGATGCGAACCTCGCCGCACCATGGCTCGCCCGCGTTCCGATTCTCCGCTTCTCTTCGAAATCGTCGAGAAACCCGACTTCTCGTTCGAGACGAAGGCGATGACTGAGGGCCTGTGGCCGGTGGCGGGAACGGACGAGGCCGGCCGCGGCCCGCTCGCCGGGCCGGTCGTGGCGGCAGCGGTGGTGCTCGATCCCGCCAACATCCCCGACGGCCTCGACGATTCCAAGCGGCTGACGCATTTGCAGCGTGAGGCGCTGTTCCTGAAAATCCTCGGCTCCGCACTCGCCGTATCGATGGCCTCGGTCAGCGCCGAAGGCATTGATGCCTCCAACATCCTCAAGGCCAGCCTGGAGGCGATGCGCCGTGCCGTGGCCGGCCTGTCGATCCGGCCGAAGCTGGCGCTGGCCGACGGCCGCGACGTGCCGCCCGGCCTGCCCTGCGAGGGCAAAGCCCTGATCAAGGGCGACCAGCGCTCGCAGTCGATCGCCGCAGCCTCGATCGTCGCCAAGGTGTTGCGCGACCGCATGATGTGCGGCTGCGGCAGCCATCATGCGCGTTACGGCTTCGAACTGCATATGGGCTACGCCACTGTGCGCCATCGGACGGCGATCGATCTGCACGGGCCAGTGGCACGGCTACACCGCGCCTCCTTCGCGCCGTTCCGGTTCGGCGGCATCGAGGTGCTTGAGGAAGAGGGTTTTTCGGACCTGGATTGAGCGATCCGGCCAGGCGTTATCTCCCCCCTCGAGGGGGAGATGTCGCCGAAGGCGACAGAGGGGGTCGGTACGTCCTGGCGCGACACCATGTTGAACGACAGAAAAGGCTGGCGCTCCACGCGCGGCGACCCCCTCTGGCCTGCCGGCCATCTCCCCCTCGAGGGGGGAGATTACGCGCTCTGCCGCTTTCGCTAACAAAAAAGCCGCCAGGTTGCCCAAGCGGCTTTCCATGAATTTCCCGACGAAGTAGCTTAATTCAGCTTCGACTTCAAATCCTGCAGCGAGGCGTTGAACAGGTCGGCGCCGGCCTTGGCGTCGATCTTGCCGGCCAGCAGCGCGCGCGCGGCTTCGACCGCGATGTCGACGGCGCTGGCGCGCACTTCGCCGATTGCTTCGCGCTCGGCCTGGCCGATCTTCTGCTCGGCCAAGGCGGTACGCCGGGCGACATAGTCCTCGGTCTTCTTGTGCGCCTCGGCGGCAAGCATGTCGGCTTCGCGCTTGGCGGCGGCGACGATGGCCGCGGCCTCCTGCTCGGCTTCCTTGCGCTTGCGCTGGTATTGGCCGAGCAGTTGCTGGGCCTCTTCGCGCAACCGGCGCGCCTCCTCGAGCTCGGAGCTGATCTTGTCGGCACGCGCATCGAGCGCCTTGGCGATCATGCCCGGCACCTTGATGTAGATGGCAATGCCGAGGAAGATTACGAGGGCAACCGTTGCCCAAAGCGTCGCGAGAGATGTGGCGTCCATGATGCGCTCCTCACCCGGCCACGGATTTGACCGCGGCCGCGATTTCGGCCTTGCTGGCCTTGCCGCCGACAAGCGCCTCGACGATGGCCGAAGCGGTGTCCTCGGCGATGGTGCCGACTTCCTTCATGGCATTGGCCTTGATGGAAGATATGCGCGCCTCGGCCTCGCCAAGCTTCTGGTCAAGCGCTGCCTCGATCGTCTTGCGGGCAGCTTCGGCGTCCGCCTTGGCCGCATCGTTGGCCTGCTGGCCGATCGCGTTGGCCTTGCCCTTGGCTTCCGCCAATTCCTGCTCATAGGCGGCAACGGCGGCATCGGCCTCGCTTTTCAGCCGGGCAGCATGATCGAGATCCTGCGTGATGCGGTCGTTGCGAACGTCGATGATGCCGCCGACGCGCGGCATCACTACCCGTTTCAAGAAGAGGTAGAACAGCCCGAAAGTGATTGCCAGCCACAGCAGCTGTGACGGGTACGTCGCCGGATTGAATGGCGGGAACGTGCCATGCGCCTCGGCAGGCACGCCGGTGGCGGCGTGCGTTTCGCCTTCCGTTGCGGCGGGCGCGGACTCTTGCGCAAAGGCAGATGTCACGAACATGGACTATCCCCGAAATTCAGACCCGCCGCAGGATCGCGGCCGGCCTGTTCAATTCTTCCCAATGTTCAGCCGAACAAGTATTCAGCCGAACAGGGCGAGAAGCGCGATGAGAAGCGAGAAAATACCAAGCGCTTCGGTCACGGCGAAGCCGAAAATCAGGCGGCCGAACTGGCCGTCGGCGGCCGACGGGTTGCGCAGCGCGCCCGCCAGATAGCTGCCGAAGATGTTGCCGAGGCCAATGCCCGCGCCGCCCATGCCGAGGCATGCGATGCCGGCGCCGATGTACTTTGCTGCTTCTGCGTCCATTTATTCAACTCCTTTGGATCTAAAATTCCGTTGCGATTCCATCCGGCGGCAATGCCGGAAACCTTGTCAGTGCCCGGGATGCAGGGCGTCGTTGAGATACATGCAGGTCAGCACGGCAAAGACGTAGGCCTGCAGGAACGCGACCAGCAGCTCCAGCGCCGTCAGCGCCACGGCCATCGCCAGCGGCAGAACCGAGCCCGCCACGCCGACCGCGCCGAGCGCGCTCAGGCTGACGACAAAGCCCGAGAACACTTTCAGCGTAATGTGACCGGCGAGCATGTTGGCGAACAGACGAACCGAGAGGCTGACCGGACGCGAGACGAAGGAAATCACCTCGATCAGCACCACCAGCGGCAACAGGTAGACCGGCACGCCATGCGGGACGAACAGCTTCAGGAAGCCAAGGCCGTGCTTGGTGAAGCCGTAGACGACGACCGTTCCGATCACCAGCGCAGCGAGGCCGAAGGTGACGATGATGTGGCTGGTGACGGTGAAGAAATACGGGAACAGGCCAAGCAGGTTGGCGACAAGCACGAACATGAACAGCGAGAACACGAAGGGGAAGAACTTCATGCCCTGCGTGCCCGCGGCGTCCCTCAGCATATTGCCGACAAATTCGTAGGCCATTTCCGAGACCGACTGAAGGCGGCCCGGAACCAGGCTGCGGCTCGACGTGCTGAGGTAGAGAAACGCCGCTGCGACAGCAACCGTCGCAAGCATGAACAGAGCCGAATTGGTGAAAGACAGGTCGTAGCCGCCGATGTGAATCGGAATGATCGGATGGATCTGGAACTGGTGGATCGGATCGACCTTGTCAGCAGCCACTTTAAATCCCCATCAAAGCCGCAGACGGCTTCAGTATCCTGTTCAATGCGCCGGCATGCGGCGCCTCAATTCATTCTTTCGGATCGCGCGGCTTGTCGCCCGTTCCGAATTCCGACACAAGCCCGGCTGAACGCAGGACATTGAGCACGCCGGCGCCAAAACCCAGCAGCAGCCCGACTATCAGACCCCATGGCGATGTCCCCGCCACGCGATCGATAAACCAGCCGAGAGCCGCGCCGACCACTATCCCGGCGATGAACTCGCTGGACAGCTTGAGGGCCTGGCCGTACCCGGCCACACTGCCCGCTTTCGCGTCGTCTTTCCCCTCGAGCCGATCCGGCCGCCTTGTCGCAAGCGATGCTTCAAGGTCGCGCCGGCGGCGCTCAAGATCGTCGTCGCGGATGTCGGCTTCATGCTGCTTGCCGCGGCCGGTTTTGCCGGTTCCGTCTGGCCCATTCTTGTCGGCCACGCAACCCCCCTGCCCGGTCAGACCGTCACCGTCCGTCCGCTTCTTAAAGTCGCCGGCAACATAGTTAGAGGGTCCGCGCCCGTCAAGCCACGGGCGGACGTTCAAGCTCAAGTATTTTTTCGTTATAAATCAGCTACTTGCCCGGGTGCGACATCGTGCCCGACACAGTCTCTGGCGGGCCGTGGCCGAATCCCCGCGGCGATGGGTCTTCGATCGGCCGCTCTCGCGGGAAAGACGCAAGCGCTGCCCGAGCACTCAGCTCCAGCCGCCGCCATAGGTGCGGTAGAAGATGTGCAGACCGATCCTGGTCATTTTCTGCATCGTCCGCGCCCAGCCCGGATGGACGTAGTTGGCGTAATAATGGGTCGACGAGCCGACTTCCGGAATGAAGATCTTGCCGGCTGTGACGGCCATGGCGACATCCTGGGCGGTCTGATAGGCGGCGGGGTTGTCGATGCGCTTCTTCCTGCCGTCGCAGGCGAAGGAAAACTGGCAGCGGTTGAACCAGTTGTCGTTCTGGTAGACGACGCCGCAGATCGAGCTGGGATAGGCGGGGTTGCGGACGCGGTTGAGGATGACCTGGGCGACGGCGGCCTGGCCGCGTACGGATTCGCCGCGCGCCTCGAAATAGATGCCCTTGGCGAGGCAGGCCTGCTCCGGCTTGGAAAAGACGCTCGCCGGCAGGGGCGTCTGCATCCACGAATGATCGCCCTTGCTCAGCGGCGGGATGAAGCGGCCATCGTTCGGGTCCTCGTCCTGCAGCAAGGCCTCGAAAGGCGACGCCTGTGCGTAATCGGGAGCGGACGATGCATAGGCGGTCGCCAGCACGTCGGGATGATCGTTGTTGACCAGCGCGGCAAGCATCGCCGGCACGCCGGGATCCGGCTTCTTGTCGACGCGCGCGTGGAAGGCGGCGGCGATCTGGATTTCCTTGCCTTTGATCTCGGGCTTGGCGAAGGCCATCCTCAGGCCGCTGTCCATGCTTGGGCGGAGCAGCGAAGAGGTGCGCTCGAAGATCGAGCCGGCGTTGAAGTTCTTCGGCGGCGAGACGGGCGAGACCTGGATGATGCGGCCCTTCTTGTCGGCCCGCATGATGCGGTCCTCGTCCGGCGTCGTGCCGGCGATGCTGCCCTTGCCGCGAAACGAAACGGCGCCGATGCCGGGCAGTTGGACACCCGAGCCGGAGAGCGAGCCGGTGCTGCTTGAATCGAGGAAGGGCATTTCGGCGGCGTGAACCGAGCCGGCGACGGATTTCTCGACATAGGCGTTCCAGCGGACGCTCGGCGCCTCCAGGCCGGAGACCAAGCTGGTCATGTCCTGATAGGCAACGACACTCGGAAAGCCGATCCAGATACCAAGGCCAACAACGAGCGGAGACAGGAACGAACGCTTTTTCTCACCGGCGGCGGCGACAAGCCGCGTCAAAACACGTCGATGCACGGAACTCTCCAGAAACGCGACGGACCCCACTGGAGAGCTACAATGATGCATTAACCTTGATGGGGCGTTAACAGCTTAGAACGTTGTTTTCCCATCTCGTGTCGAAGTCAGGCGCTTTTGCGGCCATCAATTGACGGAAGAAAGATCGGCCAGGCGACCAGCGCGCAAATAGCCGCACCCAGCCAGACGCCTGCCCACGAGCAGAGGACGAGCAGCCCAGGAATGGCGATCGGCACCAGGAAGAAGGCGATGAAAACCAGACTGTTGGCGAGGCCGAGCGCCGTTCCGGCCTGGCTCGCGCCGGCTAGCGTCGCAAGCTCGGTGTAGGCGACGCCGTGCCAGGAGGAGACGCAGATGCCGGCCACGACCAGCACCGCAACGATTACCGGCGAAAGCATCGGCGCTTGGCCTGACAAGAATTGGGCCGAAAACAGGACGAGCGCCGCAAGCACGGTGAAGGCGGCCACGCTCAGCGCGCTGCACAGACGCAGGAACGGCCGGCGGTTGCCGTGACGATCGGTGTAGCGGCCGCTCCAGACGCGCATGACCATGGCGCCGACCTGCACGGCAGCGAGGCTGGCGCTGATCACGGCTGTTCCCATGCCGGCGAAATCATGGAGGAAGACGGAAGCAAATGTAAGCACCGCCACCTGCGGAAAGCACAGCAGGCCGATGGCTGTTGCGATGCGCCAGACGGCCGGGTTGCGCAGCGGCGCCGGGCCGGCCGGCTTTGCCGTGCTGGCCGAATTGGCATCGTCATGCGCCGGTGGCTGATGCAGCCAGCGCCAGGCGAGCGAGGTCGAGAGGGCGGATGCAGCCGCCAGAAGTCCGAAGACCGCCGTGAAGCCATGGGCTGAAGCAAGCGACGGCAGCACGAGCGCGCCAAGCCCGCCGCCAAGCGGCACCGCCGTCTGCCTGATGCTCATGGCAAAGCCGCGCTCGCCTTCCCCGAACCAGGCCATGATGGCGCGGCCGCTGGAGCCGTTGACGCTGCCGCCCAGCAATCCGGTGACCAGCAGGGCAGCGGCGAGAAGCGCGATGCCGGGAATGTGGTCTGGTGACGGCACAATCAGCGCGGCCATGACAAGCAGCCAAACCGCGGTTGCGCCGAGCCCTGTCAGCAGCACGCGGCGGTCGCCCCAGCGATCGGTCAGCAGCCCCCACGGCAATTCGCTCAGCGCCACGCCCAGGCCGAGAAGGCCAAGCGCCAGGCCGAGTTCGCCATTGGAGAGATGGTAGCCCGAGCGCAGGAACACCGCCGTCGCCGGAATGCCGGAGAAGGTTGCGGAAAAGCACGCATTGGCGGCGACGCCGATGCCCAGCACCTTCCAGCGATGGTTGGCTCGACGTGCCGCCGCTTCCGACGGGGCGGCAACGGCGCCCGGGCGAAGCGGTTTGCAATCTGCTCGTGTGGCGACAGCGGACATGGTTCAGCTCCTGCATGGGTCGGCCGCATTCGGTCTTGACGCGCTGTCTCTACCGCCATAGCTTCGTACTGAATATCAGGAAGTTTTTGACGTAATGTCCCAAATATCAGGATTATTGCCATGCGACGCGTGACTTTCGATCTCGACGTCCTGCGCAGCTTCGTCACCGGCATGGAGCTGGGCAGCTTCGCCAAGGCCGCCGACCGGCTCGGCCGCTCGACCTCGGCCATCAGTGCGCAATTGAAGAAGCTGGAGGAGCAGGCGGCGACGCCGATCTTCCGCAAATCGGGGCGCGGCCTGGCGCTGACGGACGCGGGCGAGACCATGCTCGGCTACGCGCGGCGACTGATCGAGCTCAATGACGAGGCCGCCTCCGCCATCCACGATGTCGAGCTGGAGGGTTGGGTGCGGCTTGGGCTGCAGGAGGATTTCGGCGAGGCGGTGCTGCCGGAGGTGCTCGGGCGCTTCGCCCGCGCCCATCCCAAGGTCAAGATCGAGGCCAGGATCGCACGCAGCCATGAGCTTGCCGAACGGATCATTTCGGGCAACCTCGATATCGCGCTTGCCTGGCACAATGGCGCGACGCTGCCCTACAGCCGGCATGTCGCCGACGTCCAGATGCGCTGGGTCGGCCCGGCAGAACAGATCGAGACCAGTCTGCGCGATGGCGAGCCGTTGCCGCTGGTGGCGCTCGAAGCGCCGTGCCTGCTGCGCAGCGTGGCGACTGAAACGCTGGACCGCGCCGGCCTGGCATGGCGGATGGCCTTCTCCAGCCCAAGCCTTGGCGGCATCTGGGCAGCCGTTGCCGCCGGGCTCGGATTGACGATCCGCACCGATATCGGCCTGCCGGCCAGCGTCAGGGCGATGACGCCGGAGATCGCCGGGCTGCCCGCCTTGCCCAAGATGGCGCTGTTCCTGCATCGCAAGGAGGCCGAGCCCGACCCGGTGGCGGCGCGGCTTGGCGACATCCTGCTGCAGGCAGCGCTGGAAGCGTTGCCGGGCGATGCGGATGGTCTGAGGAAAGCGGCTTAGCGCAGACGAGCGCTGGCGATCCCTCGCGCCCCCCTCTGTCCTGCCGGACATCTCCCCCACGAGGACCCCACGAGGGGGAGATTAGCAGCTTCGCCGTCCCACCCGTCTTTCGGCGCTGGAGATTGGCTAAAGCGGAGAGGACGGCCAATCTCCCCCCAAGTGGGGGAGATGCCCGGCAGGGCAGAGGGGGGCGCTGTCCCGCCGACGTCTCGCAAGGTTCCGCGATGATCTAGCGGCGCTTCTTCGCCTTGCCGGCGAACGGGTTGTCCGAGGTGCGCAAGGCGATGCGGATCGGCACGCCGGGCATGTCGAAAGCCTCGCGCAGGCTGTTCGACAGATAGCGGACGTAGGATTGCGGCATCGCATCGGGGCGTGAACAGGAGACGACGAAGCCGGGCGGCCGCGTCTTGGCCTGCGTGACATATTTGATCTTCAGCCGACGCCCGTCATCGGCGAGCGGTCTCTTGCTTCAATGAGGTTTTTCGGTGGCGTGCTGCGGTCAGGGGCTAATTCCCCGAGGGCCCCGGCGTAGCTGAATCTGGCGGGTACCGCAGCATTTCTTGAACTTCATACCTGAACCGCAAGGACATTGATCATTGCCGCCGCGTTGTAGCCGGCCTACCAGGGGCAGCAGCGCTGCGGAAGGCAGGAGCGCTGCCGCAAGGGCAGCCAACTTGGCCGAGATTCCCGGTACGACGAGGCGACGACCGGATTTGAACCCTCGCCACGCCCGTTCGGCCACATACTCCGGATCCACCTTGGGCAAGATGTTGAAGAGCACCGTCTGATTGGCGCCTGACCTTGCGAGAAACTCCGTCGACACCGGGCCTGGTGCAACGCATGTGACCGTCACACCGGTTCGGCGCAATTCCTGGTGAAGCGCCTCTGAGAAGAAGCGCACGAAAGCTTTGCTAGCGAAGTACAGAGCCATATAAGGCCCGGGAACGAACCCGGCCACGGAACTGAGATTGAGCACCCCGCCCCGTCGGCGCGCCACCATTTCCGGCAGAAAATGGAGGGTCAGTTCTGTGAGGGAATGTATGTTGAGATCGATGATGCCCAGTTGACCATCAATAGGCAGCGCCGTCGTCGCGCCCCGCAGGCCATAGCCGGCGCTGTTGACCAGGACATCACAGACCAGGCCGTGTGCGGACAGGAAGCCCTCCAGGCGCGTTGGCGCATCGCCTGCCACGAGATCCAACTCCAGCGTGAATGCCTCGCCACCCCTCTCCCGAACCTCAGACGCCGCAGCGGCCAAACCCTCGGGCGAGCGGGCAACCAGCACAACCGCACCGCGCTCCTGTGCAGCGACGCTCGCAATCGCCCGGCCAATTCCACCCGAGCCGCCAATCACGACGACGGCTGGCCGGAATTCACCATGCGAAATCACGTCGCGTTCCTCTGTCTTGCAGGAGCGGAAACACCTTGACCGAGCAGCATCACTTCGTTGGCGACAGTGCCGTTCAGGATCTTTTCGAATCTCTCCAGTGCACGTGCGACGTTCGCTCCATCCATGACCCGGTGATCGTAGTGGATGCGGACATTCACCGATCCGTCTTTGCCGATCGGACCGTAGTTGAGAAGCGTGGTCAATGGTGTCAGCGGGTTGAGTGATTCCGCACCGAGACCAGAATAGACGGACAGTTGGAAGGTACCGAAGTAATTTGACCTTTGCCGGGCGATGTTCAACCCTAGCCACATAAGCAGCCACCTGACTGGCGCGGGCGCACCTGCCATCCGCAAGGCACGCCGGAACTCCGGGACCTCCAGGATCGGCCGTGATCGAGCCGCGTGGATGGATCCCTCAAGTTCCGTAATGGAGTAGCGCTCCGGGCGCTTGATGCAGCTCAGCAGAACGGCCGGCTCGCCATCATATTCGCGCTCGTGGGCAATCGAGGCTACGCTTGCCGGATACTCGTAAAGCTGCGGCCAGGGCAACTTGACATAGGCGCGCCGCAGCTCCGGCATCTCTAGGGCAAGAAGCGCATATCCTTTCAGGAAGATCGCGGTCCACGAGGGCCTGGTCTGCTGCGCCATTCTAGCCCTTACGAGTGGGCCGAGGTTCATCTGACGCTGCACCGCGACCCGTGGCACGCCGATCGAAAACCTCATCAGATCGCCAACAAGGCGCCGGGGCGCGGAAAGCTTGAGGGCTCGGCCTCGCATCAAACGTACCTCTAATAAAGATAAGGGAATATTCGCTTGGTCTTTTCCATATAGGCACGGTATTGCGGGCCGAAATTCTCCAGCATCATACGCTCTTCCTCGTCCACTCTCAGCAGGAAAAGGACTGCGAACCCAATCAAACCCGATATGCCCGCAACCCAGTTCGGCAGCAGAAAGAGCTGGCCGAGGCCCATGAGCAGGAACGAGGTATACATCGGGTGGCGGACCAAAGCGTATGGTCCGGCGCAGATGAGTTCATGCCGTTCGCGGATCTCCAGCGTAATCGACCAGTTACGGCCAAGTTCCTTGTGGGACCTGCGAAAAACCCATAGCGCGGAGCAGAAGATGATTGTGCCGAGAGCCACGGCCCACGCGCTGGCCGGGTGGTCAGCCGCTGCGGGCATGCCGGTGACAACATAGAAGGCAGGCAGGATTGCGAGGCCAAACAGAGCAGATGCAAGCCCGACGATGTCGGAACGTGAGCGGTAGCCAGTTACAATTCGCACGCGCCTTGCCCGGCGCTCGAAGGGATACCGGATCACGTACCAAGCAACGATGCCGATCACCCAGATGACCTCGCCAAGTGAGGCTGCCGCAATGCTCACTTCAGGTCACCAGCGCCCTTTCTGCGATCGCGACTGTAGCAGCTGCCCCTGAGTATGGCCACTTCACCCATCGCCTCGATTTCGTCACCGGCCGACCTTCAGGCGCAGCGATCCTCTCCGAGTTAGTCCGCAGACGCGAAAGCCGGAGGGGCAGTACCGATCGCATTCGGTCCCATTCATCCCTCGAATCTTGGTTATGTATTCATCTCCCGAAGCTCGGTTATGAATTGTTGCGGCCGGAGCTGAATGGCGGGAGTCTTATATCCCATGGAACGCGCGATGTCAGCCACGAAGCCGTTGCAGTTCAAGACCGTCGCCTGCCAGACATGCGAGCTCGCCTGCAGCTTGCGGATGTAGGCAACGACTTTGTCGTATTCGGCCCGGGTCAATATGATTTGCCAGCTTGCGGATCTGTATGGTTCTTCCAGATCACCGTCGCTCCACCCGGTTTCGGCTGGCACCGGCACGACATGGCCCAGAACATAGGGAACCGCACTGTTCGAAGCCGGGTGAAGGCCGGCGACTTGGGGATCGATCATTCTCCCGGCCCGGTCCAGGCGCCCAAAAACTGCGTAGGTGTGGCCGTAGCTTAGCGCGTAGCGGGAGCGGAATTCGATGAAGTACCGCCCGTCCTTGTTTTGAGGCGCAGCTCCGCCATCGGCAGAAGATACGAAATTCGGCTGGGGCGGCAGATCTTTCGTCTGACATGCCGCTGCCGGGAGGGCCACCAACGCCACAAGCAAGAGACGGCTATTTACAAGCGTCATTGGCGCGTCCATTCCCGAACTTCACAAAGCACAGACCTAATAACAGCCTATGCCCGCCAACCGCGCCGTAGGCTATGAAGCCGGCCAAAGCCCCGGCTGCGTATGTATGGGGAAGGGCTTGGCACCCCTTCCCCATACAAGCCGGTCCTTACTTAATCACTGGTTCCTCTACCGGAGCGGGGGCCGGAGCCTTACCCTTTCCTTTGCCGATCATGCCATTCGCGCAGCCGCTCAGGCTGGCAACGGCGAGCACAGCAACCATTGCAATCAATATCCTGTTCATCAAGCAATCCTTTCCCCGGGGACGGAATAGCCTATAGAATCGCCACAACTAAAACGATATGCAGCGCCACCAAGTTAGCTGCGATCTACACCAACGCCTAGTGCAGAAATGACACAGTTGGCACCCGGTTGCTGGCGGTACCTTTGCGGTGACGTGCTGGCAGGGTTCACCATCCAACGGAGATCAGGCCTGCCCACCATCAAACAACCACCACCGTCGTGCCCAAAGGAGTACGGTCGTAGAGGTCAATGACGTCGTCATTTATCATACGGATGCACCCGTTCGATACCGCTGTGCCTATCGTCCATGGCTCGTTTGTACCATGTATCCGGAAGTGGGTGTCGCGCCCGTCTTGATAGAGATAAAGGGCACGCGCACCAAGCGGGTTGTTTGGTCCGCCAGGGACCCCCCCTGCATACTGCACCAGGCGCGGCTTGCGCTGCATCATGCTGGCGGTGGGTGTCCACGACGGCCAGTCCGCCTTGCGGCCGACGGTCGCTGTACCCTTGAACGAAAGTCCCTGCTCGCCGACGCCAACGCCGTAGCGCGTCGCCCACCCGTCCGTCTCGACGGCATAGAGAAAACGTTGCGAAGTATCGACGACGATCGTTCCGGCCGGCTCGTTTCCGTCGTACCGCACATGCTGCCGTCGGTAACGAGGATTCAGGCCACGCCTTGGTCCGAACGCGGATGAAATCGACGTACATCCGGAGACCATCAGAGCCAGACTACCCAGCACGAGCCCCCGGCGCGCAATGTGGTGTTCTTCCATTTGTACCTGCTAGGAAACTGGTCATCTACCGCCGCCCTCGTCTCTACCATTCCAAGGGCTGCGGGCCAAGTCTCGCTGTGTGGTGGCAAAATGAATTCACAGGATTGACAAGCGAACTGAAGCGAAACTTCTTGCGACAACCAGCTGCCTCTGTTCGGGTATGTCAAAATGGGCATAGGACAGAGACGATGAAGCCTGACTTCCATGGTAAAGTCGCGATTGTGACCGGCGCAGGCTCCGGAATAGGGGCGGCTGTTTCACGGCAACTCGCGCAAGAAGGAGCCGAGGTTGTTGTCGCCGACCTTGATGCCGAGGCAGCGCACTGCAGAGCCGCAGAAATAAGCTCGCAAGGCGGCAGGGCCTACGACTTTGCGGTAGATGTCACGGATGCGGCAGCCGTGGAAAAGCTGATCGAGTTCACTGTCCAGAAATGCGGCGGACTGGATATGGCGGTAAACAATGCAGGTATCGACGGCGTTCGAAAAGCAACGGCAGACTATCCGCTCGACAACTGGCACAAGCTGATAAACGTCAATCTAAATGGCGTTTTCTACAGCATGAAGTACGAAATCGCCGCGATGCTGCATCGAGGCGGAGGCGCCATCGTGAACATATCCTCCGTTCTCGGTTCCGTCGGCTTGCCAACTGCGTCCGCTTACACGGCAGCGAAACACGGGGTCGTCGGATTAACCAAGGTTGCGGCGATTGAATATGCGAGGATGGGCATCCGGATCAATGTCGTCGGCCCCGGCTGGATCGAAACGCCTCTTTTATCGGAGCAAATGGAGGCATTAGCCAGCCGGCGCATGGCGGGTCTTCAGCCGATGGGCAGGCGCGGGAAACCGGAAGAGGTAGCGGCTCTTGTGTGCTTCCTGTTGTCCGACCAGGCCAGCTTTATCACTGGGAGCTACCATCTGGTGGACGGAGCTTACACCGCCCATTAGTGCAGAGGCTGCCCCCACCCGCGCTGGCTACCGTCGGGGCGATGACGCCGCAGATCGCCGGGCTGCCGGCACTGCCTGAGATGGGGCTGTTCCGCATCGCAAGGAAGGCCGAGCCAGACCCGGTGGCGGCGCGACTTGCCGACATCCTGCTGCAGGTGGCGGTGGAATCGCCTACCCGAAAACGTGCAGGCGCTGCCCGTGAGCGAGCGGCCTGCGGAGCGTAGCGTGATGCCGGCGCCCAGAAGACGTGCAGCTCAGTGGCGCTTCTTCGCCCTGCCGGCGAACGGGTTGTCCGAGGTGCGCAAGGCGATGCGGATCGGCACGCCGGGCATGTCGAAAGCCTCGCGCAGGCTGTTCGAGAGATAGCGAACGTAGGATTGCGGCATCGCATCGGGGCGTGAGCAGGAGACGACGAAGCCCGGCGGCCGCGTCTTGGCCTGCGTGACATATTTGATCTTCAGCCTGCGCCCGGCGACGGCGGGCGGCGGATGATGCGCCAGGATGCCCTCCAGCCAGCGGTTGAGCTTGCCGGTCGAGACACGGCTGTTCCAAACTCGATGCGTCCTGATGACAGCATCCATCAGCTTGTCGAGGCCACGCCCGGTTTCGGCCGACACCGGCACCGCCTGCATGCCGCGCGCCTGCGGCAGAAGCCGCTCGGTTTTCTCGCGCAGCTCGGCCAGCAGCTCCTGGGGATGATCGACAAGGTCCCATTTGTTGAAGGCGATCACCGGGGCACGGCCCTCGCGGATGATCAGATCGGCGATCTGCAGATCCTGCTTCTCGAAGGGAATGGTCGCGTCGAGCACGATGATGACGATCTCGGCAAAGCGGATGGCGCGCAAGCCGTCCTGCACCGACATCACTTCGAGCTTTTCGTGGATCCTGGCCTTGCGGCGCATGCCGGCGGTATCGAACAGTTTTAGGCGGCGGCCATGCCAGTCCCAGTCGACCGAGATGGAATCGCGGGTAATGCCGGCCTCGGGGCCGGTCAACAGTCGCTCCTCGCCGATCAGCGCGTTGATCAGCGTCGACTTGCCGGCGTTGGGGCGGCCGACGACGGCGATACGCATCGGCTTGGTGTCGTCATAGCTCGGCTCGGCGTCAGGATCGGTGATGTCCTCGCCGATCAGCACCTCGCTGGCGGCGATCTCCTCCTCACCGGCCTCTTCGTCCTCACCGAAGGCGCGCGCCTCGCCAAGTGCTGCGATCACCGCGTCGCGCAGATCGGGCAGGCCCTGGCCGTGTTCGGCCGAGACCGGGATCGGCTCGCCAAGGCCGAGTTCCCAGGCCTCCAGCATGCCGCCCTGGGCGCCGCGCGCCTCGGCCTTGTTGGCAACGACAACAACCGGCTTGCCGGACTTGCGCACTATCTCGGCGAAGGTCTTGTCGTCGGGCATCAGCCCGGACTTGGCGTCGATCGTGAAAAAGATCAGGTCGGCTTCGCGGATGGCGATCTCGGTCTGGGCACGCATGCGGCCGGGCAATGTCGAGGCGGCCGCATCCTCGAAGCCGGCGGTGTCGATGACGTCGAAATGCAGGTCGTAGAGTTTTGCGGCATGGACGCGTCGATCGCGGGTGACGCCCGGCGTATCGTCGACAAGCGCCAGCTTCCTTCCCACCAGCCGATTGAAAAGGGTCGATTTGCCGACGTTAGGCCGGCCGATGATGGCGACTTTGAAGGTCATGGAATATCACGACACGCCGCCCGAGCCGCGGATCAGCTCGGACATCAACGTCGCCCGCTCGCGCGTGTTGCGCGGGGCGCCGTCATCCGCGGCGATCTGGTCGAACAGCTTCAATGCATCCGCCGCCTTGCCTTCCTTCCAGGCAGCAAGGCCAAGCGCTTCGCGCGCCGTATGGCGAAGCGTGTTGGTGTCGGCGGTGAGCGCCTCGACGCGGCTGGAGACATCGGCGAAAGAGCCGTGATCGACCAGAAGCAGAGCGGCCCTGAGGCGCGCCATGTCGCGAATGCCGGAGGGGATCTTGGTGTCGGCGGCGACCTCGTCGAAATCCTTGACGGCGGCGTCGACGTCGCCCTTGTCCGCCTTGACGGTTGCCGCGCGCATGCGGGCGAGCAGCGGATAGGCGCCGTAGCCGTCCTTCTCCAACGCCTCCAGAGCGGCAAGCGCCTCGTCGTTCTTGCCGTCATTGGCGAGCTTGAGCGCCTGCGAGAAGGCGTCGCCCGAGCGGTTGGCGCGGGTCTCGTCCCAATAGCGGTAGCCGACGACGGCAGCAGTGCCGAGCACCACCAGCACGGCCAGCACGAGCAAGGCGGGCCCGAAACGGTCCCACAGCGCATGCGCCTGGTCGCGACGAATCTCTTCGTTGACTTCGCGGATAAAACTGTCGTCCGACATGGATCAAAACCATTCATGCCCCGGCCGGGGCGGTTGATGAGCCCGCGTTTTAGCGAAATTTTGCCGGCATGGAAGGGGTTCGGCAGGAAAATCGCCTATTCACGAGGCAGTCGCCGCCAAAGGCGGCCGCACAGGTCGATCGTACCTGTGCCATATTTCGCCGGTAGGCGGTGCTTCTACGTTCCGCAATCCAGTCAGATGCCTTTGCCCCGTTTGTCCCGCGTTATTGCGTTTTCGATCGCGTCGCTTGCGGCGGGCACGGCTTTTGCCGACCCGCCGGCGGCGCCGGCAAAACCGAAACAGGTCGTCATCATCTCGTTCGACAGCGCCCGCGACATTTCGCAGTGGCAGCGCAGCCGGGCGCTGGCCGCGCGCACAGGTGCGCATTTCACCTATTTCGTCTCCTGCGTGTTTCTGCTGTCGCCCGAGACACGCAAGCAATACACCGCGCCAGGCAAGACAGAGGGCAAATCGAATATCGGCTTCGCCGCCTCCAGACAGGAAGTCGCCGACCGGCTCGAGCAGATCAACCTCGCCGCCTCGGAAGGCCACGATATCGGCAGCCATGGCTGCGGCCATTTCGACGGCAAGGACTGGAGCAAGGCCGACTGGCTGAGCGAGTTCGGCTCATTCAAGCGTATTCTCGAAAACGCCTATTCGATCAACGGCATTGCTCCTGAACCGAAGGGCTGGCGCGATTTCGCACGTAAATCGGTGGTCGGGTTTCGCGCGCCCTACCTGTCGGCAAACAAGGCGCTCTACGAGGCGCTGCCCGCGGCCGGCTTCCTGCTCGACGCAAGCGGCGTCTCGCGTGGGCCGGTCGAGCCGCCGACCGTCAAGGGCGTCACCCGCTTTTCGCTGCCGCAGATCCCGGAAGGGCCGAGCTCAAGGCGGGTGATCGCCATGGACTACAATCTCTATGTCAGGCATTCCGGCGGCTTCGAGCGGCCGAGCATGGCGGAAGAGTTCACTGAGCGGACCTATCAAGCCTTTCGCGCCGCCTTCGATGCGCAATACCATGGCAAGCGCATCCCGCTTGAGCTCGGCTTCCACTTCACGCTGATGAACGACGGCGCCTACTGGAACGCGCTGGAACGCTTTGCCGGCGAGGTCTGCGTGATGAAACAAGTCGAGTGTATCAGCTTTCGCGACTATGTTTCGCGGCGAGGCGAACGGCAGGCGGCGGTGGGCGGCTGAGCCCAAGTGATCGCCGCCCGCCATCATCAGCTTACCGGCTGGTCCTCAGGGCGCAAGCCGGCTTGCTCACGTTCCAGATAGCGCTGGTCGATTTCAGGCAGCGGTTCCCCTTCCAGCGTCGCCTCGAAGGCGCGCAGGCGCTTGTGCACCGACTGCAATTCAACGATGGTCGACCAGGATGTGAGCAGGAACTGGAGCGATCCGGTCACTCGGCCGAACGCGTTGGAAATCTGGCTAAACGCCCCGAAACTTATCTTATGAGCCACAAAGGACGGCCCCAGGATCAACATTGAGAAGATACCGTCGGCTTGCAGATAGGTGTAACGGACCACATTAAAATAGATATAGTGAAAATACAGTCTGAAGTAGTTGTGACGAACGTTGGCGAACAACTCCGAAGTGGTTGCCGGTTGGGCCCTGTCCGCATGATCCTCGCCGTAGACAAGTTCCTTGCGATAGGCAGCCTCGACACGTTGGTTGCGAAACTGCAACCCAGGCAGCTTCAGACCTGCAACCATGACCGAAATCGTTCCGAACAGGCACCAGGCAAGCGCGGCAAAGACCAATGGCTGCGGGATGGCACCGACGATCGGCAATTCGCTAATGTGGCTCTGCAGTTGAATCATCACCGGCAGGAATGCAATCAAGGTCATGATCGACTGGACAAAGCTGGAGCCCAGATCCTCCATGATCTGCGAGAACCGCATCGTATCTTCCTGGATACGCTGAGAGGCGCCTTCGATGTGGCGAAGCCTGCTCCAGTTCTCAATGAAGTAATTGTTCATCGCCGTTCGCCAGCGGAAAATCCAGTGACTGACAATGAAGGCGTTGACCACCTGCACGTTCATCCCGACCAGCGCAAGCCAAGCGAAACTGCCTAGCCCGGCATAAAACTCTCCGGCGGTCGACTTGATAGTCCCCGACATAAGTCCCTGGATATAGTCATAAAAAGGGCCGTACCAGGCGTTGACCGCTACACTGACCTGCACATTGAAGTAGATGAGGAACAGGATGACCGCGCTGATCAATATCGACCAGTTTTGCCACGGATGCGGTGCATACCAGCTCCAGAATGCATAGAAGACGGCAACGCAAAAAGCGAAATAGAGATAGAACCACAGAAACGGGTTCGACCAGAGTACGGTGATACCGATAATGGGCGGTGCATCAGCCGCAGCCGGCGGCAAGCCGAACACAGCGCCCAGCTGTTCGCCACCGAAAAACCAGAACAGGATAGCGGCAAGGCTCCAGACGGCTACCGAAGAGAAGAAGAGCTTCGGCTGCGGAAAAAACGATACAAACACTGTGGGAAAATCCTCGGTCGATGCGCAAATCAGCGGGTTCAGCGCGCATAAAGTCACACATTAGTGGGAAAGAAAATGCCCGCTACCCGACGCCCGGTGTCGAGCAAGACCATAATCATGGCGATTTTGGCGCAGCCGACCAGGCGATCGCACCCGAGGCCAGCAGGACGGCGGCGGCCACGATCGAGGCAAGGAAAAAGTTACCCGAGGCCTGCGCAAGCAGCCCGGCGACGATCGGGCCGATGATCTGGCCAAGGCCGAAGGCGGCAGTCATGATCGCCAGCATCCGACGTGGTGATTGCGGAGCAAGCTGCCTGCCCGTCTGCAGGCCAAGCGCGGTGATGGCGATGAAGGTGCCGCCGACGAGAAGGCCACCGAGCAGCGGCCCGGTGCGCCCGCCCATGACGACACTGGCGCTGACGCCGACTACCTCGACCAGGCACCCCAAGGCGTAGGTGGCATAGAGCCCGATCCTGGCCGCGAGCTTCTGCCACAGCCAGACCGAGGGAAAACCGGCAAGTCCCGTGACCATCCAGACCACCGCCTCGAAGACGCGGCCGCCGCCGCCCTGGCGGACGATGGCGACCAGGAACGTTGCCGTGACGATGTAGCCGAAGCCGAACAGGCCGTAGGCGATAATGATCTTCACCAGCGACCGGTTTTTCGGCAATGCCGGCTCGCTCCCTGTGGTGCTGTTCGCGGCCGAGGTGCCGCCGGCCAGCAAGGCGACGGCGGCAAAGCCGCAGGCCGAAATCACCGCGGACCACAGCCAGCCCGCGGCCCAGCCGGCATGTTCGGTGACGAGGAGCGCCAACAGCGCCGAGGACGCTGCGATGCCGAGGCCGACACCGCCGAAATACAGCGCCTGCAGGTCGTTTCGCCCGGCCGCGGCGAGATGACCGAAAACGATGCTGGTCATGAAGACCAGGACAAAGGCGCTTGCAACGCCGGCAAGAAAGCGGATGAGGAGAAAGGCGGGCATGGTGCCGGTCAGGCCCATCAGGCCGGCGAGGATTGCGGTGGCGGCAAGGCCGGCCAGCATCAGCTGGCGCTCGCGGCCTTGCGCCCAGCCGCCGGTGGCGGCAAGTGCGCCGACGAGGTAGCCGAGATAATTGGCCGATGCGATCCAGCCGGCATCAGCCGGCGACAGGCCGAGCTCTTCCATCATGCCGGGCAGGATCGGCGTATAGACGAAGCGGCCGATGCCCATGGCGACGGCCAGGGCAATCATGCCGGCGATTGCCAGGCGCAAGGGTGAAGCGATGTTCATCGCGGTGCACCATAGGTGCGCCTGCCGGTGAGACAATCCGCCTTTTGTTGGGCCAGAAGGGTTGCGCAGCCACGTCGGCGGCCGGCTCGCCTGAGGTGCCAAGCACGATCCTCGTTCAGGAACTCAGCCGCAGCAGGTCGATGCCGTCTCGAAGCGGGTACGACGCGCGGTCAGCCTGAACGGCATGTCGGCGAGTTCGCGCTCCGACATGGTGTCGAGCACCGGATGCGACAGCGGATCGGTCACCCAGCTGGTGGCCTCGCTGTCATGCCAGTGTGGCTGCGTTCCGATCGGGGAAAAGGCGCTGAGCCATGATAAAATCTTCATCAGGTTTGCCTCCTCACTCTGAGTAACCCACTTAGAATCCGGCATCCGGGAGTGTCTGGCAATTGAGATTTCAGCCGTTCGAGTTTAGAAAAACTGTATGGCTATGCTGAACCGCGTCCATCTCAACGGCTTGCGCGCCGTCGAAGCCGTCGCCCGCCTGGGCTCGCTCGCAGCGGCGGCCGGCGAGCTCAACGTCTCTGTCAGCGCCGTCAGCCAGCAGATCAACCGGACAGAAAAGCAGCTCGGCCGGGCGCTGTTCGAACGAACGCCAGCTGGCCTGGTGGCGACGGAGTTCGGCACGGTCTTTACCGCGCGGCTCAGCGCCGGATTTCGCGAGCTCGCACAGGCGGTAGCGCTTGCCGATGAAAGCTCGGAGTGCACGCTGGTGGTTTCGGTGGCGCCGGCTTTCGCCTCGAAATGGCTGCTGCCGCGGCTGTCGCGGCATTTTGCCCGGCATCCGAACGTGCTCCTGCGCATCGATGCCTCGGTGCGGCTTGCCGATCTCGATCGTTCGGACATCGACGTCGCCATCCGGCTCGGCGACGGCAAATGGCCCGGCGGGCGGGCCGAATTGCTGCTGGCGCAGGAGGTGTTTCCGGTCTGTGCACCGGTGATCGCCAGCAAGCTGAAATCGATCGAGGACCTTGCTTTGACCTGTGCGATCACCGACGAAAGATCGATGATCAGTTGGGAGAGCTGGTTCGAAGCGGCCGGGGTGAAGCCGGTCACCTTCATGAAAGGCGCGCGCTTCACCGATCCGATGCTGTGCCTGGAATCGGCGATTGCCGGGCACGGCGTCATGCTCGGCTGGCAGTTGCTAGCCGCCGACGCGCTGGCCGACGGCCGTCTCGTTGCGCCGTTCGGCATACGCGCCCAGAGCGGGCTCGGCTATTGGCTGGTGACCTCGGCCAGTAAGAGCGAAAGCCGCAAGGTCAGGGATTTCAAGATCTGGGTGCGCGAAGAGATCGAGGCGACGATGGCGCAGTTCAGGTCGCTCGAGAGTGCCAGCTAAGACTGCCGGCATCATCACGGTGGAAAGGTCGGTAGCGCCGGTCTATGTAAGAAACAGTCCCCAATCACGGCAGGCAGGATCATGACCACACATTCGCGCGGCGTTTCCGCAACCATCGACCCGGTGAAGCTCGACAGGCTGGCGGAGGTCGCCGTCAAGGTCGGGCTGCAATTGCAGCCGGGGCAGGATCTGGTGCTGACCTCGTCTATTGCAGCGCTGCCTTTGACGCGGCGGATCGTCGAGCACGCCTACAAGGCAGGTGCCGGCCTGGTGACGCCGATCTTCAACGACGACGAGATCACTCTGGCACGCTTCCGCTACGGCGCCGACGCCGGTTTCGACCGCGCCGCCGGCTGGCTCTATGAAGGCATGGCAAAAGCCTTCGCCAACAATGCGGCGAGGCTTGCCGTGCGCGGTGAGGATCCGTCGCTGCTTTCGGCGCAGGACCCGGCAAAGGTAGCGCGTGCCAACAAGGCGAATTCGATGGCCTACCAGCCGGCGCTGGAGAAGATCACCGGTTTCGACATCAACTGGAACATCGTCGCCTATCCCGATCAGGCCTGGGCCAAGCAGGTTTTCTCGGACGACGCCGAAGACGTCGCCGTGGCCAAGCTTGCCGACGCCATCTTTGCCGCCTCGCGGGTGGATGTCGAAGACCCGATCGGCAATTGGACGGCGCACAATGCGGCGTTGAAGAGCCGCACCGAATGGCTGAACGGCCACAATTTCCACGCACTGCATTTCACCGGCCCCGGCACCGACCTGACCGTCGGGCTGGCCGATGGCCACGAGTGGATGGGCGGCGCCTCGACCGCCAAGAACGGCATCACCTGCAACCCCAACATCCCGACCGAAGAGGTTTTCACCACGCCGCATGCAAGGCGCGTCGAGGGTCATGTCACCAGCACCAAGCCGCTGTCCTATCAGGGTACTCTGATCGACGGCATTGCGGTGCGTTTCGAGGCGGGCCGTATCGTCGAGGCCAAGGCCACGAAGGGCGAGGATGTGCTGCAAAAGGTGCTGGATACCGACGAAGGCTCGCGCCGTCTCGGCGAGGTGGCGCTGGTGCCGCATTCCTCGCCGATCGCAAAGAGCGGGCTCTTGTTTTTCAACACGCTGTTCGACGAGAACGCCGCCTGCCACATCGCGCTCGGCCAGTGCTATTCGAAGTGCTTCGTCGACGGGGCCTCGCTCAGCCAGGACGAGATCGCGGCGCGCGGCGGCAACAAGAGTTTCATCCACATCGACTGGATGATCGGCTCGGACAAGATCGACATAGACGGCGTCCATAAGGACGGCAGCCGCGTGCCGGTGATGCGCAAGGGCGAGTGGGTTTAGGCCGGGGATCTGTAAGCGAAAGCCGGCAAGCAGCGTCGCCTGCTGGCCCATGCGGAGTTGGCAATGGAGCTCGCGGTCAAGCGCATCTATGAGCCGCCGTCGCCCGATGACGGGCAGCGGGTGCTGTTGGATCGCATATGGCCGCGCGGCGTCCGCAAAGAGGACGCGGCACTGGCGCTATGGCTGAAGGACATCGCGCCAAGCGATGGGTTGCGCAAATGGTTCGGCCATGAGCCGGCGCGCTGGGCGGAGTTCCAGCGGCGATACCGCGATGAGCTCGACCGGAACGGCGAGGCGGTGGCGGAACTGCGCGCTCTGCTGGGCAAAGGCCGGGTGACGCTGCTCTACGGCGCCCATGACGAGGCCCACAATAATGCGGTGGCACTGGCGAGCTATTTGCGTGGGATCAATTAGTCACGCCGGCGGGACAGCGCCCCCCTCTGGCCTGCCGGCCATCTCCCCCTCTAGTGGGGAGATTGGATGTCACTTCGGCTTTCGCTGGTCTCCAACGAAGGGCGCTTTCGGCGAAGCTGCCAATCTCCCCACTTGAGGGGGAGATGTCCGGCAGGACAGAGGGGGGCGCGACGGATCGCGGCGGGTCGGTCCTATTTCCCACTCACCGCCTGCTGATAAACATCAGGCTTGAAGCCAACGAGAATCCTGTCGCCGATTTCCAGCACCGGTCGCTTTATCATCGTTGGTTTGGCCAGCATCAGCGCCTTGGCCTTGTTCTCGTCCAGGCCCAGTCTGTCCTCCTCCGACAGTTCACGGAACGTTGTGCTCGCCTTGTTGAGCAGGATTTCCCAGCCGACCTTGCCTGACCAGCCGTTCAGCCGATCCGCGTCAAGCCCGTCTGCCCTGTAGTCGTAAAAGCGATAGGCAACATCATGACTCGCCAGCCAGACACGCGCCTTCTTGACCGTATCGCAATTGGTGATGCCGTACATGGTGATCGTCAAAACGCGTCCTCGGACCAGTCGAATCTGACGGCACCCTAAAACCGCGCCTCTCGGTTTTCCAGCGGCCTCGCCGGGCATCTGCGATTTTCGCGCTTGCCAATAGTAAGGAATTTCCCTAAGTGTTTTCTAAGCCAACTCTGTCACGCGGAATGGCCGAGGCAAGGAAACGACCATGACGAGCCTGCAGACCGAAAGCCCCCAGCCGATCGACGGCGTTTTCCGGGCGCTCGCCGATCCGACCCGGCGACGCGTGGTCGAGCGACTGAACCGAAGCCCCGCCTCGGTCAGCGAGCTTGCGCAGCCGTTCGAGATGGCCCTGCCATCCTTCATCGAGCATCTCAGGGTTCTGGAAGGCTGCGGGCTGGTGCATTCGGAGAAGGCAGGCCGCGTCAGGACCTACCGGCTTGCGCCGGAGCCGCTAAAGCTCGCGGAAAACTGGCTGTCCGAGCAGCGTGCGCTGTGGGAGCGCCGTCTCGACCAGTTCGACGATTACGTGCTGAAACTCAAGGAGACAGACAGATGAATATGGTGCCGTTGTTCCAGCCCGATCCGAAGCTCGACCTCGTGCTCGAACGGACGATCGAGGCGCCACGGGAACTGCTGTGGACGGCCTTGACGAAGCCCGAGCATGTCCGACAATGGTTCACGCCGAAGCCGTGGATCATCACCGATTGCGAGATCGACCTGCGGCCCGGCGGCCTGTTCCGCACCCGCATGCAGTCGCCCGACGGCAAGGAGATCAACGACAGGCGTTGCTGCTACCTCGAGATCGTCCAGAACGAGCGGCTGGTGTGGACCGATGCGCTGCTGCCAGGCTACCGGCCGTCAGGCGATCCATTCATTACAGCGGTCATATCGCTGCAATCGCAGGGCGAGGCGACGCGCTACACCGCCACCGCCATCCACCGCGACGAAGCCACGCGCAACAGCCACGAGGAGATGGGCTTCTACGACGGCTGGGGCACGGTGGCGGATCAGTTGGCCGGCTACGTCAAGACGATCTGAGGCGACCCTGCTTCGCACTCACATTGCGGCCATGGAATCGTCATGGCCGTTCAAGCGAACGCCGGTGCCGAAGGCACCAACCATTGCAATAAACTCGACTTGCGTAATGCCAATGTCGAGGCTCAGGCGCCGTATCCGATGATGCCCTTGATCTCGAGGAAATCGTGGATCGCCCAGTCGGCGTATTCGCGGCCGTTGCCGGACTGCTTGTAGCCGCCGAAGGGCGCGAACGTGTCCCATTCCGGATAGTTGATCGAGACCTGCCCGGCACGCAGCCGGCTGGCAATGTTGCGGGCGTGTTCGATATCCCGGGACTGCACATAGGCGGCCAGCCCATAGACGGTGTCGTTAGCGATCTTCACCGCATCATCATCGTCATCATAGGAGATGACCGACAGGACCGGCCCGAAGATCTCCTCCTTCTCGATGGTCATGCCGGGCCTGACGTGGCCGAAAACGGTCGGCCGCACATAGTAGCCACGGTTGAGGTGCTCCGGCCGGCCGGGGCCGCCGGTGACCAGCGTCGCGCCCTCGGCGATACCTGCCTCGATCAACCGCTGGATCTTGTCGAACTGGATGTTGCTGACCACCGGCCCGAGCTTGGTCTCCTCGGAGCGTGGGTCGCCGACCTTGTGCCGTTCGGCGGCCTTCTTGGCGATGGTCAGCGCCTCGTCGTGACGGGCGGCCGGCACCAGCATGCGGGTCGGCGCATCGCAGGACTGGCCGCTATTGCCGAAGCAGGCGTTGACACCCTTGCGCACCGCCGTCTCGAAGTCGGCGTCGGGCAGCACGATGTTGGCCGATTTGCCGCCCAGCTCCTGCGCGACGCGCTTGACGGTCTCGGCCGCCGTCTTGGCGACGATGATGCCAGCCCGGGTCGACCCGGTGAACGAGACCATGTCGACATCGGGATGGCCGGCCATGACCTGGCCGACATCCGGACCGGTGCCATTCACCATATTGTAGACGCCCTTCGGCGTGCCGGCGGCGTCCATCACCTCGGAAAAGATGATGCCGCTGATCGGCGCGATTTCGGAAGGCTTTAAAACGACGGTGCAGCCGGCGGCGATGGCCGGCGCCACCTTGCAGACTATCTGGTTGAGCGGCCAGTTCCACGGTGTAATCAGCGCGCAGACGCCGATCGGCTCCTTGACCACCATGGTGGTGCCGCGCTTCTCGCTGAATTCGTAATCCTCAAGCGCCTTGATGGTAGCTTCCATATGCGCCCTGCCCGCCCAGGCTTGCGCCTCGCGCGCCCACCTGATCGGCGCACCCATTTCCTGGCTGACCGCCTGGGCGATGTCCTCGTAGCGCTCATTGTAGACTTCGAGGATGCGCTTCAGTAGCTTCAGGCGCTCGGTCTTGCTGGTTTGCGAGAAGGCCGGGAATGCCGCCTTGGCTGCCGCCACGGCCTTGTCGACATCGGCTTTCGAGCCGACCGAGATTTTGGTGTAGGCCTCTTCAGTGGACGGATCGATCACATCCAGCGTTGCCGAACCACGGGGCCGACCCATTTGCCGCCGATGAAAAAATTGAGATGATTGCTCATGGGCCGTGCTCCGGTTTTCTGGAAATGAGTCAGACTAGCTGGGCAGCATAGGGCAGTTGGCGCCGCGGCGCAGGCTGATATGCGCCACGTCGCCGACGCTGAATTGAAAACCCTCTGTCCGGCGTGGTGCGTCGATCACCACCTGTGTCCCCTGCCCGAGCTCTGCATGAAGGCGCAAGGTGCGGCCGTGAAAGACGATGCTGTTCACCCGCACCGGTGCAGTACCGGCCGCGGCCTCGGTCGTGGCCAAAAGGTCCTCCGGACGCACGCCGATGGTGCGCACCGTGCCCTCGCCAGGCAGCTCGCCTTTTTCCGAAATCGCTTCCAGCGGCAGAGCGCCGGCGATGAACCGCAAGCGCTCGCCGTCACGGCCGACAAAGCGCGACTGCAAAAGGTTCATGGTACCAATGAAGCTGGCGACGAACTTGGTGGCGGGCCGGTCGTAAAGGGTCGCCGGCGGCGCAATCTGCTCTATGCGGCCCTTGTTCATGACGACGATGCGGTCAGAGATCGACAGCGCCTCGGTCTGGTCGTGCGTGACCATGACGAAAGTGGTGCCAAGCCGTGACTGCAGCCGCTTCAATTCGACCTGCATTTGCTCGCGCAGATGCGCATCGAGCGCCGATAGCGGCTCATCGAGCAGCAGCACACGCGGCTCGCAGACGATGGCGCGGGCAAGCGCGACGCGCTGGCGCTGGCCACCCGACAATTCGGACACGCGGGCGCCGAGCTTTTCGGCAAGGCCGACCATGTCGAGCGCTGCGCCGACGCGCTTTGCCTGTTCGGCACCGGAGAGCTTGCGCAGCGACAGGCCGAAGCCGACATTTTCGGCGACGTTCATGTGCGGGAACAGCGCGTAGTCCTGGAATACGGTGTTGACCGGGCGGTCGAAGGGCCTGAGCGCCGTGATGTCGCGCCCTTCGAGCAGGACCCTACCGCTCGACGGGCTCTCGAAGCCGGCAATGACCCGCAGGCTGGTGGTCTTGCCGCAGCCGGACGGTCCGAGCAGGGTTAGGAACTCGCCGCGCGAAATGTCGAGATCGACGGTGTCGAGCCCGACGATGCCGCCGGGGAAAATCTTGGAGACCTTGTCCAGCCGGACGAGCGGATCAGGCGCCATCGCGAACCTCGGACGGTTTGGTGGTGTTGACCCACAGGATCTGGCAGCGCTCACTGCCCGGATTGCGGAAGGCATGCAGCAACGTGCTCTTGAAGGCGAAGCTGTCGCCGGTCTTCAGCCCGTATCTGGTCGAATCGACCACCAGCTCGACCTCGCCCGACAGGACGAAGCCGAATTCATGGCCGGCATGGGCGTAGGCTTCGGCGGTGCCGCCACCGGCTTCCACCGTCACCAGCATGCCAGTCAGCGTGGCGGCCGGCGGCGACAGCAGCGCCTTGGCGATGCCTTCCGACTTGACCGGGATCTGACGCCGGCTGTTGGCGCGCACGCAATAGAGGTCGTTGCCGACATCGTTGCCGTCAACGATGAGCGCCGACGGCTCGATGTCGAGGGCGGCGGCAAGCGGCCAGATCACGCGCACCCGCAATGACGACATGCCGCGCTCGATCTGGCTCAGCGCACCGATCGACACGCCGGCTTTGGCGGCAAGTTCGGCCAGCGAGAGATTGCGCTCCAGCCTGAGCGCCCGCACGCGCCGGCCGACCCTGACGTCGGCGTCGTCCTTCGGCTTCTCAGCCGTTTCGTCCAGCATGTCCATTCGTTCGTCCTTGTTTGGTAAGATTTCCCTTCTCCCCTTGTGGGAGAAGGTGGATCTGCGCGAAGCGCCGAGACGGATGAGGGGCTGGCCGGAGTGCCGTCGGTGTCTCTGGAACACCCCTCATCCGTCGCCTTCGGCGACACCTTCTCCCACAAGGGGAGAAGGAAGAACCAGGCTCAGCCGCCTGCCTTGACCTTCTCGAACATCTTGGCGAGTTCGTCATTCTGTTTCATCGGCCCGGTGAAGATCGTGGTCTTCAGCATCACCTCGGGATCGGAAGGCAGCTGCAGTTTCTCCAACTCCTCCTTCGGCACGGCCGCGAAAGCCGAGCTGGTCGAGCTGCCATAGCCGTAGGCCTGGATCAGGTATTTTCCGGAATCCGTCTCCAGCCGGCTGTTGATGAAGTCATAGGCAAGGTCGACGTTCTTGGCGTCCTTGAGCATGACGAAACCGCAAGCCCAGGTCAGCATGCCTTCCTTCGGTTTCATGAACTCGACCGGCACGCCCTGCTTCTTCAGCGAGGTGGCCGAGGCGTTCCAGGTCATTGCGGCGACCAGCTGGCCGCTCGCCAGCGCCTGCTCGACGGAGGTCATGTCAGTGGTGTAGTTGGAGAGCAACGGCCGCTGCTCGCGCAATTTTTCCGCCACCTTGTCCATCTGCTCCGGCGTCATGTCGAATGGATTGACGCCGGCAAGAAGGGCCGCCACCACCGGAGTGTCGTGGACGGCGTCGATGGTCGCCATGCGCCCGGCATATTGCTTGTCCCAGAGCAGGTTCCAGCTGGCTTCCGGATTCTTCACCAGATCGGTGCGGTAGAGGATCGAGGTGTTGCCCCAGTCCCACGGCACCATCCAGACCTTGCCGTCGCCGGCCTGCAGGTCGGGCAGGTTCTTGAAGACCGGGAAGATCGAATCCCAGTTCTTGATGCGCTTGGTGTCGATCGGCTGCAGCAGGCCTTCCTTGTTCCAGCGCGCCACCTTGTCATAGCAGGGGTGCGCGATGTCGGGGCGGAAGCCGGCCTTGACCTTGGTGAAAGCGTCGTCGTCGTCGCCGAACATCGAGGCTTCGACACCATCGGGGTGCGCGGCGAGGAAGCTCTCGTTGAAGTCGGGCAGTTCATAGCCCGACCAGGTGAAATATTGCAGCTTGTCGCCGGCAAAGGCGACAGTCGACGCAAGCGCCAGCGCGAAGGCAGCCAGTCCGGTTTTCGCTGTCTTTGCCGTTATCGATTTCAGGTCGAATGCCATTGCAGTTCTCCTCTTTCGGTTTCTTGTGGTTTTGGCAGGTCGGCGGGCGCTGACCGCCGGGTGGCAGCAAGCCCGCGATGGCGCAGGATTTCGGCGAGTGCGGCGATGAGGAACGACACGGCCAGGATCGCGGTGCCGAGCGCCATGACGGTCGGTAGCGATTTCGGGAAGCGCAGCTGGCTCCAGATATAAAGCGGCAGCGTCGGCTCGGTGCCGGCAAGGAAGAAGGCGACGATGAACTCGTCGAAGGAGGTCAGGAAGGCCAGCATGAACGCCGAAATAATGGCGGGCAGGCTGAGCGGCAGCATCACCCGTCTGAAGGTCGTCCAGTCGGAAGCGCCGAGATCGAGCGCGGCCTCGCGGATGGTCTTCGGGATAGCGGCGAAGCGGCTTTTCATGATCACCACCGTCGTCGGCAGCGCCACCAATATGTGGCCGAGCACAATGGCAATGCGCGACGGCCCGAAACCGGCGAGATTGACCAGGATCAGCAGCGAGATGCCAATGATGACGCCGGGGATCAGGATCGGCAGCCGGGCTATGGCACTGATGGTTGCGGCCAGCGGCGAGCGGCCGTAGAGGTCCATATAGGACACGGTGATGCCGCAGAGTGTTGCGCCGGTGGCGGCAATGGCGCCGATGACGAGGCTGGTGGCAAGCGCACCGGACAACGTCGAATTGCCGACCAGCGTGCCATACCATTCCAGTGTGAAGCCTTGCAGGGGAAATGCCGCCTGGATCGAATTGTTGAAGGAAAACAGCGAGATCAGCAATATCGGCAGATACAGGAACACCAGATAGGCAAGGACGTAGGCTCCCAGCCAGCCGCCGCCCTGCCTTGCATCGATACGCGCCGTGTTCATGTGCGGCTGCCGTATCGGCGGTCGGCGAAGCGCACCACCAGCACCACGGCGAGAATGACCAGCATGACGGCGACGGCAAGTGCGGCGCCGAATGGCCAGTCATTGGCCTTGCCGAACTCGGCCTGGATCAGCGTGCCGATCATGGTGCTGGCCGGGCCACCGACCAGCGCCGGCGTGACATAGTCGCCGACGGTCGGCACGAAGACGACGAGGGCCGCCGCCAGCACGCCAGGCATCGAATTGGGCAGCACGACGCGGCGAAAGCTGGTGAACGGTTTTGCGCCGAGATCGGAAGCGGCTTCGAGCAGCGATTTCGGGATGGTGTCCAGCGCCACATAGATGGGCAGGATGGCGAACGGGGCATAAGCGTGGGCAAGCGTAACGACGACCGCTGCCGGCGTATTCAAGAACGCCAATGTCGGCTCCGACCAGATGCCGCTTTCGATCAATGCCGAGTTGAGCACGCCATTATAGGCAAGCACGATCTTCCAGGCGAAGACGCGCAGCAGATAGCTGGTCCAGAACGGCAGGGTCAGCAGGAACAGCAGCAGCCCGCGCCGCCGCCCGGCATGGAAAGCCAGGTAGTAGGCAACGGGATATGCCGTGACGACGGTTGCCAGCGTCACCAGGCCGGCGATGCCCAGCGAGCGCAATGTCACCGTCCAGTACAGCGGATCGGTGGCCACCGTGACGAAGTTCGCGAGGGTGAAACCGGCCCCCAGCAGCGAGCCGTCATTGCCGCGAAAGGCCAGGAAGAACACCAGGCCAAGCGCGAAAAGGATCAGTAGAAAGGTAACCAGCCCGCCGGGAAGCAGCATGGCGAAGCGAAAACCCGGCGAAGACCGGGTTTCCGGCAGCGGCTGCGTTGCGGCGATAGTCGACATCGAGGCCCATCACAATTTGAAATCGACCAAGCTTTTTTTCATATTCGTGAAGCTGTCAAGCTGTTTCACACTTGGGCATGAACGTCAGCGCTCGAAGGCGTCCAGCGTCCGGTACCAGGCGATGGTCGCGGCAACGCCGACCTGTCGAAAGGCGTGAAACGGGATCGGCCGGATCGGCGATATCGGGAACGGCAATTGCCTGGTGTCGCTGCTCGACAGATAGGAGGCGATGCGCTCGCCAAGCGCGGTCATCAGGCCGATGCCGCGGCCCTGGCAACCGACGACCGCCAGCAGACCCTTCTCTGGCTCGTGGATATGCGGGAGATGGTCCGGCGTCATTGCCACCCGGCCGAACCAGCGCTTTTCAATGGCCACATCGGACAGCGCCGGGTAGAGCCGCAGCAGCGCGCGTTCAAGATGCGCCCAGTCCGCCGGGCCGTTCGGCAAAGTCATGCGGCCGCGCCCACCAAGCACCAGCCGACCGTCGGCACTCTTGCGATAATAGACGAGGATGCGGCGCGAATCCGAAACCGCCTGCCCGTCCGGCAGGATCGCCGCCGCGAGATTGGACGATAGCGGTGCTGTCGCGATCTGAAAGGAATGCAGCGGAACGATCGTCTCGGCGAGGCCGGGGAGCAGGCCGCCTGTATAGGCGTTGGTCGCCAGGACGACCGCCTTGGCCTTCAGTTCGGCGCCGCTTTCGGTTGAAACGTGCCAAATGCCAGCATCCTTGCTGATCTGCATCACGTTCTGGCGCTCGGCGATCTTTACGCCCACCGCTGCAGCGACGCGCGCCAGTTCCGATGTGTAGGCGAGCGGATCGATGACACCAGCACGGCGGTCGAGCCAGCCGCCGAGATAGCCCTGCGCGCCGGTCATCGTCGCGATCTCCGTCGCGCTCAGCAGCCGGACATCGGCGCCGCGGGCGCGCCACTGCCGATCCCGGTTCGCCGCCGCTTTCAGCGCGGTCTCGGTATGCGCGGCCTGGACCCAGCCATTGCGGACGAACGGCACCGCCATTCTTTCGTCGCGGATCAATTCGAAAACGGCGTCCGCCGTCGAGGCGGCAAAGTTGACGAGCGCTTCGCCGCGCTCGAGACCAAAATGCTCCAGCAGCCAGTCCGGATCGTATTTCAGGCCGGGAATGACCTGGCCGCCGTTCAGACCGGACGCGCCGCTGCCGATTTCGCCGCCCTCCAGCACCTGGACGGCAAGGCCGAGCCGGGCAGCGTGCAAGGCCGTTGACAGACCCAGAATGCCGCCGCCGACGATGACGACATCGACGCATTGGCCGGCTGGAAAAAGCGACTGGAAGGCGGTGGCTGTCCGCGGCTTCTGCCAGATTGGATCGGAAAACCGTAGGAGCAAGCGTCACCTGGAGATTTCAGTAGGTGAAAACCCTAGCGACGGTTTCATTATTTTGAAAGAGCGTTTTCCCTCGCCGTTGGCGCACGTCAGCCTCGATCAAGGTCCAGCGATGCGAAGACTGGTTGAAAGAATTGACAAAGCTCGCCCCTGCAAGCGGGATAGACCTTTGGCGGGAATTTGTTGAAAGTGCCGCGGCCGAAGGACAAGAAAGCAGGAAATGTAAGCCATGACGAACGCCACACATTTGCCCGCCGAAGGCCTCTTCGTAGGCCGCGCCCGGGCGAGCGATGCTTCCCATCCGCTGGTGGTCACGGTGCGTGACGGCACGGTCTTCGACATCACGTCAAATGTGGCGCCGACCGTACGCGACGTTTGCGAATTGCCGGATCCGGCGGGCCACGTCCGCTCGGCCAAGGGGTGGCCGATCGGCCCGCTCGATGCCATTGCCGCCAACAGTTTCGAGACAGCGCGCGATCCGGGGAAACCGTACCTGCTGTCCCCCGTCGACCTGCAGGCGATCAAGGCGTCTGGCGTCACCTTTGTCGTCAGCCTGCTCGAACGGGTGATCGAGGAGCAGGCGCGCGGTTCGGCGGAAAAGGCCGACGCCATTCGCGCCGACATCGCCGGGCTGATCGGCCACGATCTGTCGAAGCTCAAGCCCGGCTCGCCGGAAGCAATGGAGATCAAGGCCAAGCTGATTGCGCGCGGCGCCTGGTCGCAATATCTCGAAGTCGGCATCGGCCCCGACGCCGAGATCTTCACCAAATGCCAGCCGATGGCCTCGGTCGGCTTCGGCGCCGATGTCGGCCTGCATCCGGTTTCGACATGGAACAATCCGGAGCCGGAGATCGCCATGATTGCCGCCAGCAGCGGCAGGATTGTCGGGGCGACGATCGGCAACGACGTCAATCTGCGCGACGTCGAGGGGCGCTCGGCGCTGCTGCTCGGCAAAGCCAAGGACAACAACGCCTCGGCAGCACTTGGCCCCTTTATCCGGCTGTTCGACGAGGCGTTTTCCATCGGCGACGTGAAGCAGGCGATCGTACGGTTGAAGGTCGAGGGTGAGGATGGGTTCTCGCTGGAGGGCGCCAGTTCGATGGCCGAGATCAGCCGCTCGCCGGAAGAGCTGGTCGCCGCCGCCATGGGGCCGCACCACCAGTATCCGGACGGGCTGGCGCTCTATCTCGGCACGATGTTCGTGCCGTCGAAGGATCGCGGCGAAAAAGGCAAGGGCTTTACCCACAAGGTCGGCGACATCGTCACCATCTCGTCGGAGAAGTTCGGTGCCCTGGTCAACCGCGTGCGGCTGTCGCCCGACTGCCCACACTGGACCTACGGCGCCAGCCATCTGATGCGCGACCTCGCAAGGGCCGACCTCATCTAACAGCCCAACATCCGATAGATTCTAGAATTCTCTGATTGGAAATTACCTGCTCGTCGGCATTCGGGAGAGTCCATTGATCGTCGCTCTTGAGGGCAAGACCCTTGTCGTTACCGGCGGGACGCAAGGGCTTGGCGAGACCATCGCCCGGCTGGCCTCAGCCGGCGGCGGCGAAGGGATCGCCATTGTCGGCCGCAACGCCGAGCGTGGCAGACGCATCGCCGAAGAGCTTTCACGACCAAGCCGGCCCGTCGTCTTCATCCAGGCCGACCTTGGAGATCCGGCCGCGCCTGCAGCTGTCATGGCGGAAGCGATCAAAAGACGCGGCCGCATCGATTGTCTGGTGAACGCCGCGGCCCTCACCGACCGGGCCTCGCTGGAAACTGGCACAATCGACGACTGGGACAGGTTGTTTTCCGTCAATGCGCGCGCGCCGTTCTTCCTCATGCAGGCGGCCGTAGCCGACATCAAGACACGGCGGGCGGCGGGCGCCATCGTCAACATACTGTCGGTGAATGCGCATTGCGGTGCGCCGGACCTTGCCATCTATTCCGCAACCAAGGGCGCGCTTTCGACGCTGACCAGAAACATTGCCAACGCGCATCTCTCCGATCGTATCCGCGTCAACGGCATCAACATGGGCTGGGTAGCGACGCCGGCCGAACAAGAGATGCAGGCGCGCACGCTGGGCAAGGGCGAAAACTGGGCAAAGATCGCCGCCGCCGGCCTGCCGCTTGGTCGATTGCTGACCATGGACGAAGTCGCCCAGCTAACGCTGTTCCTGCTCAGCGACGCCTCCGGGCTGATGACCGGGACGCTTATCGACCTAGAGCAATCCGTGCTCGGCGCGCCGCCGCGCGGCATTGCATGACGGTCGCAAGGCCGATCGTCGGCCGCCTGGAAAATATCAGCCAAACTGATGCAATCTGATGGGATTGCTGATGGCGTGGTGCCTTGCGCCAACGTCCATTGGCAATCGAGGCTTGCCATCGATCGAAAAAGGGAATGCTCTAATGCGTCCAGGTCGACGCTGGCAAAATGCGACCACCGTTTTGGCCGCGCACGGCTTTTCGCGGTGATCGTCGTCGGAGGAGGAGTTCGGTTCAAATGGGAGGAAATCAAATGCTGACGAGGCTAAGACTGCTTGTACTTGGCTTGGTGATGGCGCTGGCCATTCCGGCCGCGGCACAGGCCAAGACGTTCTACTGGATTTCGCATGGCGGCCCGGCCGATCCGGTCTGGACCTACTTCCTTGCCGGTGCCAAGCAATGGGCGGCGGACACCGGCAATACCGTCAACACCTCGTTCCACAACGGCGACGTGGCGTCGCAACAGGAAGCCGTCCGCGCCGCAATCGCCGCCAAGGCCGACGGCATCACCACGACCAGCCCCGATCCGGGCAGCCTTGTCGAGATCGTCAAGGAAGCGCGGGCGGCGAACATCCCGATCATCAACTTCAACACGCCCGACCCGAAGGCGGACTTCAACGCCTATGTCGGTGGCGACAACGTCACCTTCGGCAAGCACTGGGCGCAATATCTGGTCGATAAGGGCCTGGTGAAGAAGGGCGACTTCGTCTGGATGCCGGTCGAAATTCCCGGCGCCACCTATGGCGTCCAGGAAGAGGAAGGCATCAAGAGCGTGTTCGAGCCGCTCGGCATCACCTACGAAATCACCGAAGCGACGCTCGACCAGGCCGAAGTGATCAACCGCATGGTCGATTACCTCACCGCCAACAGGGCCAAGGTCAAGGCGGTTATCGGCCTCGGCGACCTTGTCACCGGTTCGATCAAGCGGGTGTTCGACCAGGTCGGCGTCAAGCCGGGCGAAATCCCGGTCGTCGGCTGGGGCAACTCGCTCGACACAACCCAGGAGGTGCTGAACGGCTACGTCAATGCCGGCCAGTGGCAGGATCCGCAGGCGACCAGCTATGTCGCGCTCTCGCTCGCCAACATGGCGGCAAGCGGTATTCCGCCAGGCTTCGACGTGATCACCGGCGCGCTCTACGAGAAGGACACCGCGGCAGTCTACGACAAGATCCTGTCCGGCAAATAAATCCGCGATCGAGTTGGTCACGGCCGCTTCGGCGGCCGTGACCGTCTCATCATTCCGCCGAAGCCGGTTGCGGTCTCGGCCAAATCCAATCCTATCGCGGGTCCAAGGTGGAAAATCGTTCTCTTATCCAACGCTCGATCGCGCGGCCCGAGTTCGGGCCGTTCGTGCTGCTCGTCGTCGAGATCGCTGTGTTCTGGGGCATCAACCACGACTTCCTGTCGCCGCAAAACATCTCGAACACGCTGGCGTTCACGGTCGAGCTCGGGCTGATCGCGCTGGCGATGACGCTGTTGATGACATCGGGCGAATTCGACCTGTCGGTCGGGTCGCTGTTCGGCTTCTCGCCGGTCTTGATGTGGACCCTCTTCAACAGCGGCGTCGCCTCGCTCGAAGCCGCCTTCGTCATCGCGCTGGTGGTCGCTGCGTTCATTGGACTGGTCAATGGCTGGTTCGTGACGCAGCTCAAGATCCCGTCGTTCCTGGTGACGCTGGGCATGCTGCTGGTGGTGCGCGGCACCGCATTGTTCGTCACCAACGGATTTCCGCAGCGGACCTGGAGCGCCGAGGGCAGCTGGCTGGCGGAAGCGCTGGTCGGCGATTTCTTCATCGGGCCGTTCCGTATCTACATGTCATTGTTCTGGTTCATCGCCGCCGCGATCGCGCTCGGCTACGTGCTGACGCAAAGCCGGACAGGCAACTGGATCCAGGCGGCCGGCGGCAACCCGAGTGCTGCAAGGGCGCGCGGCGTCAATGTCAGCGGCGTCAAGATCGGCCTGTTCATCCTGTCGTCGATCCTGGCCTCGCTTGCCGGCGTCATCTCCTCGCTACGCACCTCGGCGGCCAACCCCAACAGCGGCACCGGCTACGAGCTCGAAGTCATCGCCATGGTGGTGATCGGCGGCACAGCGCTGACCGGTGGGCGCGGCACAATCATCGGCACTGTGCTCGGCATCCTGATCCTGCGCGTGATGCGCAACGGCATCGTGCTGATCGGCGTGCCCGGCCTTGCCTACAATATCTTCATCGGCGCCATCATTCTCGGCATGATGGCGCTCCACTCATGGCTGGAACGCCGGCATCAGGCAGGGACTTGAACCATGGCCGAACCGCTTGTCCGCATGGAAAACATCCGCAAGTCCTATGGCCGTGTACAGGCGCTGGTTGATGCCAATTTCCATGTCAACGAAAGGGAGATCGTCGGGCTGCTCGGCGACAACGGCGCCGGCAAGTCGACGCTGATCAAGGTGCTATCGGGCGCGGTCCCGCTGACCAGCGGCGACATCTTCATCCGAGGCAAGAAGGTGAATTTGCGTAGCACCAGCGACGCCATCGCCCACGGCATCGAGACGATCTACCAGGACTCGGCCCTGGTGACGCAGCTGTCGATCGCCCGCAACCTGTTCCTCGGACGCGAGCCGATCAGGCCGCCGCGTTTCCTCAACCGCATGGACCAGGAGGCGATGAACGTGGTTGCCCGCGACCTGCTCAAGCAGGTCGGCATCTCGAAGAACATCCCGCCGACGACGCCGATCGGCTCGCTCTCCGGCGGCGAGCGGCAGGCGGTGGCGATTGCGCGCGCCATGCATTTCGACAGCGACCTCATCATCCTCGACGAACCGACCAACAATCTCGGCGTCGCCGAAACGCAAGGCGTGCTGAGCTTCGTGCGCAACGCCCGCGATTCCGGCCATTCCTGCATCTTCATCGCCCACAACATCCATCATGTCTTCCAGGTGGTCGACCGCATCGTCGTCATGCGCCGCGGCAAGGTGGTCGCCGACGATATCGACCCGAAGAAGACCAGCGTCGCCGAAGTCGAACGCGTCATCACCGGCATGTCGGACAAGGAGATCCATGACGCGCTGGTCGAGGGCACGCAACGGCCCGGCTGAGCAGCCGGGCCGGGCTTATCGTCGAGGCACTGGATCGCATCGCCACATGGTTGCGATATGAAAGCCACCGTTTCGGATATTGCCAGAAGCTGCGGCCTGTCGACCGCGACGGTCGACCGTGTGCTCAACAACCGACCGGGAGCCAGTGCCGCCAACCGGCAGCGCGTAATGGAGGCGGCCAAGCAGCTCGGCTATCTGCCGGTCGTCGACCAGGTCGCGTTGCCCTCGCGGCCGGCACATCTCGAATTCTTCCTGCCGATCGGCAGCAATGCCTTCATGGCCGATCTGGCCAGGCATATCGAGGATTATGCGGCGCGCCTGCCGCTGGTCGCCTCCTGCCGCATCCACAAGCTCGCCGGCATCTCGCCGAGTGCCTTGCAGGCGGCCGTCGAAAACCTCTCGCTCAAGGCGGACGGGGTCGGCGTCATCGCCATCGACCATCCGCGAACGCGCAACATCCTGCGCGAGATCGTCGAGGCCGGCATTCGCCTGGTCACACTGGTGTCCGATGTTCCCGGCGCGCCCCGCTCGGCCTATGTCGGCATCGACAACCGGGTGGCCGGCCGTACGGCGGCGCTGCTGATGGGACGGTTCCTCGGCGGCCGCCAGGGCCATCTGGCGATGGTCGTCGGTTCACGCTCCTATCGAGGCCATGAGGAACGCGAGATGGGCTTTCGCTCCGTGCTCGGCGAGGAGTTTCCGAACCTGGCCGTCACCAGCGCCGTCGAGATCAACGACGAACCGGAGGTCAGTTATACCGCGACCATGAAGGCGCTGCACAACGAGCCGGAGTTGCTAGGCATCTACTGTGTCGGGGCCGGGCGCTCGGGCGTGGCGAAGGCGCTGCGCGAAGTCAGACCGCAGAAGAAGCCGGTGTTCATCTGCCATGATCTGACGCGTGAGACGCGCGGCTATCTCGTCGACGATCTGCTCGACGTCGTCATCGACCAGAATGCGCGGCTGATCGCCGAACAGTCGGTCATTCGCCTGCTCGGCTCGATCGCCTCGTCGGCGCCCTATCTGACGCGGAAATTCATCGAGCCGCGCCTGATCTTCAAAGAAAATGTCCCGGTGCAGTGATGCCGCGCGAGGCGATGGTCGCTCGGGCCTCGATCGTTAAAATTCGGTTGATACCGCAAATCTGCACATCAGCTATGCAACTTTTGTTGTTGCCGAATCATTGGGCAATCGATAGTTTCGCAGGTGTCGGCCATCTACTCCTCCCAGATGCGATGCCGACGCTGAGTGCGGTACACCTCCTCCCGTGCCGTATTCGAAATCGAGCCCGCTGCCACCTCCTCCCGGCAGCGGGCTTTTTTTGTTCCGGCTCCGGGATAGCGGCCGATGCTTGGGGTCGTGACCAGGACACGACTGTTGATCCGCGGGTCTGTGAGCTTGGCTGCGATCGCTGCGGCTTGTCGGGCAGAATCCTGTCACACTTGTCACTCCCACCGGTTCGCCGGCGGCCCTATCCTGCCTCACGACCAGCAAACAACGCCGCGCCGGCAATGCTGCTGCGGAGGATCGGCAAGGGAGACGCGAGATGGCACATCGCGATGGGACGAGACATTACCCAGCGGCGCGGCGCGCAATCGAAACGCCACGGATCGTTTCGCCGCTTGCGAGACTATCTGGCCCTGAAAGAAGTGATCAGGCCTTCCGCCATGCGGACGAACTGCGCGCTCGGGCCCTCGGCGCCGACGCTTTGCAGGCTGACACGGGCGCCCTCGAGCAACAGCGACAGCGTGTCCGCAAGAAGTTCGGCCTGTCCGATGCCGGCATCGCGACACAGGGAGACCAGCCGCTCGCGCTGCGCTTCCTTGAGTTCCTTGATCACTTGCCTTGCCGGATGATCGGCCTCGCTCAGCTCGATGGCGGCGTTGGCCATGTCGCAACCGCGACGATCCGACATCAGGCAATCGGCCGCCATCCGCACCCAGGCGTGCAGCTGCGCCAGTTTGTCGCCCGGATTCTCGGCCTCGAACTTTTCCCACATCGCGTTGGCGCTGCAGGCGGTCGCCCGCAGGCATTCGATGATCAGGTCGTCCTTGGACTCGAAATGCCGGTAGAGCGTCATCTTGTTGGTGCCGGCGGCCTCGGTGATGGCGTCGATGCCGACGCCGCGAATGCCATGCTTGTGAAACATGTCCCGTGCCGTCTCCAGGATCCTGTCCCGGGGGCGAACACGCTCCACAACACCGTCTGTCATCAAAACCTCCGTGATTGCGTTTCCCGAAATTCCCTCGGTGCACCTCTTGACTAGGGTGTTACCGGTCTGTAACTTTAGAGATGTTACTTACCTGTAACACCCGCATTGCATCATGTCAAATTCGCAAGTGCCGGCCATCAACCTCGCCCCGATCGGCAAGGGGACGAACCGCACCTTACGGCCTCGGCCGGCGAGCAAGAGTACACCCGATCCGCGGCTTGCCGCGGATCGCCAAAAACCAGGAGCCGCTTCGATGTCGCAGCGCAATGATCTGACGATCGATGAAGTCGTGAGGGATCCGATGATCCGCATGCTGATGAAGGCCGACCGCGTCGACCCGCGGTCTTTCGAGGCGATGCTGCGTGCGCTGGCTGACGAGCAGGCCGAGCGCCGCAATGCGCCGCGCCGCCTTGTGGAAGATTTCGGCTTTCTCGAAGATTCCGGCTCAACGCGCAGCCGGCGGCTGTCCAGGGTAGCCAGGGCCTTTGGCCGGGCCAGAGCATCGGGCGAGGCGTGCATATCATGGTAAACTTCTTCATTCATCGTCCGATCTTTGCGTCGGCGATCGCCATCATCATGGTGCTCGCCGGAGGGATCTGTTATTTCCTCCTGCCCGTCTCGCAATTTCCCGACATCACGCCGCCCCAGGTCGTGGTCAGCGCCCACTACCCGGGCGCCAGCGCGCAGGTCGTCGCCGACACGGTGACGACGCCGCTCGAACAGCAGATCAACGGCGTCCAGGGCATGACCTATATGTCGTCGTCGAGCTCCAATGACGGCTCCTCGACGATCACCATCACCTTCGACGTTGGCTACGACCTGAGCACGGCGGCCGTCGACGTCCAGAACCGCGTTTCGCAGGCGGCTTCCTCGTTGCCGGCCATCGTCAACCAGGGCGGCGTGACGATCAAGAAGCAGAATCCGAACTTCGTCCTGATCGTCGACCTCACCTCGCCGGACGGTTCCGTCAACCCGGTCGCGCTGAGCAATCTCGCCTATCTGCAGGTGGTCGATCCGCTGAAGCGCCTGCCCGGCGTCGGCGACGTGCAGATCTTCGGCGAGCGGCGCTATTCGATGCGCATTTGGCTCGACCCCGACAAGCTCGCCAATCTCGGCATTACTGCCGTCGACGTGCAGAACGCCGTCGCCGAGCAGAACGTCCAGGTGGCGGCCGGCAAGATCGGACAGTCGCCGGCTCCGGCCGGCACCGCCTTCGAGATGCAGGTCAACGCCGTCGGCAGGCTGAGCGATCCCAAGGAGTTTGGCGACATCGTGGTGCGGGCCAATACCGCCAACGGCTCGCTGGTCCGGCTACGCGACGTTGCGCGCATCGAACTCGGCGCGCTGCAATATTCGTCGTCGGCCTTCTTCGGCAAGGATCCGACGGTGGTGCTCGCGGTCTATCAGATGCCGGGCTCCAACGCGCTCGATCTGCAGCAGCGCGTCAAGGACAAGATGCAGGAGCTGTCGGCCCGCTTCCCGAAGGGCGTCAGCTACGCCATGCATTACGATACGACACGTTTCGTTTCGGCCTCGATGCACGACGTGCTGATCACGCTCGGCGAAGCGCTGGTCCTGGTCGTCGCCGTGGTGTTCATCTTCCTGCAAAGCTGGCGCACCACGATCATCCCGACGATCGCAATTCCGGTGTCGCTGGTGGCGACGCTGGCCGTCATGCATATGCTTGGCTTCTCGCTGAACATGCTCAGCCTGCTCGGCATGGTGCTGGCGATCGGCCTCGTCGTCGACGACGCCATCGTCGTCGTCGAGAATGTCGAACGCCAGCTCGAGGCCGGCCTCAAACCGCTGGCTGCCACGCGCACGGCGATGGCGGAGGTCACCGGCCCGATCATCGCCACGACCGCCGTTCTGATGGCGGTGTTCGTGCCGGTCGCCTTCATTCCCGGCGTGTCCGGCAGGCTCTACAACCAGTTTGCCCTGACTGTGGCGATCTCCTTCGGCATTTCGGCCTTCGTCTCGCTGACGCTTACCCCGTCGCTCAGCGCCGCCTTCCTGCGCCACCGGCCGGAAACGCAGTTCGTGCTGTTCCGCTGGTTCAACATGGGTTTCGAACGGCTGGCGCATGCCTATGCGAATGGGGTCCGTATTCTCATCCGCCTGCGCTGGATCATGCTCGGCGTGTTCGCGGCCGGACTTGTCGCGACCTATTTCGTCTGGCAGCGGCTGCCCTCGACCTTCCTTCCGGTCGAGGACCAGGGCTACTTCTTCGTCGTCATCCAGCTCCCCGACGGGGCCTCTCTGGAACGTACCGACGCGGTGGCGCAAAAGGCACGCGACATCCTGCAGAATACGCCTGGCGTCGATATTGTCGGCTCGATCAGCGGCTTGAACTTCCTGACCAGTGCCGCGCAGTCGAACTCGGCGGTCGAATTCGCCATCCTGAAGCCATGGGACGAACGCGGCCCCGATCAGAGCGCCTCGAAGCTCGTCGCCGACGTGCGCAACAAGCTGCTGCAAATTCCGGAAGCTTTTGCGCTGAGCTTCGACCCGCCGTCGATCCCGGGCATTGGTACCACTGGTGGCTTCGAGTTCCAGGTCGAGGACCTGACGGGCCGCGGCAGCGTGGCGCTCAACGATGCGACACAAGCCGTGATTGCCGAGGCGCGCAAGCAGCCGGAGCTCAACCCGCAGCAATTGTTCTCGTCCTTCTCTACCTCGACGCCGCAGTTCAACTACGATCTCGATCGCGCCAAGGCGAAGCTGCTCGGGCTCAACCTGCCGGACGTCTTCAATACGCTGCAGATCTATCTCGGCTCGCTCTATGTGAACGATTTCAACTTGTTCGGCCGCACCTTCCGGGTGACGATCCAGGCCGACAAGGACTCTCGTGCGGGTCCGGCCGACATTTCGCGGCTCTATGTCCGCAATGCGTCGGGTGGCATGGTGCCGCTGAGCACGCTGGGCAAGCTTGTGCCTATCGTCGGCCCCGAGACCGTGCCGCATTACAACAACAATGCATCGGCCCTGATCAATGGCGGCGCCGCCCCCGGCTTTTCGTCCGGCCAGGCGGTGGCGGCAATGGAGCGTGCCGCTGCCACGGCGTTGCCGAGAGATTTCGGCTACGAATGGACCGGCATCACCTATCAGGAGCTCAAGGCGGGATCGATCGCATCCGTCGTCTTCGGTCTCGCGATCGTCTTCGTCTTCCTGATCCTCGCCGCGCAATATGAGAGCTGGGCGATGCCGTTCATGGTGCTGCTGGCGGTGCCGCTTGCATTGTTCGGTGCGTTCGTCGTGCTGTGGCTGCGCGGCATGCAGATCGACGTCTATTCGCAGATCGGCTTCGTCATGCTGATCGGACTGGCGGCCAAGAACGCGATTCTGATCGTGGAGTTTGCCCGGCGCCGGCGCGAAGAAGGCCTCAGCATCGTCGACGCCGCGATGGAAGCGGCGCGGCTTCGGCTGCGACCGATCCTGATGACCGCCTTCGCCTTCATCCTCGGCGTGCTGCCGCTGATGTTCGCCACAGGTGCGGGTGCCGCGAGCCGGCAGTCGATCGGCACCACCGTCTTTGGCGGCATGGTCGCGGCGACGATCCTGTCGCTGGTGTTCGTGCCGGTCTTCTATGCGGTGATCGAGCAGCTGCGCGAGCGCCGTAGCGAGAGCGAACCGGTCTCCGAAGCGACTGAACAACCAACTGCCGAACCCGCCTTCGAGCCATTGGCCGAAGCGGCTGAATAGGACTGGAGAATTGATCATGCGTAAATGGAAAATCGCGCTGGGAACGGCCGTCGCCCTTGGGGCGATTTCAGTGGCGAGCGTTCACCTGCTCGACATGGGCAGCCTCAGCCTCAACGCCGGCACGGCCGGGGCGGCGACACCCAAGCCGGAAGCCTTTGTCATGCCGGTGCCGGTGGTGAGCGTCGTCAAGAAGACGATCCCGATCTATCTCGACTATGCCGCCCGGGTAGAGCCGATCCGCAGCATTACGCTGCAGGCGCGCGTGCCGGGCTATCTGCAGGAGCAGGTCGCCACCGACGGCAGCGATGTTGCGAAGGGCGACCTTCTCTACAAGATCGCCCCGGAGGATTTCCAGGCTGCCCTCGAGCAGGCGAAGGCGCTTATCCAGCGCGACACGGCAACACTCGACTATGCGCGCTCCAATCTCGGGCGCGGCAGCGAGCTCGCCAAGAGCGGCTATCTCGCCAAGGACGTGTTCGACCAGCGCACCAGCACCTTGCGCGAGGCTCAGGCCTCGCTCGCCGTGAACCAGGCCGCCTTGCGGACCGCCGAGCTCAATTTGAGCTATACCGAAATCCGTGCCCCGTTCGCGGGACGCATTGGTCGCAGCCAGGCTTCCGTCGGAACGCTGGTCAGCGTTGCCGGCACCGTGCTCAACTCGCTGGTGCAGCTCGATCCGATCTACGTCACCTTCAATCCGAGCGAGACGGACCTGACGCAGATCGAGGAGGCCCGCGCCGCTGGACCGATCAGTGTCGACGTCCTGCTTCCCGGTGAAACGGAACCGCGCCAGAAGGGCGATCTCACCTTCATAGACAACACGATCGATCGCTCGACCGGCACGATCACGGCACGGGCGACGATCGGCAACGGCAAGTTCACGCTGCTGCCCGGCCAATATGTCCGCGTCCGGCTGCACGTTAAAGAGCAGCCCGATGCGCTGATGGTGCCGCAGACGGCACTCGGCTCGGGCCAACTCGGCAAATACCTCTATGTCGTCGGCAAGGACAACACCGTCGACCAGCGCATCGTTTCGCTCGGACCGACCAACGGCGATCAGGTTGCCATCTTGAGCGGTGTGGTCGAAGGCGACCGGGTGATTACCGGCAATCTGCAGAAGATCGGCCCGGGAATGCCGATCTCGCCGCTGCCCGAGAAACCGGCCACCTGATAACCCCCATCAGGTCCGGTCCCGCGGCGCCCTCGGCTCCCACGCCAAGGGCGCCGTTTTTGCTGATAGTTTCGACACGGTCGATTCAAGCCGTGCAAGCGGCGGCTCTGGCGACAATGGCAGCATAGAGGCGCGCTCTAGCTGTGAAAGCAGTTTGTGGATCAGCACGAGACATCCGTCCAGCCGACGGCTTATCGCGGCTGCACGTATCACTCGCGCGAAGGCCCGCTTCGACCCTGGATGGATGGACTGCTGGATTTAGGCGGCATAAGGCACCGTCCTCCAGGTCAAGTCCCGAGCCTGAGCAACGGTTTCGCCGCTCAGGCCGCCTGCAGGATCTGGATTCCGTGCCGTCCGGTAAGCTCGATCACGCGGTTAATCATGTCGGCGGTCGGCGGGCCGGAGGGCGCGTCCTTGGATGCAGCCTCTTCGAAGAATGCGATCATCTCGTCGTCGACGATCGCCATGAACATAACCGGCACGGGACCAGCATTGCGATAGCCATGGGGCGCGTTGCCCGGAATGGTGACGACGTCACCGGGTTCCACCTCATATTCTTGCCCGACACCATCGATCATTGTCCATATCGTGAGGGTGCCCTCGAGAATGCGGAAAATTTCCGCGGAAGGATGCGTGTGGGGCGGCGTGCCGCTTCCAGGAGGTACCGTGACGTCGATCACGTTGAGTGCCGTCCCAGCGAGCTTTGCCCGGACAGCGACCTGATCGCCCATCACCCAGAAGCCTTGAACCGAATCGGCCGGATGGACCGTCGCTTTCGTCTTATGCCAAGTCACTTGCTTTTTCCCTTTTGAACGGCGCCCTGCTGCGATTTTGCCGCATTGAGCAAGGCGCGAATTGCCCAGGCGGCTGCCTCTCCCGCCTCACGGCCGGTAAGACCCCAGTAGTCTTTCATTGTCTGCCAGGCAGTGGCGCTGAACAGAAGCTGGATCACGGCCTCAAGCTGGCGCGCCGCCTTCGGGTCCATTCCGTTTACGATTTGCGAAAGGCTGCTCCGAAAGGCACGTTGCCGCTCACCGTTGGCTTGCAGGCGCATCTCGCGCCCGGTAGCGCTCGCATGCGAGGCCCTGACTACGCCTTCGATTGCGTCCAACGAGGCGAAAAGGTCGGGAGGAAGATCGATCAGATCCTGCTCCCGCTCAGGCCAGAACCGCACTCCCAGGGAGGCATTGGTGCTGGCCCAAAAAGCTTCCAAAAGCGCTTCCTTCGTCGGGAAGTGGCGGAAGATCGTCCTTCGGTTTACGCCCGAAACCTCGGCGACCTCATCGAAGCCAAGGAGGCTGTACGGATTTTGCTCCAGGATCGTTCGAATGGACGCGAGGATGCGTTCGCGCGTGGCCTGCGCCTGCTCTGCCCGCAGCGGGCTATCGTATTTCTGAGTCATCACTTGTGAATTCATGTCACTGCTAGTGACACAAAATTTCTTAGTCGTCAATGGACATTGCTAAGCCTACGCACCAGTCCGTTTCGCGCTGCCAGAAGCCAGCTGCCGCTCAGCGAGGGAGCGCAGGCTTGCGTGGCCAGGGCTGGCCGAGGTCGGAAGGGCGCCAATGTGATGCAGGATTGAGAATCCGGAAATTAGTCTTGTTAGATTGTCGACAACCTGCTTCTGTTGCTTTTGGTCTCCTGGAGCAGCCAGATGGCAAAGCTGGATTTCAATCCGATCGCGGATACGACACGCAGGGCCGAGATCGTGGCGCTGCTCCGGCGGGCGATCCTGACCGGCCAGATGGAGCCGGGGCAGAAGCTCAACGAACTCAGGATTTCCGAGCAGATGCGGGTGAGCCGTGCGCCGCTGCGAGAGGCGATGCGCGAACTGGTGCAGGAAGGCATCCTGACCAGCATCCCCTACGCCGGAACCTTCGTTATCGACGTTACCGCCAAGGACATCGACGATGCCTATTCGCTCAACAAGGTGCTGGACGAGTTCGCCATCGCGCGGACCTGGCCGCTTCGCGACCAGCGGTTCTTCGACGAACTCGACCGGCGCCATGCGGCGGTGAAGCAGGCGACGCGCGAACTGGACACGACGCGGCAGATCGAGACGGCGCTGCAACTGCATGGCCTGATCCACGAATGGGCCGACAATTCGGTGCTGCTTGAAACGTGGCAACGGCTGACCAGCCGGCTGCAGATGTATTTCGCGCTGCACCAGCGGGCCCGCAACGAGCCGGTGCCTGCGGAAGATGCTCACGAGACCTATGTGCGGCTGCTCAAGGGCAGCGACATGCGCGCCGCACAGCGCCATGCCAAGGAGCACATCGATTTCGATTTCGAAGCATTGCTCGTCTATGCGCGCGGGCTGGAGCGACGTGGCCCAAATGGCGCCGGCGCCAATCGTGCCGGTCGCCTAAAGGCGGCTGAGCCAGACAAGTTTGGCGGTCATCCCGAAAAATAGGCAACGGACAGAAAACGTGCAGATCAAAACCATCAAAGCCCACCATGTCGTGCAGCCCTTCGTTGACGGGCCTTATCGCATGTCCAAGGGGCGCGTCGCCGATGCGTTCGACGCGGTGATCGTCGCCGTCACCGCCGACAGCGGGCTCACCGGCTGGGGCGAGATGGCGCCGCTCGGCAATTTCTATTCGCCGGCCTTCGCCGCCGGTGCTCGCGCCGGCGTCGTCGAGATCGCGCCGTATCTTGTCGGCCATGACCCGCGCGGGCTTGCCAGTATCAACAGGCTGATGGACACGGTGTTCAAGGGCCATCCCTACATCAAGTCGGCGCTCGACATGGCCTGCTCGGACCTCGCGGCGCGCGCCGCCGACGTGCCGCTGGTCACCCTGCTTGGCGGACGCGAGAGCGAGACGGCCGAACTCTACAAGGTCGTCACCCACGGCACGGTCGATGCTATGGCCGCACTCGCCAAGCGCATCGTCGGGGAAGGGTTTCGCCGGCTTCAGGTCAAGGTCGGCGGCAACGTCCATGACGACATCGAACGCGTCACCGCCGTTGCCGCCGCGGTGCCGAAGGGCACCGTCATCTTCTGCGACGCCAATGCCGGCTGGACCCCTTACCAGGCGCGCCAGTTCGCCGATGCGACGCGCAACATCGACTATACGTTCGAGCAGCCCTGCACGACGATCGACGAATGCATGTCGGTGCGCCGCTCGCTCGACAAGCCGATGGTGCTCGACGAGTCCGTCGCGTCGCTGGACGATATGCTCGACATCCATCGCAAGGGCGCGGCCGACGGGCTGACACTGAAGATCTCGCGCCTCGGCGGCGTCACCAAAACGCGCCTGATCCGCGACCTCGCCGTCGACCTCGGCTTCATGATCACGGTCGAGGACACTGGCGGCGCCGAGATCGACACATCGGCCATGGCGCATCTGTCGCTGTCGACGCCGGAGGAGCGCCGACTGCATGCCATCGCCTTCCACGAATGGGTGACGGTGCGCACCGCATCCAACATGCCGCCGGTTTCGGGCAGCCGCATGGGCATTCCGGATGGGCCGGGACTTGGCATCGATGTCGTTCCCGGCCTGCTGGGCGCGCCCTTCTTCGAGATCGGCAGCTGAGCTGCAATAACGCTGCACCCAATCAACCTGAATTTGCCGCGTCCTTCTGACTGCAGAGGCACGGCAGTGTGGATTGATCGCTCATCCAATCGTCTTCGGCCGATTGCAGAGCGACAATGCCCAATTGCCGGTTGAAATATTTTTCATTTGGAAATAGAAATGTTCAAAACGCTGATTTGGACGCTGCGGCGCGTCAGGAACTGGAGGAAGCGACATGTCCCATCCGCAATTTGCAGCGGAACTTCTGCAGCGCGCTGAACAGCAGGGACCGATCACCATCGGGCTTGCCGGCGCCGGACAGATGGGCACCGACATCGTCGTCCAGGTCGCGCTGATGCCGGGCATGCGGATCGGCGCTATTTCCGAAGTCAGGCCGCAGGCAGCGATCGACGCGGCGCTGCTCGCCGGCCACGACCGTTCCGACATCGTCCAGGCCGGCAATGCCGCGGCGATCGACCGCGCCATCGAGGCCGGCAAGATCGCGGTGACCGAAGATTTGCACGCGCTGGCGGCGGCCGGCCGTATCGACGTCATCATCGACGCGACGGGCAATCCCAATATCGGCACGCTGTTTGCGCTCGAAGTGATGAAGAACGGCAAGCACATCGTCATGCTCAATGTCGAGGCCGACATCACCATCGGCCGTTTCCTCAAGGACGAAGCGCGCAAGGCCGGCGTCGTCTATACCGGTGCCGCCGGCGACGAGCCGGCCTGCACGCTGGAGATCATCGGCTTTGCCAAAAGCCTCGGCTTCAACATCATCGCCGCAGGCAAGGGCAAGAACAATCCGCTGAAGATCGACGCCATGCCGGCCGACTACGAGAAGGAGGCGGCCGAGCGCAACATGAATGCGCGCATGCTGGTCGAATTCGTCGACGGCTCGAAGACGGCCATCGAGATGGTGGCGATCGCCAATGCGACCGGCCTGGTGCCCGACGTGCCGGGCATGCATGGCCCGACCGCGACGCTGGAGGAACTGGCCAGCGTGCTCTGCCCACGCGAGGATGGCGGCGTGCTGCACCGCAAGGGCGTGGTCGATTATTCCATCGGCAAGGGCGTCGCGCCCGGCGTGTTCTGCATCATCGAGACCCGGCATCCGCGCGTGCTGGAGCGCATGATCGACCTCAAGGTCGGCAAAGGCCCCTATTTCACGATCTTCCGGCCCTATCATCTGACCAGCCTGGAAGTGCCGCTGTCGGCGGCGCGCGCGGTGGTCTACAAGCGCGCCGACATGGAGCCGCTCGACCATCCTGTGGCCGAGGCGGTTGCCGTCGCCAAGAGCGATCTTGGCGTTGGCCAGTCGCTCGGTATGATCGGCGAAAACGATTATCGCGGCTTCGCCATGACCTGGGACGATGCACGCGCCCGCGGCGCCCTGCCGCTTGGCCTTGCCGAACGCGCCAAGGTGGTCAAGCCGCTCAAGACAGGCGACTTCCTGACCTATGAAAATTGTGTACCCGACGATTCGATGGTGATAACCCAGATCCGCCGCCGTCTCGACCAGTCGGACGGGCGGTTCGTTACAAACGCAGCCTGACCCCCGCCGGATCTCCGCCTGATGGACGATGTCGTAATCGGGATCGACGCCTCGACCACGGCCGTGAAGGCGATTGCCTTCACGCGCGCCGGCGCGGAGCTGTTCCAGGCGCGCGAGACTTATCCGCTTTCAAATCCGAAGCCCGGCCATTTCGAGCAGGACGCCGAACATTGGTGGACGGCGCTGCTTGGGGCACTGAAGCAGGTCACCGAGGCGGTCGGCGCGGCGCGGGTGGCGGCGATCTGCATCGCTCACCAACGCGAGACCTTCACGCTGGTGGACAGCGCCGGCAAACCACTCATCCCGGCGATCCTGTGGCTGGACGAACGCGCCCGGCCGCAGGTTATCAGGCTTTCGGCCGAACTCGGCCGCGAGGCGATCCGCGACTGGAGCGGCAAGCCGCCGGACCCGACGCCGGCGCTCTACGCCATCGCCTGGCTTGCCGAACACCAGCCGCAGGTGCTTCACCAGGCAGCGGCGCTGGTCGACGTGCACGGCTTCTTCGTTCAGCGGCTGACCGGGCGATTGGTCACCAGCACCGCAAGCGCGGATCCGCTCGGGCTGCTCAACGTCGAGAAAGGTACCTGGCATCCCCGTCTCGTTGCGGCCGCCGGACTGCAGATGGAGCAATTGCCCGAGTTGGTCGCGCCGGGCGCAATTTGCGGCGGGCTTTCCACAACCGCGGCGCAACTGACCGGCCTGAAGGCTGGCACGCCGGTTGTGGCAGGAGCCGGTGACGGGCAAGCTATGGGTCTCGGCATGGGCGTCTACGGCGAGGGCAAGAGCTACCTCTCGCTCGGCTCCGGCGTGGTCAGCGGCTGCTATTGCGGCAAGGTGAAAACCTCGGACGCCTTTCGCACGCTGGTCTCGCCGACCGGCTCCGGTTTCATGCTTGAGACCGTGCTGCGCTCGGGCATGCAACTGGTCGACTGGATCGTTCGCACGACAGGTTCGCCGTCAGCGGCAGCGCTGGAGAAAGCGGCGCTGGACGTTGCCGCAGGCAGCGAGGGTCTGCTCATCATGCCCTATTGGGCCGGCGTCATGAGTCCGTATTGGGATGGTGCGGCGCGCGGCGCCATTGTCGGCCTGTCGCTCGATCACCGGCCGGAGCATCTCTTCCGCGCTGTCCTGGAAGGCATCGCCTTCGAGCAGGCCGTCGCCACCGAGGCCATGGAAGCCCAGGCCGGCAGCAGACCGACGGCGATGATTGCCGCCGGCGGTGGCACCAATTGCGCGCTGCTCATGCAGATTATGGCAAGCGTGCTCGAGCGGCCGCTCTCGGTTTCGCCGGTCAACGAAGCCGCCGCGCTCGGCGCTGCCATGCTGGCGGCCTCGGCTATCGGCTGGTTTGCCTCGCCGGAAGCCGCCGCAGAAGTAATGGCTGCCGCTCCCACCAGGCATGTCGATCCGGTCGACGGACTTGTCGCCGGCTATCGCGACCGCAAGGCAATCTACCGCGACCTTTATCAGGCGACGCGCGACATCCACACCCGCCTCGGCGCTCTCAGCGAAATCTAGCGGCCCAGCAGGCCCTTGGCCGCGTCTTCGTCGGTGATCAGAACCGATACCTTGGTGTTGGCGAGCGCCGCCCGCATCACCGCAACCTTCTCGCTGCCTCCCGACACCAGGATGATGCTCGGGATATCCGACAGATCCTGCAGCGGATAGGCGCAGACGCGGCGGTTGACCTCGTGGTCGACCGGCCGGCCCTCGGCGTCGATGAAATGACACAGAATATCGCCGACGGCACCGGCCGCCTGCAGTTCCTCGAGTTCGCTTGGCTTGATGAAGCCGTAATTGGCGATCGGGCTGTCATTGGAAAACGAGCCGACGCTGAGCACGGCGATGTTTGCCCGGCGTGCACGGAAAACGACATCCTGAACGCTGCGCTGGCTCATGAAAGCGTCGCGCTGCTCCGGCCTGTCGGCGTAGACCGGCACCGGCAGCAGGAAGCACTCCGCACCGATCTTTTCGGCGAAATCCCAGGCGCTTTCTGTCGGGTTGAGCGGCTGTGCATGGGTAAGGCCGCCAAGCATCGAAACCACCGTCGTCCTGGCGATGGGCCGCCGCGGCAATTCATTGATGGCGAATTTCAGTGTCCGCCCCCAGCCGAGTGCGATGACATCGCCGGCATTCACATGGTCGGCCAGATAGGCGGCGGCGGCGTGGCCGATCATCAGCGGCGCGTTGCTTCGGTCGGCCGCGGACGGCACGACCACGGCCTGGCTGAGGCCGAACCGCTGCTTGAGGCTTTCCTCCAAAACCACGCATTCGACGACGCTGTCGCGGATGCGAAACTGAACGACACCCTCTTCGCGGGCGGCGGAGAGAATGCGATGCACCTTGATGCGGCCGACGCCGAGAATTTCGGAAATCCGCTCCTGTGTAAGGCCCTCGACATAATAATGCCAGGCGGCGCGGGCCTTGAGTTCGGCGTCTGGGAAGCGCGAGGCTCTTTCGTTCTCTACGATCGTCATCTGTTTGCCTTGCCGCAGCCGCCGGCTCTGCTCATGATATTCCAATCCGGCGACTTCGAAATGCCCAAGATTTCGGAGACCTTGCGTAAGGCAAACCGGCGGACAGCGCAAACCCGTCGTCGAATGAAGCGGCAGGCCTTGACAATTTTCCGACGAACAGTTTAGCTGAACAAAATTGCATACTAAAGATAAATTGTTCACAGGGAGGGGCCTGGTGAACAAAGTGGCCCGGTGATGCAGCGCCGGATTGCTGTGGAGGAGACAAAGTGGCTGTGAGCAACGACGCAAGCGAGTTGAAAGCAGGCTCTGGTGCGCAGGCTACGGCGGGCGCAAAGTTTTCGGCTGTCTTTGCCGGAAGCATGGGTCCGCTGATCGGGCTGGTTCTGCTGTGCCTGGCGCTCTCGCTGACCACCGACACCTTCCTGACTGTCCGCAACATTCTCAATGTGCTCGACCAGGTCACCGTGCTCGGCATCATGGCGATCGGTATGACGCTGGTCATCCTGATCGGCGGCATCGACCTGTCCGTCGGCTCAGTGCTGGCGCTGGCTTCCATGGTGATGGGCTTCGTCGCCCATCCGGACTATCTCAATCTCGGCCTGCCGGCCGGCATCGCCGCAGCCCTCGTCGTCGCCGGCCTTTGCGGGCTGGTTTCGGGCCTGCTGGTGACGGTCACAAAGCTGCCGCCCTTCATCGCCACGCTGGCGATGATGTCGGTGGCGCGCGGCCTCGCCAACATGATCACCGACGGCTCGCAGATCGTCGGCTTTCCCGACTGGTTCACCAGCCTGTCGATCATCCGCCATTTCGGCTTCCTGTCGGTCACTGTCGGGCTGATGATCGTGCTTGCCGTCATTTTCGCGATCTTCCTGAACTACCGGACCACCGGCCGTAGCCTGTACGCAATCGGCGGCAGTGCCGAAGTCGCCCGGCTGTCCGGCATACCGGTCAAGTCGCTGACAAACTGGGTCTATGCGATCTGCGCAGTGCTGGCCGGTCTCGCCGGCATCGTGCTTGCCGCCCGGCTCGATTCCGTCCAGCCGAGCTCCGGCCTCGGCTACGAACTCGACACCATCGCGGCGGTGGTAATCGGCGGCGCCAGCCTGTCGGGCGGCGTCGGCTCGATCGGCGGCACCGCCATCGGCGTCCTCATCATCGGCGTGCTGCGCAACGGGCTGAACCTGCTCGGCGTCTCGCCCTTCATCCAGCAAGTGGTTATCGGCGTGGTGATCGCGCTGGCGGTGGCCACCGACACCTGGCGGCGCCGAGCACAATGAAGAATGGGGCACAATGAAGAATCGGGCTCAACGAGATTCACCCGGATATTCGGGCGAAAACGGATCGGTGATCCGAAACTGGGAGTTGTTCGGCCAAGGGGCGCCGCGATGCGCGGGCAGGACAGATTGAACATCAACGGAGGAATAAACATGCTGACCAAACGTTCATTGCTGCTTGCCGCAGCGGCCGTCATCCCGCTGCTTGGCCTGTCCGACATGGCCTCGGCCAAAGAGGCCAAGAAGCTCGGCCTCGCCGTCGCCAATCTGCAGGCCGACTTCTTCAACCAGATCAAGCAGTCCGTCGAAGCCTACGGCAAGGAAAAGGGCATCGAGGTCGTCACCGTCGACGCCAAAGGCGATTCGGCGACCCAGGTCAGCCAGGTGCAGGACCTGATCACGCAGAACATCGATGCGCTGATCTACATTCCGGCCGGCGCCACCGCCGCTACCGTGCCGACCAAGACCGCCAAGGCTGCCGGCATCCCGGTCATCAATGTCGACCGCAACGCCGACGGCGCGCCCGGCGACACCTTCATCGCCACCAACAGCGTGGCCTCGGCCAAGGCGGTTTGCGACTACATCGCCAAGCAGGCCGGCGGCAAGGGCGAGCTGATCATCATCCACGGCCAGAAGGGTACGACGCCCGAGGTCGACCGCTCGAAGGGCTGCGGCGAAGCGTTGAAGGGCTATCCCGACATCAAGGTGGTCGGCGAATTGTGGAGCGAAGGCTGGCACCAGGACGAAGGCTTCAAGCTGACGCAGGATTTGCTGCAGTCGCACCCCGACGTGTCGATCGTCATCGGCCAGGCCGACGCACTGGCGCTCGGTGCGGCGCAGGCCGTCAAGGTCGCCAATCCCGGCCACAAGGTCTGGGTTGCCGGCTTCGACGGCGACGTGGCGGCGCTCAAGGCACTGAAGGACGGCGTCTTCGACGTGACCGCGACGCAGCAGACCCATGGCATGGGCCGGCTTGCCGTCGATGCAGCAATCAAGCTGGTGGCCGGCGAGACCATTCCCGCCGAACAGCTGCAGGATGCGACGCTGACCACCAAGGACAATGTCGAGCAGTTCATCGCCAAGCATCCCTGATTGAGACCAGTCCGGCAGTCGACGAGCGCAACGATGTCCACCGATCCTCGCCACACGCACAGCCCCCATAACGGGCTCGTCGTCAGCGGCCTCTGCAAGAGCTACGGGCCGGTACAGGTCCTGGCCGATGCGAGCTTCGAAGTGCGGCCGGGTGAGGTCGTGGCGCTGCTTGGCGAAAACGGCGCCGGCAAGTCGACCGTCTCGAACATCATCGCCGGGTCGACGAAACCCGACGCAGGCACCATCAGCTGGCGGGGGAACGCTTATTCCCCCGCCAATCCCGCCGCGGCGATCGACGCCGGCATCGGCATGATCCACCAGGAGCTGAAGCTCTTGCCCGATCTGTCGGTCGCCGAAAACGTCTATGTCGGGCGCCTGCCGATGCGTGGTGGCCGCATCGACCGCGCGGCAATGAATGCACGGGCATCGGCCCAGTTGAGACGTCTCGGCCTCGATGTCTCGCCCGAGCGCAAGGTGCGCACGCTGCGTATCGCCGCCCAGCAGCAGGTCGAGATCGCCAAGGCGCTGACGCTCAATGCCGAGCTGCTGATCTTCGATGAACCGACGGCCGCCCTTGGCGGCGAGGAAACGGAGCTCCTGTTCCAGCAGATCCGCAAGCTCAAGGCGGAAGGCATGTCCTTCATCTATATCAGCCACCGGCTGGACGAGATCGCCCAGATCGCCGACCGCGTGGTGGTGATGCGCGACGGGCGCATCGTCGCCCGGCACGAGCGCGCCGATATTCCGGTGCGCACTGTCGTCGAGCAGATGGTCGGCCGCAGCGTCGAGCGGATGTTCCCGACTTTGTCGGCGCCCCGCAACGACACGCTGCTCGAAGTCGAGAACCTGTCCTCGCCGGAACGCAGCTTTCAAAATGTCAGCTTTTCGGTGCGGGCCGGCGAAATCCTCGGCATTGCCGGGCTGATCGGCGCCGGACGCACGGAGCTGGTGCGGGCGATCGCCGGTGCCGATCCGATTTCATCCGGCTCGGTACGCGTCGCCGGCAGGCCGGTGCATCTCAATGGCCCGGCGGCGGCGATCAAGGCCGGCGTCGTTCTGGTGCCGGAAGACCGCAAGGCACAAGGCGTGGTGCTCGACCAGACGATCGGCGAGAACCTGGCGATCGGCAATTTCGACCATGTTGCGCCGAATGGCTGGGTGTTCCCGAAGGCGGTGCAGAAATTCGCCGAGGCCGGTATTCGCCGGCTCGGCGTCAAGGGCCGGCCGAACCAGGCGGTCAGCAAGCTCTCCGGCGGCAACCAGCAGAAGGTGATCATCGCCAAATGGGTGTCGCGCCCGCCCAAGGTGTTCATCCTGGACGAGCCGACGCGTGGCATCGACGTCGGTGCACGCGCCGCGATCTATGATGTCATCGCCGACCTTGCCCGCTCCGGCATGGCGGTGGTGGTGGTGAGCTCCGACCTCGAGGAAGTTCTCGGCCTGTCGCATCGTGTGCTGGTGCTGAGCCGCGGCCGGCAACGCGGCATTCTCGACCGCAGCGATGCGAGCAACGTCGCCGTCATGGAACTTGCCACAAGCTAGGATCGAAACAAAGCGCAGCAGGTGGTATCCTCCCGGGCACCAGACCGCGCGGGGCGCCAGCAACAGAGTTGGCGCCCCTTCATTTCCGGAGGACGGCGGTCGGAGGAGAGGGACCGACGATGAAACTATTCGAACTTCATGGTGACGTGGCACTTGTGACAGGCGCCGGCAGCGGCATCGGGCAAGCAATCGCCATTGGGCTGGCCGAGGCCGGCGCCGACATCGCCTGCTTCGGCCACGCCTCGAAAGGTGGGCTGGAGGAGACCGCGCACCGGATCACGGCATTGGGCCGCAAGGCGCTGGTGCTGAACGGCACGGTGACTTCAGAGGCCGATCTCGCGGCCGCGATCGAGCGTACGGAGGCGGAACTCGGCGCGTTGACTATCGCCGTCAACAATGCCGGCGTCGCCGGAGCTGAGCCGGCAGAGACGCTGTCGCTGGAGACATGGCAGAAGCTTTATGACGTCAATGTCAGCGGCGTGTTCCTGTCCTGCCAGGCCGAGGCCCGCGCCATGCTGACTCGGCGCAAGGGCTCGATCATCAACATCGCGTCGATGTCGGGCTCGATCGTCAATCGCGGCCTGACCCAGGCGCATTACAATTCGTCGAAAGCCGCGGTCATCCACATGTCGAAGAGCCTCGCCATGGAATGGGCCGATCGCGGCCTGCGCGTCAACGTCGTCAGCCCCGGCTACACGCTGACGCCGATGAACAAGCGGCCGGAGGTCGCCGACCAGGTCAGGATCTTCGAGCGCGACACGCCGATGGGCCGCATGGCGGCGCCGGAAGAGATGGTCGGCCCGACCGTGTTCCTGGCCAGCCGCGCCGCGAGTTTCGTCACCGGCATCGACCTGATCGTCGATGGCGGCTTCGTCTGCTGGTAGGAGAAAAGATGCAGAAGCGATTCCAGGGAAAAACGGCGGTGATCACCGGCGCCAGCGGCGGCATCGGCGCGGCAATGGCCAGGCGCTTCGCGGCGGAAGGTGCTGCGGTCGTCGTCAGCGCAATCGACGCGCGCGTCGACGAGGTCGCCGCCGATCTCAAGGCTGCGGGCGCCAGGGTCGCATCGCTGCGCATGGACGTGACCAGGAAGGACGAGGTCGTCGCCCTCTATGACCTGGCCGAGCAGGAGTTCGGCCGCGTCGACATCTCCGTACAGAATGCCGGTGTCATCACAATCGCCAGGGTCGAGGCGATGACCGAGGCCGAATGGGACAAGGTGATGGCGGTCAACACCAAGGGGGTGTTCCTGTGTTGCCAGGAGGCGATCGCGCGGATCCGCAAGCATGGCGATGGCGGCAGGCTGATCAACACCGCATCCGGCCAGGCGCGGCAGGGCTTTATCTACACGCCGCATTATGCGGCCTCGAAATTCGGCGTCGTCGGCATCACCCAGAGCCTGGCCAAGGAAGTGGCCAAGGAGAAGATCACCGTCAACGCGATCTGCCCCGGCATCATCGACACCGACATGTGGGCCTATAACGATGCCGCGTGGGGCAAGTTGATGGGCGATTACAAGCCCGGCGAGTTGATGGCCGAATGGGTGAAGAATATCCCGATGGGCCGCGCCGGCAGCGGCGAGGATGTCTCCGGTCTGGTCAGCTTTCTCGCCAGCGACGATGCGGCCTACATCACCGGCCAGACCATCAATGTCGATGGCGGCCTGATCATGTCGTGAGCGGCGCGGGCCAACGTACCATCGACCGGATATGAAAGCCGCTTCGCTGCGTTCAGGCTGCTCGGCCGGCCCGTGCCAATCCATGTTCCACGAGCCGGTCGATGATTTCGGAATAGCTGACGCCGCTTGCCGCCATTGCCTTGGAATACATGCTGATATCGGTGAAGCCGGGGATGGTATTGATTTCATTGACCAGGAATTGCATGTCCGGCGTCAGGAAGAAGTCGATGCGCGCCATCCCGTCACAGCCGACGGCTCTGAAAGCCCGTGCGGCCACGTCCCGCATGCCTGCCTCGACCTCCGGCGGCAGTTCGGCCGGCACTTTAAGCGCCGCGCCGCTCTCATCGACGTATTTGGCATCATAGCTGTAGAAACCGTGGCTTTCCGCCGGCACGATCTCGCCTGGCCGCGAGACGAACAAGTCGCCTGCCGGATCCTCCAGCACGCTATATTCGATCTCGCGCCCACGAATGAATTCCTCGGCCAACAGCTTGCAATCGTGCCGGAAGGCTTCAGCAAGCGCTCCATCGAATTCCTGACTGGCATGGACTTTTCTGACGCCGACAGACGATCCCTGACGCGCCGGTTTGATGAAGAGCGGCAGGCCGAGTTCGCTTTCCAGTGTGGCGAGGGCGGGCGCCGCACCTTCATGAATCGTCACTGAGCGCGCGATTGGCAGCCCCGCCGCTTTCAGGAGCCGCTTGGCGACGTCCTTGTCCAGCGCGGTTGCCGAACCAAGGATGCCGCAGCCGGCGAGCGGCACTCGAGCTACCTCGGCCACCCCCTGCACCGAGCCGTCTTCGCCGTGGAGGCCGTGCAGGACCGGAAACAGGATGTCGATCTTCTGCAGATCATAGGGTGTGCCGTCGGCCGGGATCGCCATCATCCGTCCGCACCCACCCGGAACCAGGCAAACTTCCGTGCCGCCCGCAGGTTTTGCGAGCGTACCATCCTCAAAGCTGCTCAACAGCCACTGTCCTTCGCGTGTGACGAAGATTGGGACGGCATCGTATTTGGCGGGCAGCAGCGCCCGCATGACATTGGTTGCTGAAAGCACCGAAACGTCATGCTCGGCGGAACGTCCGCCAAAGAGCACGGCAATACGCAGTCTGTTCAAGGAAGAGGTCATGGAAGCCTCAGATATGATCTGGTGTTGAAACGGTCAGAAGCCGACGGCGATACCGTCATCTCAGGTGTTTCCCATCGGCTGAAGTAAAGCGCTTTGGTCTGCCGCATTGTGTCGTCGCGGCTGATAACCCGATGACTGGCAACCTTGGCTTTTTTCGAACCGGTCCACGGGTCCATGCAAAAAGACGGCCTTGAAATCGGCACCGGCGTTAATCGTTGCGCGACGTGAACGTTGGTATATATAATTTCATCTCATGAAAGTGGCTCTGGTCGAGTTGCCGAGCCAACAGCCGAGGTCATGGGACTTTGATGGTTTGCCCCTCAAGACCGGCGATCGATCCGTGGATGACTGCTTCGGCAGCAATCCTTCGGCAATCATGACGCGGCCGGTCCCGCCACATCTTCACCAATTTGGGCACCACCCCGTTTTGCGCCGGCATCCGCTTCGGCAGCATTGTGGCGCCTACGGCCTTGCGCAACGACCAGCTTTTCCAACACAATCAAAAAAAGACGCAAGAAGGGAACTACGATAACTTCCACCAGAGCTTGACAGGAGAACAAGCATGTCACTTCGGAGCATGATTTCGAATTTCTCAATGGGAGCCTTAACACTTGCCGCAGCCGCACTGACATCTTCGGCCTATGCGGCAGCGCCGGAATCCAACGACCCGATCAAGATCGCACTGTTCGATTGGACCAGCGTCAATCTGAACGCCAAGATCCTTGGCGGCATCCTCGAAAAGCTCGGCTATACCGTCGAATATCCGACCGCCGACTATCTCTCCAGCCTGACCACCGGCCTGACCAATGGCGACATCGATGTCGGCCTGGAATTCTGGGACACGACGGCCGGCGAGGCGATGAAGGCCTCGGACGCGACGGGCCAGACCGAACGCCTTGGCAAGCTCGGGCCCAAGGCCAAGGAAGAATGGTGGTTTCCCGAATACATGAAAGAGAAATGCCCCGGCCTGCCGAACTGGGAAGCGCTGAAAGACCCGAAATGCGCCGAGGCCTTTTCGACGGCCGAAACCACACCGAAGGGGCGCTATCTCGGCGGACCTGTGACATGGGAAGGTTTTGACGACGAACGCGTCGAGGCGCTGAAACTGCCCTTCACCGTCATCCATGCCGGCACCGATGCGGCGATGTTCGCCGAACTGGACTCGGCCTATCAGCGCAAGGCGCCGATCATGCTGTGGATCTATTCGCCGCATTGGGCGCCGGCCAAATACAAGGGTGAATGGGTCGAATTCCCCGACTATACGACAGAGTGCTACACCGACCCGAAATGGGGTGTGAACCCCGACGCGAAATATGACTGCGGCAAGCCGCATGGCGAGATCTGGAAATATTCCTGGGCCGGCATGAAGGACAAATGGCCTGTCGCCTACAAGGTCGCGAAAAACTACACGGTCGATACCGACGAGCTCAACAAGATGAGCGGCCAGATCGATCTCGAAGGCAAGACGCCGGAAGACGTCGCCGCCGCCTGGATCGCCGCCCACGAAGCCGACTGGAAAGCCTGGGCCGAATGACCGTCTAACTGGAAATCCGACGACCCGGCCATTCGTGGCCGGGTCTCGATCCCGTGTTCCAGAAGGACGATCGCATGACCGATACGATTGAACAGGCGGCGAAATCGGGCAACGATGCCCGCCCGATAAAGCTTGCCTGTCGCAATGTCTGGAAGCTGTTCGGGACGGACGCCGCCAACTTCATCCGCCGGCGCGACGGCAGGGCCAGCCTGGCGGACATCGCTGCGGCCGGACTGGTTGGCGCGGTGCGCGCCGTCGATCTCGAAATCCGCCAAGGCGAGATCTTCATCATCATGGGACTTTCGGGGTCAGGCAAGTCGACGCTGGTGCGCTGCATGTCGCGGCTGATCGAGCCGACCCACGGCAAGGTCGAGTTCGAGGGCAAGGACCTGCTCAAGATTTCCGATGCCGCGCTGATTGAGCTGCGACGCCACCGCATGGGCATGGTGTTCCAGAATTTTGCCTTGCTGCCGCATCTCGACGTACTGGAGAACATCGCCTTTCCCCTGGGCATCCAGGGGCAGGACCGGCCGACGCGCGAAAAGCGGGCTCGCGAGGTCATCGAGCTGGTCGGCTTGCGCGGCCGCGAGCATTTCTATCCGCGCGAGCTTTCCGGCGGACAGCAGCAGCGTGTCGGCATCGCCCGCAGCCTCGCCACGAAGCCGGAAATCTGGTTCCTCGACGAGCCGTTCTCGGCCCTCGATCCGCTTATCCGCCGTGAGATGCAGGACGAGCTGATGCGGCTGCAGACCATGCTGCACAAGACCATCGTCTTCATCACCCATGATTTCGACGAGGCCATCCGGCTGGCCGATCGTATCGCCATCATGAAGGACGGCGAGGTCATCCAGATCGGCACGCCGGAAGAGCTGGTGGTCAATCCGGCGACCGCCTATGTCGCCGAATTCACCCGCGACGTCGACCGCGCCAAGGTGATCTCGGCGCGCAGCCTGATGCGCGCCTGCGACGGCGCCGAGTACGGCGGCACGGTCGCGCCGGATGCCAAGATTGCCAGTTTCTCTGCAGATATTGTCTCTGCCGGCAAGCCCTTCGCGGTGGTCAACGGCACCGGCAAGCCGATCGGCGAAGTCACGCCGCAGGCGGTGATCGATCTTCTCGCCGGCATAGAACGTCGTGGGGCCGGCGCATGACGGTCGCGGCAAGCGCCAGCGCAGCGAGGCCCCGGCCGGTTCAAACCTGGCTGGCGATCTGGGCCTGTGCGCTCGCCGCCGTGCTTATTGTCTTCCGGCTGCAGGAAAGCCTGCCCTGGGCGGTCAATTACCCGGCCGGCGCGACCGTTCCTGTCGCCGACTGGGTCAGTGCGCTGATGAACTGGTTGAAGTCGAACTTCTCCTGGCTGACCCGCTCGATCACCGCGGTGCTCGGCGTACCGCTCGATTTCGCGCTCGGTCTTCTGGCCAAGAATTTCAAGATCGGCCATGGCGCGGATATGATCGTCTTGCCGCGCCTGTCCTGGGTCGGCGTCTGCGCTTCCGCCTACCTTGCCGGGCGCGCCGCCGGCGGCTGGAAGCTGGGTGCGCTGGTCGGCGGCTGTTTTCTCTACATCGCGCTGTTCGGGCAGTGGACCAGCGCCATGCTGACGCTGGGCCTGATCTCGATCGCCGTGCCGTTTTGCATTGTCACCGGGCTGTTCGCCGGCATCTGGGCATGGCGCAAGCCTTGGGCGGAGAGGCTGTTGATCTCCCCTGCCCTCGATCTGATGCAGACGATCCCGACCTTCGCCTATCTGATCCCGATGCTGCTTCTGTTCGGCAACAGCCCAGTCTCGGCAATGATCGCGACGGCAATTTTCGCGACGCCGCCAATGGTGCGGGCGACGATGCTCGGCCTGTCGCGGGTGCCGTCGGAGATCGACGATTTCAGCGAGATGGCCGGCTGCACGGCTCGGCAGAAGCTGTGGCGGGTGCTGTTGCCGTCGGCGCGGCCGACATTGATGGTCGGCGTCAACCAGGTCATCATGCTGGCGCTCAATATGGTGATCATCGCCTCGATGATCGGCGCCGGCGGGCTCGGCTATGACGTGCTTTTGGCGTTGCGCGCGCTCAAGGTCGGCGAGGCGATGGAAGCTGGCCTCGCCATTGTCGCGCTGGCAATTGCACTCGACCGGCTGAGCCAGGCGATCGCGCACAATCACGCCAAGGGCAATGTCCGCCATCAGGCCAGCACCAGGTTCTGGCGGCGCTATCCCAATCTGACGCTGGCCGTTGCCATCCTCGCCGTCACCACGCTGCTCGGCCTGTTCGTGCCGGCCTTCGCCGCCGTGCCGAAAGCGATCACCTTCACCACCGCGCCTTTGTGGAAGGCGGCGGTGAACTGGATCACCATCAACTTCTTCGACACGATCGAAGCGTTCCGGGTGGCGCTTATCCTCAATGTGCTCAACCCGGTGCGCGCCTTCTGCGAGGGTTTTCCGTGGCTGGGCGCGGTGTGTCTGCTCGGCCTTGCCGGCTACCAGCTCGGCGGCTTGCGCCTCGCCGCCCTGGTCGCGGCTTTGACAGCGTTCTGCGCCGTCACCGGACTTTGGGAAAAGACCATGGCGACGGTATATTTGTGCGGCATCTCGGCCTTTATCGCCTGCCTGATCGGCATCCCGATCGGGCTCATGGCATCGCGCAGCAACCGCTTCGAAAAGATCGTCACGCCGGTCATCGACACACTGCAGGTGCTGCCGTCGTTCTGCTTCATCATTCCAGTGGTGATGCTGTTCAGGGTCGGCGACGTCACCGCGATGATCGCCACTGTCGCCTTCGCCGTGGTGCCGGCGATCCGCTACACCAATCACGGCATCCGGCAGGTGCCGCCGGCGCTGATCGAGGCGGCGAAGGTTTCCGGCTGCACCAGGCGGCAGACCTTCTTTCGCGTGCAACTGCCGCTGGCGTTGCCCGAGATCATGCTCGGCGTCAACCAGACCATCCTGATGGCGCTGGCGATGATCATCATCTGCGCCATGGTCGGCACCCGCGATCTCGGCCAGGAGGTGTTCATCGCCCTGTCCAAGGCCGATTCCGGCCGCGGCATCGTCGCCGGCCTGGCCATCGCCTTCATCGGTATCGTCGCCGACCGGCTGTTCAACGCCTGGACGGCGAAGGCTCGGGCAAGGCTGGGATAGTCCGGGATGTAATGGCGCGCCGGTGATGAGTTACCGACCCCTACGCCCAAAGACATAGCCCTTCGGGATTATTGCTCGCTCTAGCCTCACATCGTACGGCTGTCATGGGACGGGTAGGCTCAGCAGGAGAGCGGATAATGTCTAAACGCGTTCCCTTTACTACCGGTGATCTAGCAGATCATCAGTGGGGCATCGATGACGCCCTCACAGGCGATCCGAATACGAATATCTTGACCGGCGACGCTGGCGGCAGCCTGCTCGATTTCTCAAGAGGCGGCAACGACACCTTTACGGAAACCGCACCGTCGACCTACACCTTCTACGGCGACGCGGCTCGGAGCTTGTTCAATTTTGCTCGGGGCGGTGACGATACCTTCACCACGGGGCTGTCATCCTCCACCACCACTGCCTTTGGTGACGCGGGCGACGATATGTCGGACCATAGCAGGGGCGGCAACGATATCTTCAACAGTGGAGTGGCAAGGCAGGTAGTCGATACCTTCTATGGTGACGCCGGCGGCAAGATGTTCGGCTATGCCCGGGCGGGGATGACACTTTCCTGACCAGCACTGTACAAGGAGCTACCCACACCTTCTACGGTGATGCCGGCGGCGAAATGTCGGATCACAGCAAGGGCGGCAACGACACCTTCCAGGGCTCCAGGCAGGCCACGAACACCTTCTTCGGTGACTCCGGCAGCAACATGTCCGGCAATGCCCAGGGCGGCGACGACAGCTATACGAGCCGGACCGACTCGCTCAACACTTTCTACGGCGATGCCGGCGGCGATATGTCGGACCATGCTCAGGGCGGCGACGACACGTTCACGGGCGCCTTCTTTTCCACCAGCACTTTCTTCGGCGATGCCGGCGGTGACATGTCGGACCATGCTCAGGGCGGCGACGACCATTACACGGATCTGGGTGGGGCGATCCCGAACAAAACCCTCTTTGGCGACGCGGGCGGGGATCTTTCCGGTTTTGCCAAAGGCGGCAACGACAACTTCACGAGCGCTGGTGGGTCCCAGACAAGTTTCTACGGTGACGCGGGCGCCAACATGTCCGACCACGCTCGCGGCGGCGACGACACGGCCGTGCTGCAAGGCACTCATAATTTAGGGTATGGCGATGCGGGCACGATGCTCGGCAGCGCTGTGGGCGGCAATGATTCCCTGACTGGCGGCGACAGGAGCTCCGGTCCGGATGTTCTGAGCGAGTTGTATGGCGACGCATTCGCCATGTCCGGTTCCGCCCAGGCCGGTAACGACATTCTTACCGGAGGCCACAACAACGAAAGCGGCCAGGTCCGCAACTTCCTGTGCGGCGACGCACAGCAAATGTCCGGTTCGGCCAAGGGTGGAAACGATACCCTGTACGCCGGGAGTGCGGCACCCGGCTGCACGGTCATCAACGACATGTGGGGTGACGGACAACTGAGCGAGTTGGCTCAGGGCGGCAGAGACCAATTCATATTCAAGGACAATGGTTCAATGACGGTCGGAACCCAAAACACCATCTACGACTTCAGCCAGACTCAAGGCGACACCATTGTGTTTAGTGGCGTGGAGGGCGTGCAATCGTTCGATGATCTCACAATTGCCCAAAGTGGAACCGACACCATCATTACCGCAGGAGTCGATCAAGTTACACTCGCAAACTTTACAAGCCCGCTGACGACGAGTGACTTTTTGTTCGTCTGAAAGTGAAGCTCTTATCGCATTCGTAGAGGGGGAATGCGTGAGAATTCGTTGAGCATCGTCGCGCGGCCGGTCGCCCCAATTCTGCTCGACCGGCCGATCGACAATGCAAGCCGCAGGTATGGCTCAAGCGGCCAGAAATCTCTCGGTCAATCGAGCCCAGAGCGCTGCGCCGACGGTCAAATTGCCGTCGTTGAAATCATATTTCGAGCTGTGCAGGATAGCTGAATCCTCGCCGTTTCCGAGGCGCAGGAAGCAACCGGGTTTGTGTTCGAGGAAATAAGAAAAATCTTCGCTGCCGGGGATCAACGGGCAGACGGACACCTTATCCTCGCCGACGAGTTCGACAGCGACGTCTGTCGCAAAGGACGTCTCGCCCTCGGAATTGATCACCACCGGGTAGCCGCGCTCGTAATCGATCTCGACCATTGCGCCATGCGCCTGCGCCACAAGTTCTGCGATGTTGCGAATACGCTGCTCGAGCGTGTCGCGGATCTCGGCCGAGAAGGAGCGGACGCTCAGCGTGATCTCGGCGTGTTCCGGGATGACGTTGGAGGCCGTGCCGCCGTGAATGGTGCCGACGGTAACGACAGCCGTCTCGATCGGGTTGACGTTGCGCGACACAACCGTCTGCAGGGTCATGACGATATTGGCGGCAGCGACGATCGGGTCGACCGTCAGGTGCGGACGCGAGGCGTGGCCGCCACGCCCGGCGATCCTGATGGTGACGGTATCGCTCGCCGCCATCAGCGGCCCGGCGCGCATCAGGAATGAACCCGCCGGCGCGCCCGGATGGTTGTGCAGCCCGAATATCGCATCGCAGGGAAAGCGTTCGAACAGGCCGTCGGCGATCATCGCCTGCGCCCCGCTTCCCTTGCCGGCTTCCTCGGCCGGCTGGAAGATGAGGTTGACCGTGCCATTGAAGTGCCTTGTGCGCGCCAGGTATTCGGCCGCGCCGAGCAGCATCGTGGTATGGCCGTCATGGCCGCAGGCGTGCATCTTGCCGCTGGCCTGGCTGGCATAAGGGAGATTGGTCGCTTCGGTGATCGGCAAGGCGTCCATGTCGGCACGGATGGCGATGCTGCGGCCGCTGCCCTGGCGCAAGCGGCCGACGACGCCGAGGCCGCCGACATTGCGCGTCACCTCGTAGCCCCAGCTTTCGAGCCGTTCGGCAACGTATGCTGCCGTTTCGTACTCCTGGAATGAAAGCTCGGGATGCGCGTGCAGGTGCTGGCGAGCCGCTGCAAGCTCGGCGGCCTTGTCGGCGAGGTCGGAAATATCGGCGAACTGGTTGGAGGTCTTTGGCATGGGGGGTCCTTTGCCGAGCACGTAATCTCGCCGGCTTTGCTTTAGATGAAACGGCTCAAGAAAGCCCGCGTGCGCGGGTGCCTGGGTTTGGCGAGAACCTCGTCCGGAGGCCCGGCCTCGATCACATTACCGTCGTCCATGAACACCACCCGATCCGCCGCTTCGCGGGCGAAACCGATCTCATGCGTGACCACGATCATGGTCAAGCCCCGCCTGGCGAGATCGCGCATGGTGGCGAGCACCTCGCCGACCAGTTCCGGATCGAGCGCCGACGTCGGCTCGTCGAAGAGCATCAATTTCGGGCGGATGGCGAGCGCCCGAGCGATGGCGACGCGCTGCTGCTGGCCGCCCGAAAGCTGGCGCGGATAGGCATCGATCTTGTCGGCGAGGCCGACACGGGTCAGCAGTTCGCGGGCGTAGCCGATCGCCTCCTTGCGGTTCTCCCGGTGAACGCCGACCGGAGCCTCGATGACGTTCTGCAGGGTCGTCATGTGCGGATAGAGATTGAACTGCTGGAACACCATGCCAATCTTGCGCCGCTGCGCGGCGATCGCGCGCTCGGAAAGCTTGTCGAGGCGGCCGTCGTGCAACCGGTAACCGATCTGCTCTCCGTCCACCTCGATCGACCCTTGATCGATCGCCTCCAGATGATTGATGCATCGCAGGAAGGTCGACTTTCCCGAGCCGGACGGTCCGAGAATGACCACCACCTCGCCAGGCGCGACGTCCAGGTCGATGCCCTTCAGCACCTCGAGCGGGCCGAACGCCTTGTGAACGTTGCGCGCCCGGACCAGGGGCGTGTCATGCGCGCTCATTGGCGGCCTCCAGGGTGGCGGTCGCTGACTTCTCGCGGGCGCCGCGGTCGCCGCGGCTGTAGTGGCGCTCGATCGCGCCTTGCGCGACATTGAGAACCGAGGTGATCAGCAGATACCAGAGCACTGCAACCATCAGCAGCGGAATGATTTCGAAGGTGCGGTTGTAGATCGACTGCACCGAATAGAGCAGGTCGGCCATGGCGATGACGCTGACAAGCGACGTCGCCTTGATCATGCTGATCAGCTGATTGCCGGTCGGCGGGACGATCGACCGCATCGCCTGTGGGATGATGATGCGCCGCAAGGCTCGCGCGCGCGTCATGCCGAAGGCTTCAGCCGTTTCGGCCTGTCCGTTGTCCACCGACAGCAGCCCGCCACGGATGATCTCGGCCATGTAGGCGGCCTCGTTCAGCGCCAGACCAAGAACCGCGGCCGTCAAAGGCGTGATCAGGTCGTTGGTGTTCCAGCTGGCGAACCCGATGGAAATGCGCGGAAACAGCGTCGAAAGATTGTACCACAGGATGAGCTGCACCAGCAGCGGCGTTCCCCGGAAGAACCAGATGAAGAGTCCGGATAGAAAAGATGCCAGCCTGTCCTTCGACATGCGCGCAATTGCGAGCAGCAGACCGAGCACGATACCCAGGATCATCGCCACGACCGTCAGGCCGAGCGTTACGGAAAGCCCCTGCATGACTGTCGGATCGAAGAAATACTGGGCGACCACAGGCCAGCCGAAATTCGGGTTGACCGCAACGATATAGGCGAAGCCGGCGGCCACCGCGACGGTAAACGCCCAGAGCGCCAGCCGGACGAGCGGAAATGGCCGGTGGGCTCGTTTGACGTCGCGCAGCGCGTCGTCGGCACGTCGCGGCACCCCGGCCGCGTAGGCAGCGGTCGCGTCGGTCATTGCAGCCTCTACTGGCCCTGGTTGATGCCGGGCGCGTCGATCATGTTCTTCTCGAGGCCCCACTTCTTCATCACCGTAGCATAGGTGCCGTTCTTCATCAGGATCTTGAAGGCGTCGAGCAGTACACCGCCCAGCGGCGAGCCCTTCTTGACGACGGCGCCTTGATAGATGTCCTTGAAGCCATTGGCCTGGCCGACACCTGAAAGTTCCAGTTGGCCCTTCGCCTGCTCGACGAAGAAGGTCAGCGGCGCCTGCGAGGAAAAGAATGCGTCAGAGCGTTTCGACCGGACGGCCAGTATCGAGCTCGGCTGGTCGGTGAAGGATTGCACCTCGACGGCCGGCTTGCCGCCCTCGCTGCATTTCTGCGCCTGCTGCTTGATGACCTTTTCTGCCGAGCCACCCGACATCACGGCAATGCGCTTGCCGCACGCGGTGTCGAGCGAGGTGATGCCTTGCGGGTTGCCCTTCTCGACGGCGAAGACGACGTATTCGCGCACCCAATCGACGAAGTCGTTGGATTTCTGCCGGTCGGGATAGTCGCCGACAGGCCCCATCGCGAACTGATAACGGCCGGCATTGATGCCGCTCAGCAAAGCCGGCAGGCCGGCGACCGAGGCGTGATCGACCTCAACACCGAGCAGCTGGCCGATGGCGTCGGAAATGTCCCTGGTCGCCCCCGACAGTTCGGTGCCGGTGACGATCTCATAGGGCGGGAACGAGCCGTTGTTGACGGCGGTGATCTTTCCCGCCGTGCGGATCTCTTCCGGCAGCCGGGCGCGCAAGTCTTCGTTCACCGATTGCTTCTGGATATCCTGGGCAAAGCTGGCCTGCGCCAGCATGGTGACGAGCGAGGCGAATATGAAGCTGATTGTCCTCATGGCATTCTCCTTCGTGTTCTTCGTTGCGCGTTGTCACGCTGCGGTGGCCCGCGACCTGGCTTCGAAAGGAAACAAGGCTTCGGCGGAAATCGGTTCCGTCAGAATGCCCTGGGCATGGAGCTCGGTGACGAAATCCTCGATCATGCGCCGGTTGGCAGGCAGGCCGCTGGCGTTCCAGGAGGCAGGCAGGTCGCGCCCCGCATGAAGCAGCTCCTCGAGGATCCAGGGCGAGGTGTCGGCATATTTTCGGCGCTTTGCCGTCCAGACGCGCTGGCTTTCGTCGATCAGCCTGGCGAGTTCGTGAGGCAGCCAGGGATGCTCCCTGGCCAGAGCGGCCTTGACGGCGACCAGATGCATGCCCGGGACATAATCGACGTCGGCGAAATAGGCGCGTTCGGCCGCGCGAAAATCGCGCAGCACTTGCCGGAAGCCGGAAGCCGGGTCGAAAAAGCCGTCCGGCATGAAGGGCGTGAAAACGGCGTCGAGCTCGCCTTGCGCCAGCAGCTCCATCATCGGGCGTTCGCCCGGTGCCGCTTCGATGCGCCCCGGCCTACCGAATCCGTCGAGGCGGTCGGCGATCGGGTGCTCGGATGTCAGCCTGCCGGCGAACCAATAGGCATCCTCGACGCCGATGCCTTCCCGGCGAAGCGCCGCGCGTGTCCATGTGTTGCCGGAATCGCGCCAGCCGGTCACGCCGATTCGTTTGCCGGCAAGGTCGGAAAGCCGTTCCAGCGGGCTGGCCTCGACCGTGATGATGCAGCGATGGCGAAAGCCGCGCATGATGAAGCACGGTAGTCCAACCACCGTATCCCAGCCCGAAGCCATGGCCGACACATAACGGCTGAACGAGACCTCCGCCGCATCGTAGTTCGGATCGGTGCCGAGATCCGCGATCAGCGTGGCGACGCGGTCAACCTTCACCGACAGGCGGCTCGACGTGACGTCACCCAGGACCAAGGGCGTGAGATAGTCCCAATCGCGGGTGGCTATGGTGATGGAGACGGGCATCGGCACGAACTTCAAAGCTGTTTGACCGGCGATTGGTAAATGTTTATTTTTGGCCGATCAAATGTTATTATGTTATTGAACATTAGCTTTAACGGTCGCGGGTGCCGATGGATTTCGATGCAGGATGGTTCGCTGAACGCCTTGGCGACCGCACGATGCGCGGCATCGCGCGCGAGACCAGTGCGCTAATCAGAAGCGGCGCGCTGCCTGTTGGCGCAAAACTTCCGCCGGTGCGCGATCTGGCCTATGTGCTCGGCGTCAGCCCGGCGACGGTCTCGCAGGCGTGGAGCGAACTGCGGCGCTACAAGATCATCGGCGGCCGCGGGCGCAACGGCACCTGGATCATGGGCAACCGCTTTGCCGCCCGGCCGGAGCGCCACATGAGCGGCGGCAATTACGGACACGACGTTCTGAACCTGGCGATCGCGGAGCCCGATGTGCAGCTCTTGCCGCCGCTCGGCATCGCGCTGGCGCATGGCGCGCGCGCCGAAAAGCTCAACAGCTACGAGCGGGTGCGCATCCTGCCCGAGCTGGAGGCCGCAGTGCGCCCGTCATGGCCGTACGATCCCGGCGCGTTCCTGGCCACCAATGGCGGTTACAACGCCATCTACACCTTGCTGCATGCGCTGGTCCCGCCGGGAGCGCCGGTGGCCATCGAGAACCCGACGGCGCTTCGCCTGCTCGACATCCTCGAGGATCTCGACGTGCCGATCATTCCGGTGGACTGCGACAGTGAAGGCCCCTTGCCGGATGCACTTGCCGACGCTCTGCGGCAGCGGCCTGTCGCGTTCCTGTTCCAGCCGCGCGTCCATTCGGTGACCGGCGCCTGCATGTCGTCGGCGCGGCTGGAAGTCATCGGCGACCTGCTCGCCGGCACCGACGTACTGACCGTCGAAGATGACGGCGTCGGCGATATTGCCTCGGCGCCGCGCATTTCGCTGGGCCGGCGTTTTCCCGACCGCGTCGTCCATATCCTGTCCTATTCCAAGACCCATGGCCCGGACCTGCGGCTCGCCGTCCTGTCCGGATCGGCGACGATCGTCGAGCAGATCCAGTCCTATCGCAGCTTCAGCTCGGGATGGACCAGCCGTATCCTGCAGGCCGCCACCGCCTGGCTGCTGCAAGACCCGGCCACGGCTGCCCTCATTGAGCAGGCGAAGGAGGTGTATAGCCACCGCCGCGAACGGCTCGCCGGCGAATTGGCGAAACGCGATGTCGCGATCGACGCCGGATATGGTCTCAGCGTCCTCATTCCGGTTGCTTCGGAACCTTACGCGATGGTCACGCTGGCCGCGCACGGCATCGCGGTCCATGCCGGAGCGAAGTTTTCGACAGGAAAAACGAACGCTGTCCGCGTCGCGACCAGCATCCTGGACGAGGAGCACCTCGAGCACGTCGCAAATTCCCTGGCGCTGGCAGCCAACCCGGCGCGGGAAGTTATCTGAGGCAAGGCAATCGTCGTTCGGACTGCCTACTCCGCCGCCACGCCTTTCACTTCGAGATAGCTCTCCATAGAATCGTCCATCGCCTGCAGCCAGGGCGTATGGTGCAGCGGCGCCATCGTGCCGGTCATCAGCGAGCGATAGGAATGGTCGCGGAAGCCCATGATGTCTTCCGCCTTGTGGTGCTCCCATTCCATGAAGGTCTGGTTGACAGCCTCGACATCGAAGCCGGGATAGTCGGTCTGCTCCATCAACTCCCTGGTGTAGTCGCCCTGGAACCAGATCATCTGCTCGGCGTCTTCCAGCGTTTCCTCGCGTGCCCGCCACTTTTTGCCGTGCTCGGCCATCGCTTCGGCCGAGGGCAGCTTGATGCGGCCCATGATGACGTCGCGGGCGAACCAGGCCTGCGCGTCGAACATGTTGAAGGTGTAGAACTGGTCCTGCATGCCGATATAGGACAGCTTCGGGTTTTTCTCCCAGACGACGCCCTCGTAGAGCCCGTCCGGCCACATGCGGTTGGCGGTCTTCAGCTTCAAATCCTCGGTCAGGAACGGGAAGGAATGGAGGTAGCCGGTGCACAGGATGATGGCGTCGACGTCTTTGGTGCTGCCGTCCTTGAAATGCGCCGTCTTGCCGACGACCTTCTGCAGCAGCGGTACTTCCTTCCAGTTCTCCGGCCATTTGAAGCCCATCGGCTTCGAGCGGTAGCTGGAGGTGATCGATTTGGCGCCGTATTTGTAGCATTGCGAGCCGATGTCCTCGGCCGAATAGGAACGGCCGATGATCAAAATGTCCTTGCCCTTGAATTCCATCGCGTCGCGGAAATCGTGGCTGTGCAGGATGCGACCATTGAAGGTCGAGAAGTCCTCGAAATAGGGAACGTTGGGCACGGAGAAATGCCCCGAAGCGACGACGACATTGTCGAACTCTTCCGAGTACGTGACGTCGTTGGTGCGATCATGCGCGGTGACGGTGAACTTCTTCGTCGCGTCGGAAAAGGTGACCATGCGCACCGGGCTGTTGAAGCGCACCCATTGGCGCACGCCGGATTTTTCGACGCGGCCCTTGATGTAGTCCCACAGGACGGCGCGTGGCGGATAGGAGCCGATCGGCCGGCCGAAATGCTCCTCGAACGTATAGTCTGCGAATTCCAGGCATTCCTTCGGGCCGTTCGACCAGAGGTAACGGTACATCGAGCCATGCACCGGGTCGCCGTGCTCGTCGAGGCCGGTGCGCCAGGTGTAGTTCCACAGGCCGCCCCAGTCGGACTGCTTTTCGAAGCAGACGATCTCGGGAATATCGGCGCCCTTGTCGGCAGCCGACTTGAAGGCCCTGAGCTGGGCCATGCCGGACGGCCCGGCTCCGATGACGGCAACACGATCTTTCATTGCGGGCCTCCCGATCTCATTTCTCTAACGAAACAAATTTCACTGACAGGACAGTAATTGCCCCTTCGATGCTGTCAACAGGGCTTGTCGCGAAACCCTCGTTTCACCACGCTGGATTTCCAAGCGAGGCCCGACCTCGGGAGAAATCCGGACCGCTGACAATTCGCCACAAGTGGCTTGCCGTAGCAGTTGCGCTTCTGTATCGGCACCGAATATGTTCACCGTGAGTGAAATGAATCGGCAAGGTCCGGGGTGGCGAAATGGCGAGAAAAGCATCCAGTCTGAAGCCTGCTGCGGCCGTCGTCGCCGCCAAAGCCAAGCCGTCGGTCGCTGCAATCGATCCGCGCAAGATACGCGCGCCGCTCACCCAGAACCCGCACGCCATTCGCGACACCCGCGAAAAAGTGCTGGAGGTCGCAATTGGCCGCGAGGTGCGGGCATTCCGCAAGAAGCTCGGCATCACCGTCGCCGATCTGGCTGCCGCCACCGACATTTCGCTTGGCATGCTGTCGAAGATCGAGAACGGTATCACCTCACCGTCGCTGACCACCTTGCAGGCACTGTCGCGGGCGCTCGGCGTTCCCGTCACCGCCTTCTTCCGCCGCTTCGAGGAGGAGCGCAGCGCCGTCTTCGTCAAGGCCGGCGAAGGCCTCGACGTCGAGCGCCGCGGCACGCGCGCCGGCCACCAGTACAATCTGCTCGGCCATATCGGCTCCAACACCAGCGGCGTCGTCGTCGAACCCTATCTGATCACGCTGACCGAGGATTCCGACGTGTTCCCGACCTTCCAGCACGAGGGCATGGAATTCCTCTATATGCTCGAAGGCGAGGTGGTTTACCGGCACGGCAGCAATCTCTACCCGATGAAACCCGGCGACAGCCTGTTCTTCGACGCAGACGCGCCGCACGGACCGGAAGTGCTGAGCGTCCTGCCGATGCGCTATCTCTCGATCATCTGCTACCCGCAAAGCGCGGGGTAACGGAGATCTGTCTCCCCCTTGGTCGCCTTGTGAGCGAGATCGGCGGCTTCGCGACGGCTACTCTTTTGCAGCATTGGTAGTTGGCGAAAGCCGAAGTGACATTCGATCTCCCCCCTAGAGGGGGAGATGTCCGGCAGGACAGAGGGGGGCGAACCGCGATGACGCATAATCTAGTATCCGCCAACAACCGCCGCAATGCGCGCAGGATGCGCAAGGTGATGACCGATGCCGAACTCAAGCTTTGGAATGAGATCAGGGCACACAGGCTGATGGGACTGGGGTTTCGGCGCCAGATGCCTATCGCCGGCCATGTCGTCGATTTTGCATGCCCGGACAAAAAGCTGATCGTCGAGCTTGATGGTTCCCAGCATGGCCAGGCCGAAACATCGGAATCGGACGCTGCAAGAACCGCCAAGTTCGAAGCGCTGGGCTGGACAGTCCTGCGCTTCTGGAACGACGATGTCATTCGCGATATCGACAATGTCTGCCAGCATGTCGTGATCGTGGCTGGGCTGGGCGGCGCGTCGTGAGCTTCGCGGAGGCGCTGGAGTGGACATTGGGCAAGGCCGGCGCTCCACGGCGCCCCCCTCTGCCCTGCCGGGCATCTCCCCCTCAAGGGGGGAGATTGGCTGCTTTAGGGGTAGCGCCACCGCGCAAAGAAAACTCAATCCGGCCCGAACCCCGGCGACGTCGCACTGCCGTCATCCAATTTCGACAGCCACTGGACCAGCGTCGGCCGGTAGCGCGTCAGACCTTTGTAATTGGCGAGTTCCTCGGGCAGGTCGCGGATGACGCGGTGCAGGCGCCGAGCCCATTTCGGCTGCGTCACCAGCTCGTCCATCTTGATCAGGTAGCAGCGGATCGGGAAGACGATCGCATTCGAGCGCGGCAGCCGCCAGAAGCTCTGCAGCTCGACGCGCAGATGCACTTTGTCGCCGACATTTTCCGGCGTCACCGTGGCGCGGTCCGGACCCCATTTGTGGTAGTTTTCCGGGCTGGTATCGAGGCGCGGATTGATGGTCATCGTCCAGTTCAGCCGGCGTGCCGGCTTGCCCTGCTGGATGTTGGTGAGGAACTTCAGCGCCCGGACGAATATGCCCTTCTCATGCGCCAGCGGCACCGGCGCGTGCCATTCGAAGAAGTTCATGCCGATGTCGAAATCGAGCGACCAGTCGGCCTGGGTGGTGACCATGCCGGCATCCATCCACAGATTGCCGTCGCGCTGGTCGAGGATGCAGAAGTCACCCTGGCTCTGGCGCGTTATGTATTCCATCGGCCCATAGGGCAGCGTCGAGACGTCACCGAAGGTGAAGCTGTCGTCGATGCCGAGCGGCCGGTTGATCCAGCGCCAGCGGTCGCCGTCGCGGATCAGCGTGAAATGCTCGGGATAGCCCAGCGCCTGCTGCTCCATCAAAAGCTCGAGCAGATCCCAGCCGGCCAGCGTCATATGCGGCAGCGACTGGCAGCGCAGCGGATCCTCGGCCAGCACCAAAGCGCGGTCCTGCATCTCGGCGACATAGTGCTCGTCGACGTCGATCAGATTCTCCAGCACGCTGCCCTTCGGCCCGACGACATGCGGCTCGATGTTGACCGCATACATGTAGCCGTCTTCATGGAACGGGAACGGAAACCGCCTGATGTGCTCGGGGCTGTTCCTGAAGGTGAAGTCGTCGCGGAAGGTTTCCTTGCGAAAGGTAATGCCCAAGCTCGCCTCCTATCTTTCCAGCACCAGCGACCGGCCCTCGAAGCGCGACACGCAGGGCATGATCTTGCAGCCCGAACGGTGGTCTTCCTCGCTCAGCCAGTGGTCGTTGTGGATGAACTTGCCGTCATGCGAAATGACATTGGTCTCGCACTGGCCGCAGACGCCGCCGCGGCAGAGATAGGGCGGATCGACGCCGGCCGCCTCGATCGCCTCGAGCAGGCTCTGCTGCTCGTCGACACGGATGGTCTTGCCGCTGACAGCCAGCGTCACGTCGAACGGCGCGCCGGGCTGCGGCGCCGCGAAATGCTCGAAATGCACGGTTTCCGCCGGCCAGCCGAGAGCGGCGGCGCGCTCGCGCACCCAGCCGATCATGCCCGACGGGCCGCAGACATAGAGATGCGTGCCGAGCGGCTGCGACGACAGCAGCCGGTCGAGATCGACGCGCTCGTCGCGGTCGTCGTGATAGAGCCTGACCCGGCGATCGTAGCGCTCCCTGAGCAGGTCGGCATAGGTGCCGAGCGAGGCGGTGCGGCAGGTGCAATGCAACTCGAAATTGCCGCCTTCCGCCGCCAGCTGCGCGGTCTGCGCCATGAACGGGGTGATGCCGATGCCACCGGCCAGCATCAGATGCTTCCTGGCGCGCAGATCGAGCGAGAACAGGTTGACGGGATAGCTGACCACCATCTCGGTGCCGGGCCTGACCTGCCTGTGCATGAACAGCGAGCCGCCGCGGCCGGCGTCGTCGCGGCGAACCGAGATGGTGTATTCGCGGGTATCGAGCGGCGAGCCCATCAGCGAATAGGGATTGAGCCTGGTGCGTTCGCCATCGCGCATCTCGACGACGACATGGGCGCCGCCGGAAAAGGTCGGCAAGAGCTCGCCGTCGCGCCTGCGGAAGTGAAAGCGCGTCACCAACTCGTTGACCGGAACGACATCGCTGACGATGACGTCGAGCTTGGTTGTGCCGGTGCTCATCGAAAGACCTCCTCGATCGGAGGAATTTCGCTGCGGTCCTCGGCGTTGATACAGACGCCCTGGAAGGCGGCAAGGCGCCGCGAATAATGATCGCGCACCAGAAGCAGCAGGCCGCAATGCGAACAGGTCGCCGGCTGCGTCGTCACGTTCTCGGTGATGCCCTTACAGTGGACGCACTGCATGCGGCGCGCCAGCGAGCCGCGATGCTCGGTCTGGATCGAGGTGTGATCGATGCCGGCTTCGAGCGCCGCCTGCATGGCCTGGCCGATCAGCCCTTCGGTGCCGGCGAGATAGAGCCTGAGGCCCATATGCGCGTTGGCCAGGGTCTGCTTCAGCCGCGGCAGGGCACTGGCGAAGGAATGGCCGAGGTAGAACTGCGCCGGCTTCAGGGCTTCGAGCGCATCGGCATATTTGCCGTCGCGGCCGGGAATGAAGATGATGTGGGCGCCGCCGAAGAAATCCGCCGGTGCCTTGGCGGCCAGATCGGCAATGGCCAGCGCTCCCTCTGCATCCGCTATGAAAAGATGATGCTTGCCGAGCTGCGGAGACAGGGTCCCATAGACCGGCCGGCTGATGATGCTTTTCGCTGCCATACCCGCAGTATGCCTCAGCCTTTCGCCGTGCGCTTGGTCTTCTTCGGATCGTCGAAGGGAAGCGGCTCGGCGGTTGCGCTGATGGCGCCGCTCTTGTTGCGGATCTCGAGCCTGGTGCCCTGCACCGCGCAGTCGACGTCGAGCCGGGCGATGCCCATCGATTTTTTGACCAGCGGCGAATACATGGCGCAGGTCACCACGCCGACCTTTTTGCCGTCGCGATAGACCGGTGCGCCCTCATCGGCCGGCTCCCTGCCTTCGAGCAGTACGCCGAAGATCTTGAAGCGCTCCTTGCCCTTGAGCCGGTAGTGCTCCTCGGCGCCGCGAAAGCCGGTCTTGCCGGGGCTGACGGTGAAGTCGAGGCCGAGCTCCCATAGCGTGTCGCCGGGGCCCTCGTTCTCGAACGGGTATTTCTGCGAATTGTCGTAGGGGTAAAACAGCAGGTAGCTCTCGACGCGCAGCATGTCGAGCGTGGTGAAGCGGCACGGGATGATGCCGGCGCTTTTGCCCTCGTCGAGTATCCTGTCCCAGATCGTGCCGGCGTCCTGGCCGCGGCAGAATATCTCGTAGCCGCGCTCGCCGGTATAGCCGGTGCGCGAGATCATCACCGGGAAGCCGAACAACTGCGTCTGCATGTGATGGAAATAGTTGAGGTCGCGAATGCCCGGCACATGCTTTGCCAGATAGTCGACGGCTAGCGGCCCTTGCAGCGAAAGGTCGTGCAGATTGTCGTCGAAGCGCAGCGACACGTCACGACCGACCGACGCGCGCTGCAGCGCTTCATGGCCGGTGCCCGAGCCATGCACGACCATCCAGGAATTCGGGCCGGTGCGGTAGAGGATGCAGTCGTCGGTGAACTTGCCGGCCTCGTTGAGCATGCAGGCATAGGCCGACTTGCCGGGATAGATCTTTTCGACGTCGCGCGTCGTCGCCAGGTCGATCAGGTGAGAGGCGTGCGGCCCGGTGATGTGGACCTTCTTCAGGCCGGACACGTCCATCAGGCCGGCCTTGGTGCGGATGGCGATATACTCTTCGTCGGCGTCCTTGTCGTAGGTCCAGGCGGTGCCCATGCCGCTCCAGTCCTCGAGCTTCGAGCCGAGCGCCCGATGGCGGTCCGCAAGCGTCGAAAATCTCCAGGATGCCGTCATCCGCTGGTCCTCCGTTCGAAAGAACTTTTTGCTTTCCCCTGCTCCCTGCACACAGGCGGGAGCGTTGCCTTGAATATTGATCGCAAACGCCGGAAGCCTGCAATACCCGTAAGCAAATAATTTCATTGTCAGGCAAATCCGGCGAGCCCAAACAAACGGTTAACGTCGCGTAAAATCGTCTTGACAATTCCAGAATTCGGCCGGATTTTATGAAAAAAATTTCACTCTCTTGAAAGAGGGCAATGACCGGCCAATCTGGACCGGCGTTGAAAAAGGGGAAAGCCGATGTCCGACCTGCAACAGCGCGTGGAAGCGTTGTACCGTTCCGACGTGCGTGGATCTATGCTCCTGATCGTCTGCCTGTGGGCGACGATCCTCTTCGTCCTGTTCATGACATGGCCGTACATCCCCGACGCCGGCATCAAGCTCGTCGTCGCGGTCGCCGCCGCCGCCGTGCTGATCTTCAACACGGCCGCGATCCTGGCGATGGTCAACCACTACAAGGAAGACAAGGACTTCATCTACGGGCTCGACATCAAGAATGCCGACGCCTACCGCAACCGCAAGTCCTGAGGGGGAGACGCATGGCCCGCTACACACCGCCCGAACAGAGCAAGGCCGGACAGGTTTTCGATATCGCCGTCGTCGTGGTCGCGATTTTCGTCGCACTGTGGCTGCCGCTGAAACTAGGGCTGGCAGGGGCGGCAAAATCCATCGACGCGCTCGACGCCAAGACGTGGGAAGCGCTCGGACAAAACCCGACCATGGCCTCGATCTGGGAAAAGCTCGGCTACACGCCGGAAACCGCGCACGACATCATCCAGAACCGGTTCCACTACATCATCGACTGGCCGACGCTGATCATCATGGCCGCGGTGCTGATCGGCTATTTCATCTTTCTGTTCCGCGCATCGGACCGCGAATACCGCGACGTCATCGACGAAAAGTTCGGCGACAAATAGATAGGGAAGCATCGTCATGTGGGTGGCACTCTCTTACGCATGCTGGGGCATCTCGATCGTGCTCGCGCTGTGGATGCTCTACGACTGGTTCAAGATCGACACGACCTATTCCGAAGAGATGCTGACCTCGTCCAGGGAAGGCGAACTTGAAGCCGTGTCCGAACAACACCGGATCTGAGTGGGGGATTGAGCGATGACGATCACGGCTGAACCAGCGGTGCAAGTGCAAGGCGACAGGGTTTCACTGCTCAGGGTGCTCGGCCCCGCCCATGTCTGGGCGCTCGGCGTCGGCATCGTTCTGGTCGGCGAATTCACCGGCTGGAATTTCGCGGCGGACAAGGGCGGCGCGCTGGCGGCGCTGATCGTCTGCTGGATCGTCGGGCTGCTCTACACGTCGGTCGCGATGATCGATTCCGAAGTCACCTCGACGGTCGCTGCCGCCGGCGGCCAATATGCCCAGGCCAAGCACATTGTCGGGCCGCTGATGGCCTTCAACGTCGCGCTTTTCCTGGTCTTTGCCTATACCATGCTCGAAGTGTCGGACGCTATCCTGCTCGGCGACACGATCGTCGCCAAGGCCGGCGTCGAGGGCCTCAACCACAATTCCTTCATCGCCGCGACCATCGTCGTGCTGGCATGGCTGAACTATCGCGGCGTGCTGATGACGCTCAACGTCAACTTCGTCATCACCGCCATCGCCTATGTCTCGATCGTCATCCTGTTCTTCTCGGTCAGCCCGTGGACGCAAGGCGCGGTGCTGAAGCTGAACGAGTTGGTCACCCCCGGCAACGCCCTGCCCTATGGCTGGATCGGCGTCATCGCTGCCTTCCAGTTCGGCATCTGGTATTATCTCGGCATCGAAGGCACCACGCAGGCAGCCGAGGAAGTGCGCTCGCCGGCGCGCTCGCTGCCTTACGGCACCATGGCCGGCATGATCACGCTTCTGATCGCGGCCGCCATGACCTGGTATGTCTGCGCCTCGCTGATGCCGTGGGAATATCTCGGCATCACCTATTATCCGCTCTGGGACGCGGGCAAATTGACCGGCAGCGCGCTGCTGGAGAACCTGCTGTTTATCGCGACGCTGCTTGCCGCACTCGCCTCCGCCAATGGCTGCATCAACGACGCCGCGCGCGCCTGGTTCTCGCTCGGCCGCGACCGCTATCTGCCGACGTGGTTCTCGGCGGTGCATCCGAAATACCGCACGCCCTATCGCTCGATCCTGTTCCTGCTGCCGATCGCGCTCGCCTTTGCCTTCATCGCCGACCTCAACCAGGCGATCACCTTCTCGATCCTGTCGGGCGTGCTGCAGTACACCTTCATGAGCATCAACATCATCATGTTCAGGAAGAAGTGGCCGCTCGGCTCGATCCGCCGCGGCTACACCCATCCGTTCCATCCGCTGCCGGCGATCGTCTTGTTCTGCCTTTGCGTGGTCACCTTCTTTGCGATCTTCCTCGGCTTCGGCTCGCAGCTGATCGCCATGGTCGCCTTTTACTTCCTGATCTCGCTGTGGTTCCACTTCTACCGCTACAAATTCGTGCGCCGTGGTGCCCAGTTCACCATGCCGTGGCCGAAGCCGCAGGGGTACTGACGGCGCGCCCGGTCTGGGCGGGCATTTGCGTGACGAGGTGCGTTAGGTGATCTCAGCGTTGCTCGCCGGGGCGATTGCCCTGGCTCTCGTCCTCCACATAACCTGGCTTGCGCGCTCGAACCGCGCCAAGGCTTCGACCGCGCTTGCCGCCGACGAAGCGGGGCTTCGCGAAATCATCCCCGACGTGGCCATCATCTCGGATGGCACTGCCGGCGTCGTCACCTTCGCCGGCTCGTGGAACGGCCGGCGGGTGCAGGTGCGGACCATCGTCGACACGCTGGCGATCAGGAAACTGCCGGCGCGCTGGCTGAGCGTTTCGATCACCGAAAAGGTCGCGATACCAGGCACTTTCGATTTGATGATGCGGCCGGGATCGCCGACGACTTTTTCCAATTTCGATCATCTCGACCACACGCAGCAGACGGCGGCGGGATTTCCGGCCGAGGCGGTGCTGCGGACCGACCGCAAGGGCGTGCGCTTTCCCGAGGCCCTTATCGCCGGTCACCTCGACATCTTTGCCGAGGGGCGCGCCAAGGAATTGCTAATCACGCCGAACGGCGTGCGCATCGTCTGGCTGCTGGCCGAGGCCGAGCGGGCGCGCTACGGCGTATTCCGGCAAGCCGAATTCGGCACGGTCAGGCTCGATCCGGGGCTGATCGAGAGGCTGCTGTCGTCGGCTTCGGCGCTGCGCGATGCCATCAATCAAAGCGAACGGCAGGCGGCATGACCAGCCAGATCACCACCTCCCCCGCACCACCGAGCCCCTATCTGGTTCTGGGCGCTGCGATCGTCTTGCCCGCGAGCGGGCATGTCGTGCTCGGCGTGCCGGTGCGCGGCCTGCAATTCCTGTTCTTCATGGTGATCCTGGCCTGGGTCACCGCCAAGATCGCGCCGCCCGACGCCAGCTTCGTCGGACGCCATGCCGGCGGCTTCCTGATCTATGCCCTGTCGATCCTGGATGCCTATAAGATCGCCCGCATCCGCTATGCCAAATGGGTTCACAATCGCGGCGGGCGCGGCGATAGTGCGCCCGGCCGCGCCCCAGGCTGATGTATAACGACAGGAAAATTTTTTTCATACCAATTGAATTCCCCGGACTCATTCTATACATCTCCAAGGGAACAATCTCGGGAGCCTGACATGTGCGGAATCGTCGGACTGTTTTTGAAGGACAAGTCGCTCGAGCCCCAGCTTGGCGCGATGCTGTCGGAGATGCTGATCTCGCTCAGCGATCGCGGTCCCGACAGCGCCGGCATCGCCATCTATGGCGCGCCCTCCAGTGAAGCCAAGATCACCATCCAGTCGGCCAAGCCGGAGCGCGATTTCCGCGGCCTCGACGCCGAACTCGCCAAGGCAATCGGCGCGCCGGTGAGCATTGCTGCGAAGTCGACGCATGCGGTGGTCCGGACGACGCCTGCCAAGATCGACCAAGCGCGCGAGGCGATCCAGGCGCTGCGTCCCGACATCCGCATCATGGGGGCCGGCGACGTCGTCGAAATCTACAAGGAAGTCGGCCTGCCGGAAGCGGTCGTCGACCGTTTCGGTGTCCGCGAGATGACCGGCACCCACGGCATCGGCCATACCCGCATGGCGACCGAATCGGCGGTGACGACGATGGGCGCGCATCCGTTCTCGACCGGCGCCGACCAGTGCCTGGTGCACAATGGCTCGCTGTCCAACCACAACAATGTCCGGCGCGAGCTGATCCTCGAAGGCATGACATTCGAGACCGAGAACGATACCGAGGTCGCTGCCGCCTATCTCTCCTCGCAAATGGCGCATGGCAAGAACCTGGGCGAGGCGCTGGAAGGTACGCTGAGCGACCTCGACGGCTTCTTCACCTTCGTCGTCGGCACCAAGAACGGTTTCGGCGTGGTGCGCGATCCGATCGCCTGCAAGCCTGCCGTAATGGCCGAAACCGACCAGTATGTCGCCTTCGGCTCGGAATATCGAGCGCTCACCAAACTGCCCGGCATAGACAATGCGAAGGTCTGGGAACCCGAGCCCGCAACCGTCTATTTCTGGGAGCATTGATCTGATGCCGGCAATCAACGCCTTAAATACGGGCAACCTCTCCAAGGCCGCGCGAGAGCCGGGCCAGGCGTCGAGGGTCTTCGACCTGGCCGAAATGTCGCTGCGCGAGCTCAACCAGGCGCTGCACGATCTGGCGCCCGGTTCGAACGAAACCGCATGGGAAGTACTGCACCCGCGAGGCAGCCATTCGGTCGCCGTCGGCGTCGACCAGCCGGTCGCCATCGATGTGCGCGGCAGCGTCGGCTATTATTGCGGCGGCATGAACGACGGCGGCACCATCACCGTGCATGGCTCGGCCGGACCCGGCGTCGGCGAAAACATGATGTCCGGCCAGATCATCGTCAAAGGCGACGCCAGCCAGTATGCCGGCGCCACCGGCCGGGGCGGGCTGCTGGTCATCGAAGGCAACGCGTCATCTCGCTGCGGCATCTCGATGAAAGGCATCGACATCGTCGTGCATGGCAATATCGGCCACATGTCGGCCTTCATGGCGCAATCCGGCAACCTCGTGGTGCTGGGCGACGCCGGCGATGCGCTCGGCGATTCCATCTATGAGGCGCGGCTTTTCGTGCGCGGCAAGGTCGAAAGCCTCGGCGCCGACTGCATCGCCAAGGAGATGCGGCCCGAGCATCTCGAATTGCTGCAAAACCTGCTCGACCGCGCCGGCGTGACCGGCGTCAAGGCGGCGGAGTTCAAGCGCTACGGCTCGGCGCGCACGCTTTACAATTTCAATATCGACAACGCCGACGCGTATTGAGGCTCAATGACCTATCGCAACCCGCCGACGACGCCGCGCAAATCCGCGACCTTCGACGACTACACGCTTTCCGAGATCCGCCGCGCCGCGGCGACCGGCATCTATGACATCCGCGGCGCCGGCGCCAAGCGCAAGCTGCCGCATTTCGATGACCTTCTGTTCCTCGGCGCCTCGATTTCGCGCTACCCGCTCGAAGGCTATCGCGAGCGCTGCGACACCAGCGTCGTCCTCGGCTCGCGCTATGCGAAAAAACCGATCGAATTGAAAATCCCGATCACCATCGCCGGCATGAGCTTCGGCTCGCTGTCCGGCCCGGCCAAGGAGGCGCTCGGCCGTGGCGCGACGCTGTCGGGCACCTCGACGACCACCGGCGACGGCGGCATGACCGAGGAAGAGCGCGGCCATTCGAAGACGCTGGTCTACCAGTATCTGCCGTCGCGCTACGGCATGAACCCGCGCGATCTGCGCCGCGCCGATGCGATCGAGGTTGTCGTCGGCCAGGGCGCCAAGCCCGGCGGCGGCGGCATGCTGCTCGGCCAGAAAATCTCCGACCGTGTCGCTGAAATGCGCACGCTGCCGAAAGGCATCGACCAGCGCTCGGCCTCGCGCCACCCCGACTGGACCGGGCCGGACGACCTCGAGATCAAGATCCTCGAACTGCGCGAAATCACAGACTGGGAAAAGCCGATCTACGTCAAGGTCGGCGGCGCGCGGCCCTATTACGATACCGCGCTTGCGGTGAAATCGGGCGCCGATGTTATCGTCGTCGACGGCATGCAGGGTGGCACGGCGGCTACCCAGGAAGTGTTCATCGAAAATGTCGGCCAGCCGACGCTTGCCTGCATCAGGCCGGCCGTGCAGGCGCTGCAGGATCTCGGTATGCACCGCAAGGTGCAGCTGATCGTCTCGGGCGGCATACGCAACGGCGCCGACGTCGCCAAGGCGCTGGCGCTCGGCGTCGACGCGGTGTCGATCGGCACGGCAGCGCTTGTCGCGCTCGGCGACAATGACCCGCGCTGGGAAGCGGAATACAACGAACTCGGCACCACCGCCGGCGCCTATGACGACTGGCATGAGGGTCGCGACCCGGCCGGCATCACCACGCAGGATCCCGAGCTAATGAAACGGGTCGATCCGATTGCGGCCGGACGACGGCTGGCGAATTATCTTAAGGTGATGACACTTGAGGCTCAGACAATCGCCCGCGCCTGCGGCAAGAACAGCCTGCACAATCTCGAGCCCGAGGATCTTGTGGCCTTGACGATCGAAGCCGCCGCCATGGCCGGCGTGCCGCTGGCCGGCACCAACTGGATACCGGGCAAGAACGGCTTCTAAAAGAAACCAAATGCCAGTAAGCGAGGAACTATAATGGGGAACGATCTCGCCGCCTTCGCCAAGGAGAAGGGCGTCAAATATTTCATGATATCCTACACCGACCTGTTCGGTGGGCAGCGTGCCAAGCTGGTGCCGGCGCAGGCGATCGCCGACATGCAGCGGGACGGTGCCGGCTTTGCCGGTTTTGCCACCTGGCTCGACCTGACGCCGGCGCATCCCGACATGCTGGCGGTGCCCGATCCCGCCTCGGTGATCCAGTTGCCTTGGAAGCCCGAAGTCGCCTGGGTCGCCGCCAACTGCATCATGGACGACAAATCGGTCGAGCAGGCGCCGCGCAACACGCTGAAGCGGTTGATCGCGGAGGCCGCTGGCGACGGCATGCACATCAAGACCGGCGTCGAGGCCGAGTTCTTCCTGATCTCGCCGGACGGCAAGACGATTTCCGACGAATACGACACGGCGTCGAAGCCCTGCTACGACCAGCAGGCGGTGATGCGCCGCTATGACGTGATCGCCGAGATCTGCGACCACATGCTGGCGCTCGGCTGGGGCGCCTACCAGAACGACCACGAGGACGCCAACGGCCAGTTCGAGATGAACTGGGCCTTCGACGATGCGCTGGCGACCGCCGACAAGCATTCCTTCTTCAAATTCATGGTGAAATCGGTCGCCGAAAAGCACGGCCTGCGCGCGACCTTCATGCCGAAACCGTTCCAGGGCCTGACCGGCAATGGCTGCCATGCCCACATCTCGGTGTGGGACAAGGACGGCAAGACCAATGTCTTTGCCGATAATGCGATGGAGCTCGGCCTGTCGGCAAAGGGCCGGAATTTCCTCGGCGGCATCATGAAACATGCTTCCGCCCTTGCCGCGATCACCAACCCGACTGTCAATTCCTACAAGCGCATCAACGCGCCGCGCACCATCTCTGGCGCCACCTGGGCGCCGAACACGGTGACCTGGACCGGCAACAACCGAACCCACATGGTGCGCGTGCCTGGTCCCGGCCGCTTCGAGCTGCGCCTGCCCGACGGCGCGGCAAACCCGTATCTGCTGCAGGCCGTGATCATCGCCGCCGGTCTCGACGGCGTCCGCTCGAAGGCCGATCCCGGCCGGCGCTACGACATCGACATGTACCAGTTCGGCCATACGGTGGAGGGCGCGCCGAAGCTGCCGCTCAACCTGCTCGACGCATTGCGCGAGTTCGACAACGACAAATCGCTCAAGGCGGCGCTGGGTGAGGAATTCTCGTCGGCTTATCTAAAGCTCAAGCAGCAGGAATGGAATTCCTATGCTTCCCACTTCACCCAGTGGGAGCGCGACCACACGCTCGACATCTGATCCGGAATTGTTGCACGCCCGGCGCGAAACAGGTTCATGAAATACTCGATCTTCTCCCTCGCCCGGGCGGCATTTTCCGGCCACAAGAACTGGCAGCGCACCTGGCGCGACGCCAGCCCGAAGAGCCACTACGACGTGGTGATCATCGGCGGCGGCGGCCATGGCCTGGCGACGGCATGGTTCCTCGCCAGCGAATACGGCATCAGGAATGTCGCGGTGCTGGAAAAGGGCTGGATCGGCTCCGGCAATGCCGGCCGCAACACCACCATCATCCGCTCCAATTACGGGCTACCCGGCAATACCGGCTTCTACGAGCTGTCGATGAAGCTGTGGGAACGGATGGAGCAGGACCTCAACTACAACACCATGGTCAGCCAGCGCGGCGTCATCAATCTCTACCATTCCGACGCGCAGCGCGACGCCTACGCACGGCGCGGCAACACCATGCGCATCAACGGCATCGATGCCGAACTGCTCGATCTCGCGGCGGTCAGGAAGATGATGCCATTCCTGAACTTCGACAATGCGCGCTTTCCGGTGCAGGGCGGGCTTTTGCAGCGGCGCGGCGGCACGGCACGCCACGACGCCGTGGTCTGGGGCTATGCGCACGCGGCGAGCGCGCTCGGCGTCGACATCATCCAGAATTGCGAGGTGACCGGCTTTGTCCGCGACGGCAGCGGCAAGGTGACCGGCGTCGAGACGTCGCGCGGCAGGATCGGTGCCGCCAAGGTCGGCATGGCGGTCGCCGGCTCCTCGTCGCGCGTCGCGGCGATGGCCGGCATGCGGCTGCCGATCGAAAGCCATGTGCTGCAGGCCTTCGTCTCGGAAGCGATCAAGCCGCTGATCCCCAATGTCATGACCTTCGGCGCCGGCCATTTCTACGTCAGCCAGTCCGACAAGGGCGGGCTGGTGTTCGGCGGCGATATAGACGGCTACAATTCCTACGCCCAGCGCGGCAATCTGCCTGTCATGGAAGACGTTTGCGAGGGCGGCATGGCGCTGATGCCGATGATCGGCCGGATACGGCTTCTGCGTCAGTGGGGCGGCATCATGGACATGTCGATGGACGGTTCGCCGATCATCGACAAAACGCCGGTCGACGGGCTCTATCTCAACGCCGGCTGGTGCTATGGCGGCTTCAAGGCGACGCCCGGCTCCGGCCTGGTCTTTGCCCATCTGCTGGCGCGCGACGAGCCGCACAAGGAGGCGGCGCGCTTCCGCCTCGACCGCTTCCGGCGGGGTGCGATGATCGACGAAAAGGGCCAGGGCGCCCAACCGAACCTGCATTGAAGGCTGGCTGAAGAAGCATGCGCATTGTCTGTCCCTTCTGCGGCGAACGCGAACTCGGCGAGTTCACCTATCTGGGCGACGCCAAGCCGGCGCGTCCGGCGGCCGGCGCCACCGAAGACGAGGTCTTCGACTACGTCTATCTGCGCGACAATGTCGCCGGGCCGATGAGCGAATACTGGTACCATGGCGGCGGCTGCCGGGCCTGGCTGAAGGTCGCCCGCAACACGCTGACGCATGAGATTTCCTCGGTCGAGCCGGCGGCGGGCGTTGGTGCCGCCAAGGTGGGCGCTTGATGGTTGGCCCTGCGCAGACACACCGGCTGGAGAGCGGCGGTCTCATCGACCGCGCCGCGCCGCTTGGCTTCCGCTTCGACGGCAAGAGCTTTGCCGGATTCCAGGGCGACACGCTGGCCTCGGCGCTGATCGCCAATGGCGTCAAGCTGGTCGGCCGCTCTTTCAAATACCATCGGCCGCGTGGCATCCTGACCGCTGGATCCGAAGAGCCCAACGCGTTGGTCGAACTGCGCAGCGGCGCGCGGCGCGAGCCGAACACCAAGGCGACCACAGCCGAACTTTATGACGGGCTCGAAGCGGCCAGCCAGAACCGCTGGCCGTCGCTGCGCCATGATCTGATGGCGGTCAACCAGCTGTTTGCGCCGATCTTCGTCGCCGGCTTCTACTACAAGACCTTCATGTGGCCGGCGAAATTCTGGGAAGCGGTCTACGAGCCGGCGATCCGCCGCGCCGCCGGCCTCGGACGCGCTGCCGGCGTCGCCGATCCCGACCATTACGACAAGGCGTGGGCGCATTGCGATGTGCTGATCGCCGGTTCCGGCCCGGCCGGGCTTGCGGCGGCATTGGCGGCCGGGCGCAGCGGCGCCCACGTCATCCTGTGCGAGGAAGATTTTGCGTTCGGCGGCCGTCTGCTTGCCGACGGCGGCACGATCGACGGCGAGCCGGCAGCCGAATGGATTACGCGCACGCTGGGGGAACTCGCCGCGCTCCCCGATGTCCGCATCATGAACCGCACGACACTGTTCGGCGTCTATGATGGCGGCACCTATGGCGCCATCGAGCGGGTCAACGACCACCTGCCCTCGCCGCCCGAGCACCAGGTGCGCCAGCGGCTGTGGCGGATCGTGGCCAAGCACTGCGTCGTCGCCGCCGGCGCCATCGAGCGGCCGATCGTCTTTGCCGGCAACGATACGCCCGGCGTGATGATGGCTTCGGCTATGCGGACCTATGTCGCGCGCTACGCGGCGACGCCGGCAAAGCGGATCGCACTGTTCACCAACAATGAGGACGGCTGGCGCACCGTCGAGACCGCGCTTGGCGCCGGCTTGCAGATCGCGGCGGTCGTCGATGCGCGCCCGGACGTCTCCGCCGCGCATCGCGCGCTCGCCGCCAAGGGCTGCTTTGCCGTGCTCAACGGCTCGGTCAGCGGGGTCGAAGGCGGCAAGGACGGGGTCCGGAAAATCGCGGTGGCGCTGACCGGCGGCGCACGGGCGGAGGTCGAAGCCGACGGGCTTGCCGTCTCGGGCGGCTGGAATCCGGCGATCGGGCTGACCTCCTATCACCGCCGCCGGCCGAAATGGCAGGACGACATCGCAGCCTTCGTGCCGGACGGTGCGCCACCCGGCATGGTGGCCGCAGGCGCCGCCAACGGCGCCTTCGGGTTGGGCGACTGCCTGCGCCAGGGCTTTGCCGCCGGATCGGCAGCAGCACAAGGCGCCGGACGCGGCGGCAATGCCGGCACGCCGCCGGTCGCCGACGAAGAAGCCTTTTCGCTGACGCCGCTCTGGCATGTCGCCGGCAAAGGGAAAGCCTTCGTCGACTACCAGCATGACGTGACCGCGTCCGACATCGAACTGGCGCAGCGCGAAGGTTTCGAATCGGTCGAGCATCTCAAGCGCTATACGACGCTCGGCATGGCCACCGACCAGGGCAAGACCTCGAACGTCGCCGGTCTCGCCATCATGGCGGCAATCAGCGGCAAATCGATCCCCGAAACCGGCACGACGATCTATCGCCCGCCCTATGTGCCGGTCGCCATCGGCGCCTTCGCCGGCCATCATCGCGACGAGAACTTCCATGCGACAAGGCTGACGCCGTCGCATCACTGGGCAGCCGAACAGGGCGCGGTGTTCGTCGACACCGGCCTGTGGAAGCGCGCGCAATGGTATCCGCGCGCCGGCGAAAAGGACTGGCTGGAAGCGGTCACCCGAGAGGTCAAGGCGGTGCGCTCCGGCGTCGGCTTCTGCGACGTCTCGACACTCGGCAAGATCGACGTACACGGCCCGGATGCCGGCGCCTTCCTCGACCGCGTCTACATCAACACCTTCTCCAATCTTGCTGTCGGAAAGGCCCGCTACGGGCTGATGCTGCGCGAGGACGGCATCGTCTATGACGACGGCACCACGTCGCGGCTGGCCGAGAACCACTATTTCCTGACCACCACAACCGCCAAGGCCGGGCTGGTGATGCAGCATCTCGAATTCTGCCGGCAGGTGCTGTTCCCCGAATTCGACGTGCAGTTGACCTCGGTCTCCGACCAGTGGGCGCAATTCTCGATCGCCGGGCCGAAGACGCGGGACCTGCTTCGGGAAATCGTCGATCCTGCCGAGGACTTGTCGAACGAGGGCTTTCCCTTCATGGGCGCGCGCGAAGTGGCGCTGCGCGGCGGCATTAAGGCGCGGCTGTTCCGCATCTCGTTCTCCGGCGAGATGGCGTTCGAGATCTCGGTTCCGGCGCGTTATGGCGACGCGCTGGTGCGCAATTTGATGCTGGCCGGCAAGCCGTTCGGCGTGACGCCGTACGGTACCGAGGCGCTCGGCGTCATGCGCATCGAAAAGGGGCATGTCGCCGGGCCGGAGCTGAACGGCACGACGACCGTCGCCGACCTTGGTCTCGGCAAGATGATGTCGACCAAGAAGGATTTCATCGGCCGCGTCATGGCCGGGCGCGAGGCGCTGATTGCGCCGGACCGGCAGGTCGTCATCGGCATCAAGCCGACGGACAAGACGCGCCGCCTGCGCTCCGGCGCGCATATCATCCCGAAGGACAAGACACCCGGTCCCGACAACGACCAGGGCTACGTCACCTCGGTTTGCTTTTCGCCGGTGCTCGACCAGTGGATCGGGCTTGGCCTGGTCGAGCGCGGCCGCGAGCGCATCGGCGAGATCGTCCATGCGCATGACCCGCTGCGCGGCGAAGATTACGACGTCGAGCTGTCCAGTCCCGTCTTCTACGATCCGGATGGAGGGCGCCAGCGTGGCTGAGTTTTCCTGGATTGCCCGCAGTCCGCTGGAGAAAGCGCTTGTTGTCGGCGGCTATGGCGCGCGCGGCATGGCGGCCGGCGTATCGCTCACCGAAATCCGCAATTTCGACCTGATCCAGGTGATGGCGCGGCGCGGCAAAGCGGCGGAACTGGCGAAGGCTGCCGAAACCCGCTTCGGCGTTGCCGCCCCGGAAACGCCCAAGGCGGTCCGAGCTCCCGACGCTACGCTGATCTGGTCGGGACCGGATCAGTTCCTGGTCCTGTCCAATGGCGGCAAGCACGCGATCGAACCGCTGAGCCAGGCGTTTGCGCAATCCGCCTCGTTGTCCGACCAGTCGCATGCCCGCGTGCTGATCGGCGTTTCGGGAGAAAAGGCACGCGCGATGCTGGCCAAACTGTCGTCGCTGGACCTGCACCCCGCGGCGTTCCCGGCCGGCACCGCTGCCGCGACATCGATCGACCATACCAGCATCAATTCCTGGCGCGGCAATGACCGGCCGGACGGACGGGCGGTGTTCAACCTTCTGGTGTTCGCGACGTTTGCCGAAAGCCTGTGGCACACGATGCTCGATGCCGCCGCGGAATATGGCGTCGACATCGGGCATTCCGAGGAGTTGGGGTAAACTATCTGCGTCGGCGCCGCCCCTCATCTGCCTGCCGGCATCTTCTCCCCGTATAGTGACGGGGAGAAGGGGCTTGCCGCGACGGCTGCGCCTTTCCTGCAACGCCGATAATTGGCGAAATCGTTGGTGACAGGATCTTTCTCCCCGTCACTATACGGGGAGAAATGCCCGGCAGGGCAATGAGGGGCAGGGCCGACGTCGGAAAGGTAAGGCCGAGCTGCCCCACCTTCACCTTGCCAACTCCGGCTCTTCTGCCCTATTCTTCCCGCTAAAATAATTTCACACACAGGCAAACTTGTTTCTCGGACCACAGGGTTGAGATGAGCCAGTCGCCCTACCCCGTAATCGCCGCCGGACCGCCGCGGCCGAGCCTGATCTTGCGGCCAGGCCAAATCGCGCTGCCGGCCGGGATGGAGCGCCATTCGGTTCAGGGCAATGGCGCGGTGCTGATCGAGATCGAGGCCGGGGATATGATCAGCGTGCGCAATGTCGAAGGCGGGCAGGCCTGCGAACTGCTGGTATGGGACAGCAGCGGCGTAACCGATCCCGGTATTCTCGGCGAAAAATCGAACAGCAATGCCGCCGGCATCAAGGCGCTGCTGGCCGAGGGCGACGACAGCCTCGCTTCCTTGCGCCGGGGGCTCGAGCGACGCCAGGTGCGGCTCGACCAGGCAAAGGCGGTTCGCGTCTTCGGCGGCGCCACCCCTGCCGGTACCGAACAGGCTTTTACCGTCGCCCGCGACGGGTCGATGCTCATAGCCGCCCCGGGCGGGCCGATGCTGGTCGACGGCCACGATACCGCGACGCCGCTCAGCGTCATCGTACGGCGCGCCACCATCCGCCCGGCGGCGAAATCCAGGCTTGCCGACCCGCTGGCCGATCCCGTGCTCGACCTGCGCGTCCATTCGGCGACGGCGGAGGCCTATTTCGTCAAAGCCGGCGACTATCTGCAGATCATCGATGTCGACGGGCGCCAATGTACAGATTTCCAGTGCTTTTCGGCGCGCAAGTTGGACAAGGGACGCGATCATCCGCTCGACGTGACGACGACGCGCACGCTGATGGGTTCGAGCTATCCAATGCCCGGCCTGCATTCGAAATATTATGACCAGGACATGGAGCCGCTGGTCGAGGTTATCCAGGACACTTGCGGCCGGCACGATGCATTCGCGCTCGCCTGCGCCGCCAAATATTACGACGACATCGGCTACCCCGGCCATCCCAACTGCTCGGAGAATTTCAACCGGGCGCTAGCCGACAAGGGTGTGACGCCCCGCGCCGGCTGGATGGCGATCAACTTCTTCTTCAACACGGCGATCGACGCGCATGGCGTCGTGGTTTCCGACGAGCCGTGGTCGCGGCCGGGCGACTATGTGCTGCTGCGCGCCTTGACCGACATCGTCTGCGTCTCGTCCGCCTGCCCCGACGATACGACGCCGGCCAATGGCTGGAACCTGACCGACATCCATGTGCGAACATATTCCGGCCAGCACAAATTCTCGCGAGCGATCGCCAGACGCATGACGCCCGATTCGGAACCGAAAATGACCCGCGAGACCGCCTTTCATTCGAGCTTTGCCAAGCACACCCGCAACTTCGTCGAGTACAAGGGCTATTGGCTGGCCAATTCCTTCGCCAGGCAAGGGCCGATCGACGAATACTGGGCCTGCCGGCAGGACGCCGTGATCATGGACCTGTCGCCGCTGCGCAAGTTCGAGGTCACCGGGCCGGACTCCGAGGCGCTGCTGCAATACACGCTGACCCGCGACATCAAGAAGCTCGGCGTCGGCCAAGTCGTCTATTCCGCCATGTGCTACGAGCATGGCGGCATGATAGACGACGGCACGCTGCTTCGGCTTGGCAAGGATAATTTCCGCTGGGTTGGCGGCGACGATCTATCCGGCGAATGGCTGCGGGAAACGGCGCAAAAACTCGGCCTCACCGTGCTGGTGCGCTCGTCGACCGACCAGATGCACAACGTCGCCGTGCAGGGACCGAAAAGCCGCGACATCCTGCGGCAGATCATCTGGACCTCGCCGCTGCAGCCGTCGATCGACGAGCTTGAATGGTTCCGTTTCGCGGTCGCCCGCATCGGCGGCGGCAACGGCATTCCGGTCGTGGTTTCGCGCACCGGTTACACCGGCGAGCTCGGCTACGAGATCTGGTGCCATCCGCGCGACGCCGAAAAGGTGTTCGACGCGATCTGGCAGGCCGGCCAGCCGCACGGCCTGAAGCCGATGGGGCTGCAGGCGCTCGACATGGTGCGCATCGAGGCCGGGCTGATCTTTGCCGGCTACGAGTTCTCCGACCAGACCGACCCGTTCGAGGCCGGCATCGGCTTTACCGTGCCGCTGAAGACCAAGATCGACGATTTCATCGGCCGCGAGGCGCTGATCCGGCGCAAGGAAAACCCGCAGAGAAAGCTGGTCGGCCTCGACATCGACGCCAATGTCGCGGTCGACCACGGCGATTGTGTGCATGTCGGCCGCGCCCAGGTCGGCGTCGTCACCTCCGGCATGCGCTCGCCGGTGCTGAACAAGACCATCGCGCTGGCCAGGCTCGACGTCGCGCATTCGGCGATCGGCACAGAGGTCGAGATCGGCAAGCTCGACGGCCACAGCAAGCGGCTGCCGGCGCGCGTCGTCGCCTTTGCCCATTACGACCCGCAAAAGACCAGGCCGCGCTCCTGATCGACGCTGCCCCTTCCAGGCGTTGGCACCGCCCCTCACCTGCCTGCCGGCATCCTCTCCCCGTACAGTGACGGGGAGAGGGGCGCTCATCGACGGTTTCGCCAATCACCAGCGTTGAAGAGATGGCGTCGACACCGCGGCCAGCCCCTTCTCCCCGTCACTATACGGGGAGAAGTGCCCGGCAGGGCGATGAGGGGCGGCGCCGACTTTCGGCGGCAGCCTCCAAGCAATGCCCACTTGCGCTGCCATCAGTCGTGAAAGCTCACGTGCTTCACAGCAATGTGCACAGCGTCACAAAGCGCTTGACGTGAAAGCGCGTTGGGTCAATCTTCACTGCTAAGAATAAAATACTACTGAGCGGAAAACGCCTGGGCCGGTCAACGTGAGCGTCGATGACGCCTCGCGAGATTGCGGCTGTTGCCGATGGGGAACATCAAAAATGGGGAATCCACGTAAATGAGCACGATAGTCACCACCCTGGTGCCGCCTGCCGAAGGGCAGCTGCACCGGAACATTGATTGGCGCGGCGCCTTCTGGGTGGCAAGCGGCGTTCCGGCCCTTGTCCTGTTTTCGATCGGCGGCATTGCCGGCACCACCGGAACGCTGGCCTTCATGATCTGGACCGCATCCATGATCATGGGCTTCCTGCAGTCCTTCACCTATGCGGAGATCGCCGGGCTGTTCCCGAACAAATCCGGCGGCGCCTCGGTCTACGGCGCCACCGCATGGTTGCGGTATTCCAAGTTCATCGCGCCGCTTTCGGTCTGGTGCAACTGGTTCGCCTGGTCGCCGGTGCTGTCGCTCGGCTGCTCGATCGCGGCGGCCTATATGCTCAACGCACTGGCGCCGGTGCCGCTGTTCACCGACACCTCGCCGGAAGTCGCCGCCTATATCGCGGCCCATGCCGGAACCAGCGCCGCCGACGCCATCACCGCAGTCACCGCGGCGGCGACGCCGGCGATCCGCAGCTGGACGCTCTACGGCCACACGCTTGGCCCGGTTTCCTTCACCTTCAACGCCACCTTCTTCATCGGTGCGGTGCTGATGCTGATCATCTTTTCGATCCAGCATCGCGGCATCCTGGGCACGGCCAATGTGCAGAAATATATCGGCCTGCTGGTTATCATCCCGATGCTGATCGTCGGCGTGGTGCCGATCGTCACCGGCCAGATCAACTGGACAAACTTCTCGCCGCTGGTGCCGCTTGCGGCAGCCTATGCGCCGGAGCCCGGTGCGTGGAACATCGCCGGCTGGACGCTGGTGCTCGGCGGCATGTTCATCGCGGCATGGTCGACTTACGGTTTCGAGACCGCCGTCTGCTACACCTCCGAATTCAAGAACCCGGGCACCGATACCTTCAAGGCGATCTTCTACTCCGGCCTGCTTTGCATGCTGCTGTTCATCCTGGTGCCGTTCACCTTCCAGGGCGTGCTCGGCTTGAACGGCATGCTGGCGACGCCGATCGTCGACGGCTCCGGCGTTGCCGATGCGCTGGCCGGCATGGTCGGCGGCGGACAGCTGATCCACAGCCTGCTGGTCATGCTGATGATACTGGCGCTGGTGCTCTGCATCATGACGGCGATGGCCGGCTCTTCGCGCACGCTCTACCAGGGTTCGGTCGACGGCTGGCTGCCGCGCTATCTCAGCCACGTCAACGAGCACGGCGCGCCGACGCGGGCGATGTGGACCGACCTGGTCTTCAACCTGATCGTGCTGGCCATCGCCTCGGCCGACGCGACGAGCTTCTTCTTCATCCTCGCCGTGTCGAATTGCGGCTACATCATCTTCAACTTCCTCAACCTCAATGCCGGCTGGATCCATCGCATCGACAATGGCCACATCGCGCGGCCATGGAGGGCACCGAGCTGGCTGCTCGGCCTCGGCGCTATCTTTGCCTATGTCAACGCGGTCTTCATGGGCGCCGGCGCCAAGGTCTGGAACCCGATGGCATTGTGGGCCGGGCTGATCACTGCAGCCTTGATCATCCCGGTGTTCTGCTTCCGGCATTACATCCAGGACAAGGGCAAGTTCCCCGACCATATGCTGGCCGATCTCGGCATGAGCTCGTCCGACCTTACGGTGCGAAAGGCAGGCATGCTGCCCTATCTGACGCTGGTCGCCGGCGTCGCGGTGATGCTGCTCGCCAACTGGCTGTTCGTCATCTGAGGCTTGCCTTGAGGGATCGGGTGCGCCATGCGCCCGATCCCCTGCCGGAACATCGAGACGCCCGGCACGTCGATTATTTGAGGCATAGCCCTATTTTGTTCTTGCTTTGTGCCGGCAGCTATGCTACTAATTTGGTTATGGTGCTAACTGGCTCCAAAAGACCCGCCCCTCCAGGGCGGGTTTTTCGTTTCTGACCCTGTTTGGCGCAAGGCTCAGTCGATCTTGATGAACACGCCCTTGGTGTTGAGATACTCGTCGAGGTGCTCGGCGCCGCCCTCGCGGCCGTAACCGCTCATCTTGTAGCCGCCGAACGGCACGGCCGGATCGATGGCGTGATAGGTGTTGATCCAGACCGAGCCGGCGCGGATCTTGCGCGACAGCTGGTGGGCGGTGGCGAGATTTTGGGTGAAGACCCCTGCAGCCAGGCCGTAGGGCGTGTTGTTGGCCCGCTCGACCGCCTCGTCCAGGGTGTCGAACGGCAAGGCTGAAATCACCGGCCCGAAGATCTCCTCGCGGGCGATCTTCATCTCGTCCGAGACGTCGGCAAAGACAGTCGGAGCGACGAAATTGCCGGCGGCAAGCGCGCCTTCCACAAGCCGGGTGCCTCCGGTGACGAGTTTCGCCCCTTCCGCGGTGCCGGCTTCGAGGTAACCAGTGACCCGCTGCAGCTGCTTTTCGGAGACCAGCGGACCGATCTCGGTCGCCGGGTCGATGCCGTCGCCGACCCTGAGACCCTTGGCATATGCCGCCAGCCGCTCGACGAACTCGTCATGGACGGCGCGTTCGACAAACAGGCGCGAACCGGCAATGCAGATCTGGCCGGAATTGGCAAACACCGACATCGCCGCCACCGGCACCGCTTTGTCGAGATCGGCATCGGCGCAGACGATGACCGGCGATTTGCCGCCGAGCTCCAGCGAGACGCGCTTGAGATTGCCGGCCGAGGCCCGCACGATCGACTGGCCGGTTGCCGTCGAGCCGGTGAAGACGATCTTGTCGACGCCCATATGCTCGGCGAGTGCCGCGCCCGCCTCCGCGCCGGTGCCGGTGACAATGTTGACGACGCCGTCCGGCACGCCGGCCTCGTTCATGATGTCGGCGATCAAAAGTGGCGTCAGCGGCGCCTCTTCCGACGGTTTCAGCACGATGGTGCAGCCGGTCGCCAGCGCCGGGCCGATCTTCCAGATCGACGCTGCCGTCGGTGCGTTCCACGGGATGATGGCGCCGACGACGCCGACCGGCTCCTTGCGGGTGAAGGAGACGATTTCGCCGGGCAGCGAGTTTTCGATCGTCTCGCCGTGCAGCGCCGTCGCCATGCCTGCATAATAGCGCAGCATGCCGATGACGCGGTTGCGATTGGCGCGGGTGCGCACGATCGGCATACCCATGTCGGTGGTGTCGGAGAGGCTGATCTCTTCCCAGTGCTTTTCGAAGAGGTCGGCGATCCTCAGCAGCAGCACCTGCCGCTCATAAGGCTTGAACCGGCTCCACGGGCCCTCGAACGCATTGCGGGCAGCAGTCACCGCCAAGTCGACGTCCTGGCGGTCGCCGCGCGGCACCGTGGCGATGACCGCGCCGGTGGCGGGGTTGCGGCTCTCCATGGTCCGGCCGGAGCGGGCATCGACCCAGCCACCGCCGACGAACATCTGGCGATGGCGCCCGTCGATCGGCAGCCGCAGCGGTGCCTTTGTCTGAGCCATGGTCATGACGGTCCTCCAACCAAGCACGCTAGTCTCTGTTGGGTGATCTGTAACGAATTTGTTGGTATCGCCAAGAGGCGTGATCGGTATCACGCCAAGTGGAATCGCTTCAGACCAATTGTCGATCTCGGCGCCGCCCCTCATCGCCCTGCCGGGCACTTCTCCCCGTATAGAGACGGGGAGAAGGGGCTGGCCGCAACCTCAGTGCCCTTTTGCAGCGCTGGACATTGGCGAAATCCTGGCGAGGCGTCCTTCTCCCCGTCACTATACGGGGAGAAGATGCCGGCAGGCAGATGAGGGGCGGCGCCAACCTGCGCGATTGCCTCGACCGCTATTCGGCCGCCAGGGCCAGTTGCGGCCTTTCGTTCTTTTCTTCCGTCTCGGCCGCCTGCTCCACCACCTTCTTGGGCTCCCTGCCGAAGAACAGCGCATAGGCTGCCGGCAGGACAAGGATGGTCAGCACCGTGGCGACGAGAATGCCGCCCATCATGGCATAGGCGAGCGGCCCCCAGAAGACGCCGCGCGAGATCGGGATCAGCGCCAGCACCGCGGTCAACGCCGTCAGCACGATCGGCCGGAACCGGCGGACCGCCGAGCCGATGATGGCCTCGGAGCGCTCCACGCCGGCGGCGATGTCCTGGTCGATCTGGTCGACCAGGATGATCGAGTTGCGCATGATGATGCCGAGCAGGGCGATGACGCCGAGGATGGCGACGAAGCCGAACGGCGCGCCGCTGATCAAAAGTGCCGCCGCCGCGCCAATGATGCCGAGCGGACCGGTCGCCAGCACCAGCATCGCCTTGCCGAAGTGCTGCAGCTGGATCATCAGCAGCACGACGATGACGGCCAGCATGATCGGCGCTTTCGCCGCGATCGAGGCCTGGCTTTCGGCCGCATCCTCGGCGCCGCCCTGGATCTCGATCTTGTAGCCGGGGGCGAGGCCGGCGCGCAGGCCCTGCATGTCGCTGTACATCTTCATGGCGACATCGTTCGGCTGCACGCCGTCCGGAAGCGTGGCGCGTACGCTGATGGTCGGCAAGCGGTCGCGCCGCCATTCAACGCCTTGCTCCAGCACCGGGACGATCTTGGCGACCTGCGACAGCGGCACGGAGCCACCGAAATCGGTCGGGATATAGACGGAGTCGACCGCCGACAGCAGGTGACGGCTTGCCTCCGGTTCGCGGGCGACGATCGAAACCGTCTCCTCGCCGTCGCGGAAGTCATCGAGCGGTGCTCCCGACATGCTTGCCTGCAGCATCTGGCGGATGCGCTGCGAGGTGACGCCGAGCGCACGGGCGCGATCCTGGTCGATCACCAGCTTCATCGCCGGGACCGGCTCCAGCCAGTCGTCGTGGATGGCGCCGAGCAGCGGATTTGCCTGGAACTTCGCCTTCACCTCGTCGGCGATGCGGCGCACCTCCTGGCGATCCGGACCCATGACGCGCATCTGCACCGGCCAGCCGGTCGGCGGACCGAGGAACAGGCGATCGACCTTGGCGCGGATCGATGGGAAATCCTCGGCCAGGATGGTGCGCAGCTTGACGATCAGCCGCTCGCGGGCCGGTTCGTCATTGGCCATCACCAGAAGCTGGGCGAAGTTCGGATTGCGAAGCTGTTGGTCGAGCGGCAGGAAGAAGCGCGGCGCGCCTTCGCCGATATAGGTGGCGATGAAGCGCTTGTCCTTGTCGTCCATCATCCTGGCTTCGAGCGCCTTGGCCTGCGTCTCGACCTCCTTGATGCTGGTGCCTTCCGGCAGCCAGAGATCGACGAGGATTTCCGGACGCGACGATTGCGGGAAGAAATTCTGCGGGATGAACTGGAACGCCCACAGGCTGGTGGCAAACGTCATCAGCGTCATCACCAGGACGATGATGCGATGGCGCACCGCCCATGCAACGGTCGAGCGAAGACGGCGGTAGAAGTTCGTGTCGAAGACATCGTGATGGTTGCCGGCGTGCTTGCGCTGCTTCAGGATCATGTGGCCGAGCCATGGCGTGAAATAGACCGCCGCGAACCAGGACACGATCAGCGCGATGCCGACGACGTAAAACAGGGTGCGCACATATTCGCCGGCGGTCGAGGCAGCGAACCCGACGGGGATGAAGCCGGCTGTGGTGATCAGCGTGCCGGTCAGCATCGGGAAGGCGGTCGAGGAGTAGGCGAAGCTCGCCGCCTCGACCTTGACCAATCCTTCCTCGAGCTTTCGCTCCATCATTTCGACGACAATCATCGCGTCGTCGACCAAGAGGCCAAGGGCGATGATCAGCGCACCGAGCGAAATGCGCTGCAGGTCGATACCGAGCTCGTACATGATGGCAAATGTAGCCGCCAGGACCAGCGGAATGACGATCGCGATCACCAGGCCAGAACGCCAGCCGATCGACAGGAACGAGACGAAAAGCACGATCAGCAGCGCTTCGCCGAGCGCTTCCATGAACTCGCTCACCGCCTCTTTCACAACGTGCGGCTGGTCGGAAATCTGATTGACCGAAACGCCATAGGGCAGCGCCTCTTCGAAGCGCTTGTAGGTTGCTTCGACGTCCTTGCCGACGTCGGTGACGTTGAAGCCCTTGGCCATGACGACGCCGAGCTGGACGCTGTCGTGACCGTTGAAACGGTATTTGCGCTGGTACGGATCCTCGAGGCCGGAGGTCACGGTGGCGATGTCGCCGAGGCGCGTCACCTGGTTGCCGGCGCGCAGGCGAAGCTCGCGGATGTCGGCCGCCCTGGTGACATCGCCCTCGACCGAAATGCGCACCGAACGCTGGCCGGTGTCGACCGAACCTGCCGGGTCGACGTTGTTCTGGCCTCGGATCGCATTCTGCAGGTCGGTCAACGTCAGGCCGCGTTCGGCAAGCGCCTTGGATGAAACGTCGATGTAGAGTTTTTCCGGCTGGTCGCCGATGATCACGGCCTTCTCGACGCCAGGCGTCGTCAGCAGCATGTCACGCGCCTGGATGGCGAATTTCTTCAGCTCGGGATAGCTGTAGCCGTCGCCGCTGATCGAATGCAGGGTAATGAACGTGTCGCCGAATTCATCGTTGAAGTAGGGCCCGAGCAGCCCCTGAGGCAGCTCATTGGCGATATCGCCGACCTTCTTGCGCACCTGATAGAAAGCATCGGCGACCTGTGCGGGATTGGTATCGCCCTTGACCTGCAAGGTGATGATGGCGCTGCCGGCGCGGGTGTAGGAGCGAACGAAATCGAGATGCGGCGTTTCCTGCAGCTTGCGCTCGATCTTGTTGACGACCTGGTCCTCCATCTCCTTGATCGAGGAGCCTGGCCAGATCGCCTGGACGACCATGACGCGGAAGGTGAAATCGGGGTCTTCCTTCTGGCCCATGCGCATCAGGCCGAGCGCACCGGCGACGATGATCAGCCCGAACAGGAAGCGGGCAATGCTCGGATGGCCGATTGCCCAGCGCGAAAGATTGAAAGACCGCTTTTCATTGGTGTCGATGGTCATCGGCGTCAGTCCGTTTCAATTTGATCAAGAGAGCACGCGCTTTCGCATGCCCAAGGAACTTCCGATGTGGGCTTCCGGGCGGCGGGGCTTTCCGAGTCGAGAGATCTACATCGCGGTGGGACGCGAGGATCGACGTGGGGGTTACATCGACCTGAGATCTCGACAATCGGGCGCCTGCCGCCCGGAAACCGTGAATTGCCTGGCCGTCAGCGCAAGCGCCTTGCAGCGTCGTCGGCCGATGCCGACTGTTGCGCTGCATCACCGGTCAGCTTGACTTTCAGATTCTCGGTCATGAACTGCGTGCCGGCGGCGACGACCACGTCGCCCGGCTTCAGCCCGTCGGCGACACTGACCCCGTCGGGGGTGAAGGCGGCGACCTTGACCGGATGCGCATGGACGGTCCCGCCATTGCGGTCGACTGTCCAGACGATCGATTGGCTGTCCTTTTGCGCCAACGCGGCCAGCGGGATCGACACCAGCTGCTGCCGGTTGTCCGCCGCGGCTTCGATGGAGGCGGTCATGCCCAGCAGCACGCGCGGATCGTTGGGCAGGCTGACGCGAACGGCAAAAGTGCGCGATTGCGGATCGGCGCTGCCAGCGACTTCGCGGACCTTGCCGTCGAGCGTCAGCGCCTCATCGGACCAGAAGCCCGCCTTGACGGTCTTGCCCGGCTTGAATTCGGCGATATCGGTTTCCGGAACGGCGATCAGGACTTCCTTCTCGCCGTCGATGGCAACGGTCACCACCGGCGTGCCGGAGCCGACCACCTGGCCGACATCGGCGGCAACGGCAGTGACGATGCCGTTCTTGTCCGCCTTGAGATCGGTATAGCGGACCTGGTTCTGGGCCTGGGCAAGCTGCGAGCGGGCGGAATCGCGCGTGGCGACCGCCTGGTTATAGGCGAGCGTCGCCTGCTCGAGCTGCGACTTCGGCGCGAAATTCTTGGCGTAGAGCTGTTCGGCGCGCTTGCGCGTCAGCTCGACTGTCTCGACCTGACGGTCGGCGGCATCGAGGCTGGCCTGAGCGCTTCTCACCGAAAGCTCGTAGTCGGTGGGATCTATGCGGGCGAGAACGTCGCCGGGCTTGACGCGGTCACCGATGTCGACAAGGCGCTCGGTGATCTTGCCGTTGATGCGAAAGCCGAGATTCATCTCGGTGCGGGCACGCACCGATCCGGAATAGGAAAGCTGCCGGGTATCGCTCGCCTTGGCGATCTCGACCACCTTGACCGGGCGGATGATCTCGGTGACCTCGGCTTTCTCCTGCGAGCAGCCGGCGAGGCCGAGAGCGGCAACGATAATCAGTGCCAGGCCGGCGGCCGGTCGCCTGTAGGTGATGGACTTGGACAAAGACACTTTTCGTACTCCCGAACTATGGGGATGAATTCTCGGAATCGCCGCCCGACGGGCGGCAACGGTCATTTCTTCAAGCCTCTGATGGCAAACTCTGTCAGCTCGTCCGGCGTCGCCCGGTTCTTCTTGGCGAGGCACTGGGCCATCATCTGCGGATGGCAGAGGCTGATGATGGCGGCGCCGAAGCACCGGGAAGCGATCACCGGATCCTGATCGATGAACTCGCCGGTGGCGATGCCCTCGCGGATCACTTCCGCGACCAGTTCATGGATGCTGTCGATGTGCTTTTCGATGACGTGCCAGTCGCGCTCGATGGCGACGATGACCATCTCGTGCACCTTCTCCTGGTCGATCATGGTCTCGAGCGTCCACTGATAGTGCGTATGCACATAGCGGCGGAGTTTTTCGCTGGCCGTGCCGGGGCCATGGCAGGCTTCGTAGGTCAACCGATAGCAGGTCTCGAGCATACGGCCGCAAACTGCTTGGTGGATTTCGACCTTGGAGGCGAAGAAGCGATAGATGTTGGCAGTCGACATGCCGAGTTCGCGCGCTATGTCGGCGACGTTGGTCTTGCCGTAGCCGTAGTGGCGGAACAGTCGCTCCGCGCAATCCAGGATGCGCGTGACATTTTCCTGGCGGGCAGAATCGGCGGTGGTGTCTAGGGTTTCAAGCATCTCGTTGGCCAATTTACGAATGACGAATTTAGAATTTCGTCACTCGTAAATTGAAAACCATCACCTGTCAAGGCGCGATTTTCGCCAGCCGGTGCCCCTGATGACAGATGGTGACATCTCTGGACGGAGTTGGCCCATGAAACGCATGTGGTTTCCGCCGGGCGCGCCTGCAAGCCGCCCGTCTTTTTTCGCGAAGAATCTTGAAAAGATGCTTTCCGAAATCGGTTCCGTTTTCGGATCAGGCGCTAAGGCTGCTTTGCCATCTCCCGCAGCCGGAACTTCTGGATCTTGCCCGTCGAGGTCTTCGGGATTTCCGCGAAGATCACCGCTTTCGGCACCTTGAAGCGGGCGAGCAGCGCGCGGCAGTGCTCGATTACCTCCGCCTCGGTCGCCGCCTTGCCCGGCTTCAGCTCGACATAGGCGACCGGCACCTCGCCCCATTTGTCGTCGGATCGGGCGACAACGCCGCAGGAGCCGACGGCGGGATGCTTGTAGAGCGCCTCCTCGACCTCGATCGAGGAGATGTTCTCGCCGCCGGAGATGATGATGTCCTTGGAACGGTCCTTGAGCTGGATGTAGCCGTCCGGATGCATGACGCCGAGGTCGCCCGAATGGAACCAGCCGCCGGCGAAGGCCTCGTCGCTCGCCTTGCGGTTTTTCAGATAGCCCTTCATGACGATATTGCCGCGGAACATCACCTCGCCGATCGTCTCACCGTCGGCCGGCGTCTCTTGCATCGTCTGCGGGTCCATCACCGTCAGGCCTTCGAGCGCGGCATAGCGCACGCCTTGCCTGGCCTTCTTCGCCGCCCTTGCCCCTTTCTCCAGCCGGTCCCACTCGCCATGCCATTCGTTGACGACGGCCGGGCCATAGGTTTCGGTCAGGCCGTAGAGATGGGTGACGGCAAAGCCCGCATCGGCCATGCCCGACAGCACCGCCTCGGGCGGTGGCGCCGCGGCGGTATTGAAGGTGACGGTCTGCGGGAATTGCCGCTTGTCCTCGTCCCTGGCGTTGATCAGTACCGACATGACGATCGGTGCACCGCACACATGGGTGACGCCGTGATCGGCTATGGCGTCGTAGATCGGCTTCGGCCGCACCCAACGCAGGCAGACATGCGTGCCGGCCTGCACGGCAAGCGTCCAGGGAAAGCACCAGCCGTTGCAGTGGAACATCGGCAACGTCCACAGATAGACCGGGTGCTTGCTCATCCCGGCATGGATGGTGTTGGCATAGGCCATGAGTGCCGCACCGCGATGGTGACAGACGACGCCCTTCGGATTGCCTGTCGTGCCGGAGGTGTAGTTGAGCGAGATAGCATCCCATTCATCGTCCGGCATCGACCAGGCGAAATCCTCGTCGCCGTCGGCAACAAACGCCTCATAGTCCAGCGTGCCGATCCGCTCCCCCTTGGGATAGGGCGCATCGGCGGCATAGTCGGGATCGTCGTAATCGATCAACAGCGGCCTGACCTTGGCCAGCGTCAGCGCTTGCCGAACCACGCCGGCGAATTCGCGGTCGACGATCAGCACCTTGCTTTCGGCGTGATCGAGCTGGAAGGCAATGACGGCGGCGTCGAGGCGGGTGTTGAGCGAGTGCAGCACCGCCTTGGTCATCGGCACGCCGAAATGCGCTTCCAGCATCGGCGGTGTGTTGGACAGCATGACGGTGACGGTGTCGCCCTTGCCGATACCGCGCTTCGCCAGCGCCGAGGCAAGCCTCAGCGAGCGCTTCCAGAAATCGCGATAGGTCGTACGCTGGCGGCCATGGATGATGGCGGTCTGGTCGGGAAAGGTTTTTGCCGCCCGCTCAAAATAGGTCAGCGGCGTCAGCGGCTGATGGTTGGCCGGGTTTCGATCGAGGTCCTGTTCGTAGGAATTGCCCATCCCGTCCTCCCCAAATGAGTTATTAGGCCTTCTTACCACCTGGCTTTGAACACGGTGTAGGATTTGTGCATCGCCAGTCTGTCGCAACCGTCTTTCGCGATGCAAGCGCCCGCTGTTGGTGAATATCTCATCGAAGCCACCTCAGTGGTATGCGGCTTCGCCTATTTACCTGGGAACCCTACTCGCCTTCACCCTCTGGCCACAAAGCATCGATGTCCCGATGCCCTTCCACAATGTTCGCCACCTCGAAGAAATCGCTATTGTAACGGAAGAAAATAACATACCCCCTGAAAGCGAAACTTCGGACGGCCGGCCGGAGTTCGGGACGAGCACGACCGATCGTCGCGGGCAAGCTCGCCAGATCGCGGCATTTCTGGCGCAACGCATCCACAAAGCGCCGGCCGATCAACAGGCTTGCCGCTTTGGCTGGTGATGTATTCAAGGATATTGACCAAATCTGTCTGTGCTGACGGCAGCATGCGCAGCCGTGGCACCCCTAAAAGCCTTCCCTTGCGAGTTGCTTGGCCTTGCCTTCCAAGGCCGCGTCAATATCCTGCTCAGTGGCCTCGCCGCCTTCAGCAAACGACTTGTCCACCATGGCACGCAGCGCCTTCAACCTTTCCTCGCGTTCTTCGACCAGGCGTAGGCCCTCTCGCACGACTTCGCTGGCAGAGCCGTAGCGGCCGCGTTTGACAATATTGGACACGAAGGTTTCCCATCGCTCTCCCAACGATACGTTCATTCTCGGATCTCCTGTCTGATAAAATGGTACCGCAATAACAATAAATGTGCAATTACTGACATCGGCAATGCTCCCATGCCATATCATGCCTCCTCACTCAATTTGACTTTTGTCGAGAGCTGTGAATAATGTCAGCGAGGAGATGGCATGGCGATCCGACCGGCAGAACAGCTTATCCACAAGGCCGCCTGGCTTTACTACGCACACGGCCTGCGCCAGGACCAGGTGGCCAGCCAGCTCAAGATTTCCCGTGCCTCGGTGGCGATGTATCTGCGCAAGGCGCGCGAGACCGGCATCGTCAACATCTCGACCTCGACCCAGCTTTTCACCGACGACGTGCTGGCGCGCAAGCTGGAAGACGCGCTGAAGCTCGACGCGGTCTGGATCGCGCCGGAAAACGGCTATGTCGCCGACCCCTCGACCGACATTGCCGTGCTGGCCGCAAGCGTCTTTCTCGAACTGGTCAGGAAGGGCGACCGCATCGGCGTCGCCTGGGGGCGGACGATCTACACCATCGCCGACATCATGTCCTATGCCGATCTGCAGGACGTCACCGTGGTGCAGCTCTGCGGCAATCTGGGCGCCCCCTATTCGTACCGGCCGGACCAATGTACGATGGAAATCGCACGCCGGCTCAATGCCAAGGGGCTGAATTTTTACGCGCCGCTGGTGCTGACGACGGAAGAATTGGCACGCGGCCTGCGCGCCGAGCCGGTGATCCGCGAGCAGTTGTCGGGCATCGGCGAATGCGACCTGGCGCTGTATTCGGTCGGCTCGGTGGACACCGACAGCCACCTGGTCAAATGCGGCGCGCTGACGCCAAGCGAAATGGCTGTATTGCGCAAAGTGGGTGCGGCCGGCGTCATTGCCGGACAGATCATCGACGCCCAGGGCCAGGCGCTCGACTGCAGCTACAACCGCCGGCTGATTTCGGCAGAGCTGTCATCGCTGCGCCAGATCGAAAAGCGCCTTGTGGTAGTGCAGGAAGAGAGCAAATTCGAACCGCTCGTCGCGGCGATCGCCGGCGGGCTCTGCACCCATCTCGTCGTCGGCGCGCGCATGGCGCGACGGCTGCTCGACAATGCCGGAGCGGCAGCAGAGAAGGTCGCCTGATAGTTAATTCCAGCCGCCGGTGCATTGTCATCAAAGCGTCGCGGCATTCCTGTTCACAACAAAGAGAAATCGGACGAAGCTGACATGAAGAACCTGTGGAATGACGGCGAGGCGGAGAAGCTGGTCGCCGACTATGCAAAGAAGGGTGTGGCCCGCGACCTGGCGCTGCGCGTCTACACGACCAGGCTGCTGGGCGGCGAGCCGCGGCTCGTCCTGCATGGCGGCGGCAACACCTCGTGCAAGACCAAGGCCACCGATCTTGTCGGCGACGAATGGGACGTGCTCTGCGTCAAGGGCAGCGGCTGGGACATGGGCGTCATCGAACCGCAGGGCCTGCCGGCGGTCAAGCTCGGCGCGCTGTTGAAGGCGCGGTCGCTGAAGAAGCTCTCCGACGAGGACATGGTCGCGCTGCAGCGGGCGAACCTCATCGATCCGTCCTCGCCCAATCCGTCGGTCGAGACGCTGCTGCACGCCTTCCTGCCGCACAAATTCGTCGACCACACGCATTCGACCGCAATCCTCGCCATCGTCGACCAGGAGGACAGCGAGGCGCTGAGCCGGAAGGTGTTCGGCGAAAAGATGGGCTTTGTGCCTTACATCATGCCGGGCTTCGATCTGGCGAAGGCGGCCGCTGATGTTTTCGACGCCGATCCGACGGTCGAGGGCCTGATCCTCGACAAGCATGGCATTTTCACCTTCGGCGACGATGCCAGGCAGGCCTACGACCGAATGATCCATTACGTCAACGTCGCCGAGGATTTCATCGCCGGGAACGGCAAGCCGCGCACCGAAAAAGTGGCACTGCCGGCCAGGCTGGCGAAGCCCGCGGAGATTGCGCCGATGCTGCGCGGCGCGGTGGCGGTGGCACGCGGCGAAGGCCGCTTCGATCGGATGATCAGCGATTTCCGCACCTCGGATGCGATCGTCGATTTCATCAATTCAGCGAAAATTGCCGACTATGCCGGACGCGGCGTGTCGACACCCGACCTGTCGATCCGCATCAAGACCGGACCGATGGCACTGCCGGCGCCCGACGCTGACAAGGTCAGCGACTACAAATCCGTCATCCGACAGCATGTCGAGGCGTTCGCCAAGGACTATCGCGCCTATTTCGAAACCAATGATGCGCTCGACGACGTGAAGCGCACCATGCTCGACCCGATGCCGCGGCTGACGCTGGTGCCCGGCCTCGGCATGTTCGGCCACGGCCGCACGCTCAAGGACGCGAAGATCGCCTCTGACGTCGGCGAAATGTGGATCGAGGCGGTACGCGGCGCCGAAGCCGTCGGAGAATTCCGCCCGCTCTCCAAAGCCGACCTGTTCCCGCTCGAATACTGGTCGCTGGAACAGGCCAAGCTCGCCGCCAACAAGCCGAAGCCGCTGACCGGCCAGGTGGTGCTGGTCACCGGCGGCGCCGGCGCGATCGGTGCTGCCACGGCAAAGCTGTTCGCCGACAACGGTGCCCATGCCGTCGTCGTCGATCTCGATGCGGCAAAGGCTGCCGAGGCGGCAAAAAAGGCCGGCAACAATTCGATCGGCATTGGCGCGGACATCACCGATCCGGCGCAGATGCGCGCTACGTTCGACAAAGCGGTCGCCGTCTACGGCGGCCTGGACATTCTCGTCTCCAATGCCGGTGCTGCCTGGGAGGGCCGGATCGGCGAGCTCGACGACGCCACCTTGCGCAAGAGCTTCGAACTCAATTTCTTTGCCCATCAGTCGGCGGCGCAGAATGCCGTGCGCATCATGCTGGAACAGGGCACCGGCGGCGTGCTGTTGTTCAACACCTCCAAGCAGGCGGTCAATCCGGGGCCGAAGTTCGGCGCTTATGGCATTCCCAAGGCGGCAACGCTGTTTTTATCCAGGCAATATGCCCTCGATTACGGCGCGAATGGCATCCGCTCCAATGCCGTCAACGCCGACCGCATCCGGTCGGGGCTGCTGACCGATGCCATGATCGCCAGCCGCTCGGGCGCGCGCGGCGTGTCGGAGAAGGACTACATGTCCGGCAACCTGCTCGGGCAGGAAGTGACGGCCGAAGACGTCGCCCAGGCCTTCCTGCATCAGGCGCTGGCCGAGCGGACCACCGCCGACGTGACGACGGTGGACGGTGGCAACATCGCGGCGGCGTTGAGGTAGATCTAAACACCGGACCAACAAAAAGAGCGGCCCGCGAGCCGCTCTTTTCCTTTGCCAATAGTGAAAGACTACTTCGCGTTCGGGTTCGGCATCCAGGCCGGCATCGCGACATCGGCATGGGCGAATTGCGGCAGCTTGGCCGAGAGATCCTCCATGTTCTTGATGTCCTTGTCGAGCAGATCCTTCTGGGTGATCAGCGTCGGCGGCACGATGACGTTGTGGCCCGGGTCTTCACCGGCCAAAAGCTGCGCCAGGGCACGCACCGAGACCTGGCCGACGACGGCCGGGTTGGTGGCGGCGGTTGCCGCCCAGGCGCTGTCGGGCTCGCGCATCGCGGCGATGTCCGAGGTCGAGATGTCGGCCGAATAGATCTTGATGTCCTTGTTTAGCCCGGCCTCGTCGACGGCGATCTTCACGCCCTTGGCGAATTCGTCATAGGGCGCGAACATCACCTTGATGTCGGGGTGGGCCGACAACACCGAGCGGGCCTGGTTGGCGACCGAATTGGCGATCGGGTTGTCGAGCGTGCCGAACATGGCGGCTTCGTTGATGCCCGGATATTTCTTCTTGAACTCGACCCAGGTCTCGTTGCGGCGATCGAGCGGCGCGATGCCGGCGACATAGACATAGCCGGCCTTCCAGCTCTCGCCATTGTCCTTGACCGCCTGTTCGAGCGCCAGGCGCGCGAGATCGCGGTCGGATTGCTCGATCTGCGGGATCTTGGGGTTTTCGACATTGACGTCGAAGGCGACGACCTTGATGCCGGCATCAACGGCACGCTGGGCGGCGTCCTTCATCGATTCCGTCAAGCCGTGCTGGATGATGATGCCCTGGACGCCGAGCGCGATGGCTTGGTCGACCATGTCCGCCTGAAGCGCCGCGTCCTGGCGGCTGTCGAGCACGCGCAGGTCGACGCCGAGTGCCTTGGCCTGCGCTTCGACGCCGGACAAATACGCCTGGAAGAAGTCGCCGGTCGAGAGATAGCGGACCAGCGCTATCTTGACGCCGCCCGGCTTGTCGAACGGCGCCGGCCGATCCTGCGCCATCGCTGGCAACTGCATCAGCAATGTTGCACCGGCAAGCCCGAGCGCTGCCTTCCCCAAAAATCTTCTTGTGATGTTCACGTCGCTTCCTCCACTTGTTGAACCCAAAATGTAACCGGTCGAAACCTATCTCCTGCCCCTGCCGGACAGGGCGAAGGTGAAGACAAGGGCGACCACGAGAACCACGCCCTTGACGAAATCCTGCGTGTAGTAAGGCGCGTTCATCATCGTCAGGCCCTGCAGCAGCACGCCGACAAACACCGCGCCGACAGCCGTGCCGAAGGCGTTCGGCTTGGCGGCGCCGAGAACCGCGTAACCGATGAGTGCCGCAGCCACCGCGTCGAGCAACAGATTATTACCCGAGGCGATGTCGCCGCGTCCAAGCCGGGCCGCCAGCAAAATGCCGCCGATCGAGGCAAAAACCCCAGAAATAACGTAGGCCCAGATTTTGTATGCCTTGACAGGCGCGCCGGCGAGTTCGGCAGCGCGTTCGTTGCTGCCGACGGCGTACATCATGCGCCCGAAACGGGTGTATTCGAGAAAGAACCAGATCAGCACCGCCAGCACGAGCAGGACGACGACCGACACCGGAATGAGGTTCGGGATGAAGAAATCGAAGCGATGGCGGCCAAGCGCCAGAAAGGCGGCGCCGAAGCTGCCGTTGGCGACCGAGCCGTCGGGCATGGTCATGCCGGTGGCGATCGAACGGCCCTCGGTCGGTATGCGCTGCAGGCCGACAAGCAGGAACATCATGCCGAGCGTCGCCAAGAGGTCCGGCACCCGCATATAGACGATCAGCCAGCCATTGATCAGGCCAACGACGGCGCCGATCACAAGACAGACGACGACCGCCACGACTGCGTTCTGCTCCAGCACCACCATGACATAGGCAGCCGCCATCATGGCGCTCGTGGCGACAGAGCCGATCGACAGATCGAAGCCGCCGACGACCAGCGTGGCAGTGACGCCGAGCGCCAGAACGCCGGTGATGGCGACCGACTGGAAGATGAAGACAGCACTTTGCGGCGAGACGAAACCATCAGCGGCAACAGCGAAATAGGCGATCAGCCCGAACAACAGAACGATGAAGCCGTAGCGAATAGCATTGTCGCGCAGGATCATTCAGCGCTCCTGCCCGCTGGCAACGTCTTTACCCAACCCGAATTCATGCCCTCACCATTCCAATTCCCATCTTCCCGCCGTCAGGCTACGCTGTGCAACGGCCCGCCCGCCACTTCGGCCAGCAGACGCTCGAGATCGACATCGGTATTGCGGTGCTCGCCGACGATCGTCTGCTCCGACATCACCAGGATGCGATCGGCCGTCTCCAGGGCTTCGTCGAGTTCGGTGACGAACAGCAGTGTCGCGCGGCCATGGGCGCTGGCCCGCAGCTTGGCGGCGATGTCGCGCCTGGCCGAAATGTCGACGCCCTGAAACGGCTCGTCGAGGATGAAAAGCCTTGCCGCCTGCGACATCCAGCGGGCGACCATCACCTTCTGCTGATTGCCGCCGGAAAGGGCGGACATCTCGTCCTTTTCCGAGCGGCAGACGATGCCGAGCTCCTGAATCTGCTGGCGGGCAATGGCGCGTTCGATACGGCGTTTGAGGACACCGAGACGCGACATGCGCCTGTGGAACGGCAGGCTGATATTCTCCTGGATGTTGAAGTCGCCGACGATGCCGTTTTCGCCCCGGTCCTTGGCGACGAGAAACACACCGGCGGCAATCGCTTCGCCGGTCGACCCCGGCGCATAGGGTTTCCCGTTCAGCATCATGGTGCCGGCCAGCGGCTGGCGCAGGCCGAACAGCGTCTCGGCGAGCGCGGTCTTGCCGACGCCGACAAGGCCGGTGATGGCAACGACCTCGCCATCGCCGAGCGTCAGCGAAATCGGCCTGGCGCCTTCGGCAATCCGTAGCGCGTCGGCAGTGAAAATTGCTTTGGCCGAATTCCTGGCGACGATCCGCTCGAGCTGGATCTTACGGCCGAGCATGGCGTTGACCGCACCTTCGTAATCCAGCGGCTTCTTGTCGAAGATACCTGAGATAACCCCATCGCGCATCGAAATGATGCGATCGGCAAGCCGCCTGATGTCAGACATACGGTGCGAAATGTAGAGGATCGCCACGCCTTGCTGGCGGAGCCGGTCGAGCAATGCGAACAGCCGGTCGGCCTCGGCGCTGGACAGCGAGGAGGTCGGCTCGTCGAGGATCAGCACTTTCGGCCGGTGCGCCATGGCGCGGGCGATCGCCACCATCTGGCGGTCGGCCAGAGAGAGATCGCTGATCCGGGCCTTGAGGTCGATGGCCAGTCCCATGCGGTCGGCCACCGCCTTTGCCTCGCGACGCACCCGGCCTGGATTGAACAGGGTCGGTACGCCGCTGCCGCTCAACCTGTCGAGGGTAAGATTGGTGGCGACGTCGAGGTCGGCGACGACACCGTCATTGATGTTCTGGTGGACGGTAACGACGCCGGCGCGGATCGCCTCCGCCGGCGTTTTCGGGTCGAACTCATGACCGGCAAGCGACATCGAGCCGCCGCCATGGTCGTAGACGCCACTGATGATCTTGACGAGGGTGGATTTGCCGGCGCCGTTGGCGCCCATCAGCACGGTCGCTTCGCCGGCATGCAATTCGAGCGAGACGCCGCCAAGCACCTCGATATGGCCAAAGGATTTCCTCAGGCCGTCGACGCGGAACACGGCATCATTGCCCATTCGTTCCTCCCTGACCGTGACGCTATGGGCTATATCGGCAATTGTCAACACGATTGACAATTGCCAGCAGGCTTCCTAGCTTGGCCCGACCGCGTTGGCTCCGCTATCATCGGAGCACATGAGCGGGAGGTGAGGATGACTGGGAAATCGCCGTTCGAAGCAATGTCTGTCGAGACACTGGCGGGCCGTCTCGGTGCTAACGAGGCCCTGTGTTCGCAAATCGGCAAGGATACGGGCCAGTGGAAGGTTCGTGAAGTCGGCGACGGCAATCTGAACCTTGTGTTCATCGTCGAAGGTGCTGAGGGTGCGGCCGTCGTCAAGCAGGCCCTGCCCTACGTCCGGCTGGTCGGCGACAGCTGGCCGCTGCCGTTGAAGCGTTCCTTCTTCGAATACCATGCGCTGACGCGGCAACAGGCGCGGGCGCCGGGTTCGGTGCCCGATATCTATCACTTCGACGAAGGCCAGGCGCTGATCATTATGGAGTATCTGTCGCCGCACATTATCCTGCGGCGGGCGCTGATCGAGGGCCGGCAATTGCCCAACATCGCGACAGACATCGGCTTGTTCATGGCCCGCACGTTGTTTCGCGGCTCCGACCTGCATATGGCGACCAGGGATCGCAAGGCCGATCTGGCGCTGTTCGCCGACAATGTCGAACTCTGCGACATCACCGAGAACCTGGTTTTCTCGGATCCGTATTTCGATGCCAAGATGAACCGGCACACCAGCCCACAGCTCGACGGCATTGTCGCCGAGCTGCGTGCCGACCGCGACCTCAAGGTCGAGGCGCAGCGCATGAAACACATCTTCGCCGCCAATGCCGAGACGCTGCTGCATGGCGACCTGCATTCCGGCTCGATCATGGTCACCGACACCGAAACGCGGATGATCGACCCCGAATTCGCCTTCTACGGGCCGATCGCCTTCGACGTCGGCATGCTGCTCGCCAATTTCTGGATGGCGTTCTTCTCGCAGCGCGGCCATGAACGGGGCGGAAGCCGCGGTGCCATGCGCGACTATCTACTCGGCGTTACGGTCGAGACATGGTCGGTATTCCGCGCCGAGTTCTCGCATCTGTGGCGGACGGAGCGTACCGGCATGCTCTACCAGAAGAGCCTGTTCGAAGATCAGGGCGACAGGCTTGGCGCCGAGCAGGCGCTCGACCACATGCTGCAGTCGATCTGGACCGATCTGCTCGGCTTTGCCGGCGTCGAGGTTCACCGGCGCATTCTCGGCCTTGCCCATAATGCTGATTTCGAGACCATTGCCGATCCAGATCTGCGCGCCAGATGTGAAGCAAAGGCGCTGAAATTCGGCCGTCACCTCGCCGTCAACCGGCGCCAGATCCACAGCATCGACGAGGTCAACCGGTTGGCCGCGCTGATCGAACGGGAGAGCAGGATTTGAACGTCGGCGACCGCCACTACCGCACCATCTGGCCGAGTGACGACGGGCGTTCGGTGGAGATCATCGACCAGCGCTGGCTGCCGCATGATTTCCGCATCGAAAAGATCGATACCGTCGCCGGCATCGCCACGGCAATCCGCGACATGTGGGTTCGCGGGGCGCCGCTGATCGGCGTCACCGCTGCCTATGGCGTCGCCATGCAGATGGCCGATGATCCGTCGGATGCGGCACTCGACGCCGTCTGGGCAACCTTGCACGAAACGCGCCCGACGGCGATCAATTTGCGCTGGGCGCTGAACGAAATGCAGCGCTTCCTGCTGACGCTTCCCTTGGCAGAACGTGCCGCGGCTGCATATCGGCGTGCCGGCGAGATCGCCGACGAGGATGTCGGCCTCAACCGCGCCATCGGCGCCCATGGGCTCGAAATCATCAAGACGATCGCGGTGCGCAAGCAGCCGGGCGAACCGGTCAATATCCTGACCCACTGCAACGCCGGCTGGCTGGCCACGGTCGACTACGGCACCGCAACCGCGCCGATCTATCTGGCGACGGAAGCCGGCATTCCAGTCCATGTCTATGTCGACGAAACGCGACCCCGCAACCAGGGTGCCCAATTGACCGCCTGGGAGATGGCCGGCCACGGCGTGCCGCATACGCTGATCGTCGACAATGCCGGCGGCCATCTGATGCAGCGCGGCCAGATCGACATGGTCGTCGTCGGCACCGACAGGACCACCGCCGACGGCGATGTCTGCAACAAGATCGGTACCTATCTCAAGGCACTGGCGGCCCACGACAACGACGTGCCGTTCTATGTCGCGCTGCCGTCGCCGACGATCGACTGGACGGTGGGCGACGGGCTGGCCGAAATCCCGATCGAACAGCGCTCACCCGACGAGGTCTCGCTGGTCTGGGGCAAGACCGCTTCCGGCGAGATCGCCCAGGTCCGCGTGTCGCCGGAAGCGACGCCGGCGGCCAATCCGGCCTTCGACGTGACGCCGGCGCGGCTGGTCACCGGCTTGATCACCGAACGCGGTGTCGCCACGGCCTCGCGCGAAGGCCTGAAGGCGATGTTTCCCGAGCGCGGATGATCCGCTTTGCCGGGAGGGCGCTCTGGATTTGCCTGATCTCACGATTTCTTGAACACGGCACGGTTAAAAACGCCCGCTGCCTGTCCCACATGGACGGCCGTATGCGTAGCGGCGGGGCGGCGCCCAACGCTCGAAGCCGGGGCTGACCACGGGCCGGCGAGTGAACCAGCGGGATGCCGCGATGTCATTCAGACCGTTGCTTGGTGACGGACGGATTCGGAGCCAGGAGGAGAAGTCGGAGCCCCTGCAAACCGCGTCATGGGTCAGCTCCTCGATCGTTTTCGACAATCGGCGGTGGGCGTGCCGGGAGGCGGAGCTCCGCTGGACAGCCCCTCATCATCTGATCGTGCTGACCGAAGAAGGCGGCACGTCCCACACATCCATCCGGCACGGGGCACGATCCCTTTACGACGGAAGGGACCGTCCCGGAGCCCTCACCTTCGTCCCGGCAGGCGCGGAGCGACACGGCTTCTATCGAGATGTAAACCTCTCCTATTCAGCCCTGTGGATCGATCCCGATATCGGGCTTCCCGGATGCGAACGCCTGAGGAACCTGCCTATACTGGTAAACAAGAAAGACGCGGTCGTCGCCGCGCTGCTGAGTTCGCTTCGTGACGAGATGGCACTCGGCCACAAGCCGGACACTGCCTATGTCGAGCATCTGGTCGCCCTCGTCAGTCTCCGCGTGGCCAACCTGAGCCGGGAGCAACAGCGGTTTGTACGTCACGGCTGTCTCAGCCGCCGGGCACTTGGTCGCGTTCGGGACTACATCGATACGCATATGAATTCCGACATTTCGCTAAGCGAGCTGGCAGCCGTCGCGGGCATGGCCGTCGACAGTTTTGCGCGTCGCTTCAAGGCGACGACCGGCCTTCCACCCTATGCCTATGTGATCGAGGAAAGGGTGCGGCAAGCGGAGGCGCTGCTGCGCGAGACGGGTTTGTCGATCGGTATCATTGCCTTTCGGCTCGGCTTCTCAAGCCAGAGCCACTTCACCACGACCTTCCGACGTCTGAGGGGCATGACGCCTCGTGCCTATCGGGTGAATTCTTCTCCAGAATCCTGATAGTGCCGCCGGTTTCTTGAAAGAAAGCCGCCGCCCGCACTCCCACCTCCAGTGTCGTTGGGTGACAGAACCCGAGGGTTCGCTCGGGGTTGCCGTCTGCGCTTCATTGCGACTGGGAGATCATGCATGGCCAAAACGGACAACACGAGCGGGCCGACGCGTCGGATGGTATTGGAAGGCGGTGTTGCGACCGGGGTGCTCCTGGCTACCGGAATGCCAGTTGACGCCGAGCCGGCCGAGACCGTCACGGCGGCGACATCGGCCACGCCGGTACCGACGATGCCGATATCGTTGCGGATCAACGCGAAGGATCTTGCCATCGAGCTCGACCCACGGACGACGCTGCTCGACGCGCTGCGCAACCATCTCGGCCTCACCGGCTCAAAGAAGGGCTGCGACCACGGCCAGTGCGGCGCATGCACGGTGCTCGTCGATGGGCGCCGGATCAATTCCTGCCTGACGCTTGCCGCAATGCATGAGGGCGACGAGATCACCACGATCGAGGGCCTTGCCGAGGGCGACCGGCTGCATCCGGTCCAGGCCGCCTTCATCGCCCGCGACGGTTCCCAGTGCGGCTACTGCACGCCAGGCCAGATCTGCTCGGCGGTTGGCATGCTGGGCGAGGCGCGGGCCGGCTGGCCAAGCCATGCGAGTGCCGACGTGTCGGCCGCTTCCGTCGCGCTCACCGATGTCGAGATCCGCGAGCGGATGAGCGGCAACATCTGCCGTTGCGCCGCCTATCCGAACATTGTCGCTGCAATCCGCGACGCGGCAGAGGAGGCATGAGCAATGCAGTCCTTCACTTATGAACGTGCGACGAGTGCCCAGCAGGCGGCCGCCGCGGTCGCGGCCCGGCCGGACGCCAAGTTCATCAGCGGCGGCACCAACCTGCTCGACCTGATGAAGCTCGATATCGAGCGCCCGGCGCATCTCGTCGACATCAGCCGGCTGCCATTTGATCGGATCGAGGAGACGGCGGAAGGCGGGCTTCGGGTCGGCGCCCAGGTCCGCAACAGCGATCTTGCCGCCGACCCGCGGGTGAGGTCGCGCTACCCGATGCTCACACAAGCGCTGCTGGCGGGAGCGTCCGGCCAGATACGCAACAAGGCCTCGACCAGCGGCAATCTCCTGCAGCGCACGCGCTGCCCCTACTTCTACGATCGCAACATGCCCTGCAACAAGCGCCAGCCGGGTTCGGGCTGCGCGGCGCTTCAAGGCTTCAACCGCATGCACGCCGTACTCGGCGCGAGCGAAGCCTGCATCGCGGTCCATCCTTCCGACATGGCGGTCGCCATGTCCGGGCTCGACGCCAGGATCGAGACCGTCTCGCCCGGCGGCGAGACCCGCACGATCCCGATCGACGATTTCCATCGATTGCCCGAGACGATGCCCCATGTGGAGACCGTGCTCGGCCACGGCGAAATGGTCGTCGCGGTTGCCCTGCCGCCGCCACCGCCCGGCCGGCAGCTTTACCGGAAGGTGCGCGACCGTGCTTCCTACGCCTTCGCGCTGGTGTCGGTGGCAGCAATCGTCGAGAAAAGCGGCGATCGTATCCGAAGCGCTCGGATCGCCATGGGCGGCGTGGCCGCGAAGCCCTGGCGCGCGACCGAGGCGGAGCGCACGCTCGCAGGAGCGTCGGCGTCCGACGCTGCCTTTACCAACGCGGCCGAAGTCGCACTCGCCGGAGCCGTCGGGCATGGCGGCAATGATTTCAAGATCCCGCTGGCGAAACGGACGATGCGCCACACGCTCGCTGCTGCCGTCGAGAGTGCGTGAGGTGACACGATGACAGAGACGACGACCCCGAACAGCGGTTCCCGGATGCAGGCGCCGAGCAGGAGATCGATATGAACCTCACGCGACGCGCCGTTGCCGCCGCGGGTGGCGGCCTTTTTGTTTCTGCTGCCGCAGCCTGGGGCGCCACATCCGACCCGGGAGCTCGGCACGTGCTCGAGGCGGCCGTTGACGCCTTCTTCGCCGGCTGGGCCTCTGGCGACTGGACGGCATTCCTCGATTGTTGCGATGAGACGATGACCTTCCAATTCCCTGTCGGCGAGCAACGAGGCCGACACGGACCGCCAGAAGGCAAGCGGGCACTCGCAGCCTGGACCGCCGCGCATCAAGCGCAGGGAAACAGGATTACGAAATCGACCGTCGATCTCAAGCTCTTCGCGGCCGACTGGGTCATCGTCTGCGATCGCGGGAGCGGGACAATCAGTGGCGCGCCCTACACTGGCCTGCATGCGATCTTCATGCGGGCCGGCCCGACAGGGAGGCTGGTCGAGTTTCGCGAGTATTTCGGCGAGATCGCCGCGTGAGCTCGGCCGCCGCGCGACGAACATGAAGGTGCAAGGAAGAGGCGTCGTCGCGGCCTCGATGCTTCCGAACTCCAAATGAAAATCTTTAGGTGACTTATGAGCGAGACCATACCCGGACTACCCGGCTCCGCCACCCATTCAAGGGTGAAACCTCGTCCCGATGCCGGCGTCATCGGGCGGCCGATCGACCGCATCGACGGTCCGCTCAAAGTGACGGGCGGCGCCACATACGCTTACGAGAATGAGCTGGATGGCACAGCCTATGGCTACATTCGCGGCGCCGCCATCGCCAAGGGCCGCATCGCCGAGATCGACACGACCGAAGCCGAACGGGCGCCGGCGGTGTTGCTCGTCATGACGCACCGCAATGCGCCGGCCCAGCCGGATTTCGGCCCATCGGTCACGCCGACGGTGCCGGAGGTCTTCACCCGCGCCCGGCCCGCGCTCAACAGCGATCGGGTGCGGTATTACGACGAGCCCGTCGCGCTGGTCGTTGCGGAGACGTTCGAGGCGGCACGCGCTGCTGCCGGCCTCATCAGAATACGCTACGACAAGGAGCCGGGCCTCTACGATCTAACGGGCCATCAGGCCGATGCCTATGCACCAAAGCGGACAAATGCCGGCTTCGAGACCGACAGCGCGGTAGGCGACTTCGAGAGCGCCTTTGCGGCCGCCCCGGTCAAGATCGATGCCACTTACCGGACCCCCTTCGAACATCACAATCCGATGGAGCCGCATGCGACGCTCGCCGCCTGGTCGGGCAACGAGCTGACGATCCGTACATCGGCGCAGACCCTTGCGAACTTCCGGGCCGGGGTCGCCAGCACGCTTCGCATCCCGCCCGAGCGGGTGCGCATCGTGAGCCCCTTCATCGGCGGAGGCTTCGGGTCCAAGCTGATTGTCCATGCCGATACGATCCTGGCCGCGCTTGCAGCGCAGGTGCTGCAGCGCCCCGTGAAGATCGCGCTGACGCGACAACAGATGTTCGCCAATGCCGGTCATCGCGCAGAGATGGTCCAACAGGTACGTCTCGGCGCGGACGCCGACGGGCGGCTCACCGGGATCGCGCACGATGTCTGGTCCGCAACCTCCAGCTTCGAGGAGTACTGCGAACAAACGGCGGTTTTTGCGCGCTCGCTCTATGCGGCGCCGAACCGTCTCACCCGCCATCGCCTGGTTCCGCTGGACATCAACCGCGGCGAATGGATGCGCTCGCCCGGCGAAGCGCCCGGCATGCTGGCCTTCGAATGCGCAATGGATGAACTCGCCGAGCGGGTCGGCCTGGACCCGATCGAACTCAGGATCCGCAACGAACCGGCACAGGATCCCGAGCGCGGCGTGCCGTTCTCCACCCGCAATCTCGTCGCCTGCATGGAGGAAGGCTCCCGCCGTTTCGGCTGGGAGCGGAGAAACCCGATACCGGGCCGAACCCGGGAGGGCCGCAAGCTCATCGGCCACGGCATGGCGGCGGCGATCCGTCCGAACTACATCGGCGCGGCGACGGCGCGGGTTGCGATCGACCGGGACGCTCGGGTTACGGCGCGGCTCGACATGACCGATATTGGCACCGGCACCTATACGATCCTGACCCAGATTGCCGCCGAGAGCCTCGGCCTGCCGATCTCGTCCGTCAAGGTGGAGCTCGGCGACAGCCGCTTCCCGCGTACCGCCGGCTCCGGCGGGTCCTGGGGCGCAGCAAGCGCGGGTTCGGCCTTGTATAATGCGTGCAACGCCCTCAAGGAACGGATCCTGGAGGCGGCGCAGTCGAGCAAAACCTCGCCGTTGCGCGGCGCGAACGCCACCGAGGCAAGCTTTGCCGATAGCGAGGTCAGGGTCGGCCAGCGATCAGCGAGCCTGGCCGATCTCATCCGAGGGATCGCTCCCGACGGGTTCGAGGCCGAAGGCTCCGTAGCCGCGGGCGCCACCACCCAGTCATACAAGACTTACTCGCAGCATTCCTATGGCGCGCATTTCGCCGAGATCGCTGTCGATTGCGATACTGGTGAAATCCGCATGCGCCGGATGCTGACTGTGATCGGCGCGGGCCGTATCCTCAACGCCAAGACCGCGCGCTCGCAAATCATCGGCGGCATGATCTGGGGGATCGGTGCAGCGCTGATGGAGCAGACGGTGCTCGACCCGCGTTACGGCCACTTCGTCAATCACGATCTTGCCGAGTATCATGTGCCGGTCAATGGCGACGTCCCCGCGATGGAGGTCGTCTTCCTCGAGGAAGACGACGACAAGGCCAACCCACTTGGCGCAAAGGGTCTCGGCGAGCTCGGCGTGTGCGGTGCGGGGGCTGCTGTCGCCAACGCCATCTACAACGCGACCGGCGCGCGAGTGCGTGAATTTCCCATCACCTTGGACAAGGTGCTGCCTGCCTTGCCCGTGATCGCTATTTGATGCTGCAATTTATCAGCGCCTCCCTCGCACTCAAGGGTACTAAGTCGGAACGGATGGCAATTTCTGCGCCATCCGCGACGACGCCGGTGGTTGACAGCGCTTTCCGGCCCTTCCATACAAACGCCGTCAATGTTCTCAGGGCGGGGTGAAAGTCCCCACCGGCGGTAAGGGTCTCGGCCCAAGCCCGCGAGCGCTTTCCGGTTAGCCGGAGGGGTCAGCAGATCCGGTGCGATTCCGGAGCCGACGGTCACAGTCCGGATGGAAGAGGACGAAATGGAAGACGATCCGCTTTCGCGGTTCGGACTCCGTATCGTGCGTCCTGATTCTGGTTCGAAACGGAAGGATGGACCCATGAATCAGCATTCCCACAACGACTATGAAACGACCCGCGTTGCCGTCATTCGGGCGCGCTGGCACGCCGATATCCTCGACCAATGCGTTGAAGCGTTCGGGGCGGACCTGGCGGTTCTCGGAGAGAAACGCTTTGCCGTCGATGTCTTCGATGTGCCGGGCGCCTATGAGATTCCCCTGCATGCAAAAACGCTTGCCGAGACCGGCCGCTATGCAGCGATCCTCGGCGTGGCATTTGTCGTCAATGGCGGCATCTACCGGCACGAGTTTGTGGCAAGCGCGGTCCTCGACGGCATGATGAACGTGCAACTGTCGACTGGTGTGCCGGTGCTTTCGGCGGTGCTGACGCCGCACAACTACCATGACAGCGCGGACCATCACCGCTTCTTCTTCGAGCATTTCAGGGTCAAGGGCAAAGAGGCCGCCAGTGCCTGCGTGCAACTGCTGGCGGCACGCGAACGCATCGCGGCGTGAAATCTCCGTCTCCGGGTGGAAATCCCGGTAAGGCGCTGTAGTATCTCACGAAAACCAGGGAGGATGCCGGTGCAGACCAAGAAGATCATCAATGACGGCAACCGCTCCGTCGACGAGATGCTGGAGGGCATTCTGGCCGCGCATCCGCGCCATCTCAGGCGTGCGGACGGAAGCCCCCGCTCCATCATTGCCCGCGACGGCCCACGCCCCAGCAAGGTCGGCCTTGTCATCGGCGGCGGCTCGGGTCATGAGCCGACCTTCCTCGGCTTCGTCGGCAAGGGGCTGGCCGACGCGGCGGCGATTGGCAACGTCTTCGCCTCGCCCCCGCCGGACCCGATCCTTGAATGCGCCAAGGCGGCCAGCGGCGGCGCGGGCGTGCTGTTCATGTATGGCAACTATGCCGGCGACGTGATGAACTTTGACATGGCAGCCGAAATGGCGGCAATGGACGACATCGAGGTGCGTACCGTGCTGACCACCGACGATGTCGCCTCGGCACCACGCGACCAGAGGCAGAAGCGACGCGGCGTCGCCGGCAATTTCTTCATCTTCAAGGCCGCCGGTGCCGCCTGCGACCAGATGCTGTCATTCGATGAATGCGAGCGCATCGCCAGGAAGGCCAACGACCACACCTTCACCATGGGCGTGGCGCTGTCGCCCTGTTCGCTGCCGCAGACCCGCCGGCCGAATTTCGAGATCGGACCGGACGAGATGGAGATCGGCATGGGCATTCATGGCGAACCAGGCATCGCGCGCGGAAAATTGAAAACCGCCGACGAGATCACCGACGAGATGCTGGACAAGATCCTCGACGAGATGGCGCCGGCGCGCGGCGACAAGGTCGCGGTGCTGGTCAATTCGCTCGGCTCGACGCCGCTGATGGAACTCTACATCATGAACCGGCGGGTCAAGCAGAGGCTCGACGACATCGGCGTTTCCGTCCACGCGACCTGGGTCGGCAATTACTGCACCTCGCTCGAAATGGCCGGCGCCTCGGTGACGCTGATGCATCTCGACGGCGAGTTGCAGGCGATGCTCGACCATCCTTGCGACTGCGCCATGTTCCGTGCCGGCTGAGAGGGCGTCATGACCTCGATCGACTCAGCCGGCTTGAAAAGAATGTTCGATGCGATCGCGGCGGCGATCGACGCCGACAAGGACCGGCTCTGCCGGCTCGACGGCGTCATCGGCGACGCCGACCATGGCATCGCCATGGCACTAGGCTTCACTGCTGCGCGCGATGCACTGGCGCAACTCGACCTCGCGGCGACCGAGCCGACGGCGCTGCTCAACATCGCGGCGAAATCCTTCCTCAACGCCGTCGGCGCCTCGTCAGGCCCGCTCTATGCGACGGCCTTCATGCGCGGTGCCGTCGCCGTCAAAGGCAAGGCAATTCTAGAGGACGCAGACGTCGTCGCCATGTTCCGGGCGATGGCGCAAGGCATCCAGGATCGCGGCAAGGCCGAGCTCGGCGAAAAGACCATGGTCGACGCCTGGTTGCCGGCAGCGCAGGCAGCTTGTGCCGCGCGGGAAGCCGGCAAGAGCCTGTCCGAGAGCCTGGAGGCCGCACTTGCGGCGGCCGAACGAGGTGCCGAGGCGACCAAGGACATGATCGCCGCCAAGGGTCGTTCGTCGCGGCTCGGCGAGCGCTCGTTGGGGCACATGGACCCCGGCGCCGCATCGGCCGTGACGATCATCGGGGCGATGCGGGACAGTCTTGCGTAGAGCGGGATTTGTTTAAATTGAACTTGCTATGCGCCGAGAAGCAGATGGCGCTCGGGCGTATTGCTCAACCACCTAAGCAGTTTCCATTTGGTCGAGCCTAATGCAATCGAAGATCCTGCCGTCCGATGCGTAGCTGCGCGTACGAGAGTCGGATTTGCTTTTGAAAGCAGCGTTCCTCCAGATATTGGTACAACGACAAATGACGTCGGCGATATCTCAGCTTTCCACCCGTTGCAGACATCAGTGCGACGACGCTATTTACTGTTGTCATGCAGCCTAACGATTCGCTTCAGAACGCAATAGAGATTTGTTACGATCTGTTTGCACGATACCCACGCCCTCTGGCTCTTCATGCCTCTCCCCTTCGCAATCCTGCCCAAATCTTAAGGACACTGACATCAGCGCCGTTACGAGAACTGACTGGCAAACAAATCGGGCCTTACGCGGGTTATGCCATCACGACAGTGGGTGACGTCGAGGACTATAAACACTTCCTGCCGCGAATTCTTGAGCAAGCGATTAGGCAGCCGGAATGGATGGGCACGGATCCGCCGATCATTGCTGTTCGGCTTAAGATGGCCAATTGGCTTGATTGGCCATCTTCGGAGCGAGCAGCGATCCGGACTCTGTTTGTCGAGGCATGGACGCAGTCAGTCCAGGAGCATCCGGATGATGTTGACGCCGAAGTGTGGACATGCGGCGCAGCGATTCTCAATCTTGATGTACCGACCATGCTGGAAAAATGGCTAGCGGAGCCTTCGCTCAACGCAGCCATGCAACTGGCAGAATTCCTCGCGGCGCATGCAGCATCGATGTTTGAAGACGATATCAACGAACGGGCATACTGGAGCTATGTAGACGAAACGACACTTCACCTCGTTAGGCGGTGGCTTCTGAGTGACCCCGTGCTTCGGCTGCTGCTGACCGCACGTAGCAAGATTGCCGCGACTGATCAGTGGCTGATAGGTGAGGCGCTGAAGAGACTTGTGTCGTTGGGACGATCAAGTGTGCAGTAACCGGCCGACAGGGTTAGAAGGACCGCTCTTCACCTATCACTAACTAATCGACTGAGTTTTTGACCCTAACCCGCTTCGCCGCGTCGAGCCTGTCGATGGCCTGGACATTGCCGGCCGATGGTCCCTTCTCATCGAATTCCGATGCGAGCCAGGCGTCGACGATCGACTTGGCCAGTTCCGGGCCGATGACGCGCGCGCCCATGGTGATGATCTGGGCGTTGTTGGATTTTGCAGCGCGCTCGGCCGAATAGGTGTCGTGGGTGAGTGCGGCGCGAATGCCGGCGACCTTGTTGGCGGATATGGATACGCCGATGCCGGTGCCGCAAAACAGGATGCCGCGGTCGTTTTCGCCGTCCAGGATCGTCTGGGCGAGCTTCTGCGACAGGTCGGCATAGTAGCCCGCCTGGCTGAGGTCGCTGACCGTGAGGCCGGGCTTGGTGGCGAGGTGAGCGGCAATGACGTCGAGCAGCGGCTTGCCGGCGCTGTCGGCTCCAATGGCTATTTTCATGTTCGGTTTCCTTCCTGTTCGATGCTTCAGATCGCCGCCGAGGCGCGCTTGAGGATGTCGATATAGCCGTCCGCTTGCCAGGCCGAGCGGCCGATGAACAAGCCGTCGATATTGGGCTGGCCGACCAGTTCGGCGGCATTTTGCGGATTGACGCTGCCGCCATAAAGCACCGGCGGCACCACCGGCAGCAGGTCGCGGGCGATTTTCTTGATCAGCGCCTGCTGCCTGTCGGCATAGTCCGAACTGGCCGGCACGCCCTTGTCGCCGATCGCCCAGACCGGCTCATAGGCAAACAGGATCGTCGCCGCCTTCGCCGCGCCTTCGAGAAACTGCAGCGCGCCGTGCACCTGCAGGGCCAGCACCGCAGCGGCCTGCCCGCTGTCGCGCTGTGCCAGGGTCTCGCCGACACAGATCAGCGGCACCAAGCCGTGCTTCACCGCGGCCGCAGTCTTCAGCCCGACAGCCTTGTCGGTCTCGCCGAAATGCTCGCGCCGTTCGCTGTGGCCCAACTCTACCATATCAAGTTCGCAGTCTTTCAGCATTATCGGCGAGATCTCGCCGGTCCAGGCGCCGGCGTCGGCCCAATGCATGTTCTGCGCGCCGACCTTGATGCGCGTCGGGGACAGCGCTTTCTTGACCTCGCGGATCGCCGTGAAGGGCGGGATGACGAAAGGCTGGATGCGCTCGTCGAAACCGGGGACGAACTCCGCCAGCGCCTCGGCGAAAGCCATCGCCTCGGCGAGCGTCTTGTTCATTTTCCAGCTGGTGCCGACCCAATAAACCATACGTGCCCTCCTACTCTGCGATCACCGTCAGCGAAACGCCGGCACCATCCAGCGCGGCGCGCATCTGCGGTTGCGGCTCGCGGCCGGTGAATACCGTGTCAAAGGCCTTGAGATCGGTCAGGAAGTGCAAGGCAGTGCGGCCGAATTTCCCATGATCGACCAGCAGATATTTGCGCGCCGCTGCGGCCATCATCAAACGTTTGGTCTGGACCACTTCCTGATCCTGATGGAAGGCAGAGGCACCATGGACGGCCGACGACGACAGGAAGGCGACATCGGCGCGCAATGATTTCAGCGTGTCTTCGGCGAGCAGGCCGAAGAAACCGTGAAACTTCTTGCTGTATTGGCCGCCAAGCGCAATCAGGTTGATGCCGGCAACGCCCGCCAAATCCTGGATGACGGCCAGATTGTTCGAGATCACCGTCAGCGGACGCAGATCGGCAAGGTGCCGAACAACGCCGCCCGCGGTCGAGCCGTCGTCGATGATCACCGTCTGGCCCGGTTCGATCATCGTCACGGCAGCGGCGGCGATGCGCTTCTTCTCGTCGCCGGCCAGCCGCTGGCGATAGCGGAAATCGCTCTCGAAAAGGCTGCTCGGCTGGATCGAGGCGCCGCCGCGCACCTTGCGCAGAAAACCGCTTTCCTCGAGCTCGTCGAGGTCGCGGTGGACAGTCATCTTCGACACGCCGAAGCGCGAAGCAAGATCGTCGACACTGGCGGTGCCGGTGTCGATCAGAAAATCCATGATGCCTTGCCGACGGCCGTCGCTCTTCATTCCCGCGGCTTTCCCGTGCAACCCGGCTCCGATATAACAGCAAACGTCGTACAAGCCACCACATTTTTTGTGATAATGTTATATCTCTATGGGATAGCATGACGCTTCCGGTCGCGTGCTGTAACAAGAATTGCTGCCGTCCGAGCGCCCAGCGGTTGCGGTGCCGCGGAAATCCGGCCAGAAGCATCAGGGGCTCGACGACAACCGACTGCCCGCAAACACTGGCTCGAAACCGGATACGGGAGACTACCGAGTGGCTCGCATCACACTGAGACAATTGCTCGATCATGCCGCCGAATACAGCTATGGCGTGCCTGCCTTCAACATGAACAATATGGAACAGGGCCTCGCTATCATGGAGGCAGCCGAGGAGACCAAATCGCCGGTTATCCTGCAGGCGAGCCGCGGCGCGCGAGCCTACGCCAACGACGTGGTGCTGGCCAAGCTGATCGACGCGCTGGTCGAAATCCATCCCGATATCCCAGTCTGCATGCATCTCGACCATGGCAACAACGAAGCGACCTGCGTCACCGCGATCCAGCACGGCTTCACCTCTGTGATGATGGACGGATCGCTGAAGGAAGACGGCAAGACGCCGGCCGACTACGCCTATAATTCCGGCATCACCCGCCGCGTCGTCGACATGGCGCATTGGGGCGGCGTCTCGGTGGAAGGCGAGATCGGCGTTCTCGGATCGCTGGAGATGGGCGGCGGCGAACAGGAAGACGGCCATGGCGTCGAGGGCGTCATCAGCCACGACCAGCTGCTGACCGACCCGGTGCAGGCCGAACAATTCGTGCGCGACACCCGTGTCGATGCGCTGGCCGTCGCCATGGGCACCAGCCACGGCGCCTACAAGTTCAGCCGCAAGCCGGACGGCGCCGTGCTGGCCATGAACGTCATCGAGGAAATCCACCGCCGCCTGCCGAGCATGCATCTCGTCATGCACGGCTCGTCCTCGGTGCCGGAGGAGCTGCAGGAGATCATCAACAAATATGGCGGCCAGATGAAGCCGACATGGGGCGTGCCGGTCGAGGAAATCCAGCGCGGCATCAAGCACGGGGTGCGCAAGATCAACATCGATACCGACAACCGCATGGCGCTGACCGGCGCGATCCGTAAGGTGCTGACCGAGAACCCGAGCGAATTCGATCCGCGCAAATATCTGACGCCGGCAATGGCCGCCATGCGAAAGCTGTGCAAGGAGCGCTTCGAGCAATTCGGCACCGCCGGCAACGCACCGAAGATCAAGCCGCTGCCGCTGTCGGAAATGGCCAAGCGCTACAAGTCGGGCAGTCTTGATCCGAAATTTGGCTGACGTTCTGGATGAGCAGGAGCTGCCTCGGCTCCTGCTCATCCGATCATGCTCGCGGCAAGAGATCGGCCCTGCCAGTCTCGATAAATGGTGCCCAGTAGTCGACCGACTCGCGGATCATGGCGACGACCTGATGGTCGACCGGCTCGCGCTCGCGGAACGACAGTTCGAGGCAGATCTCGTTGTCGACGCCGCCGCCGCGACGCACCGTCTGAAGGAGCTTTTCCGGCGTGATACGGCCGTCGTTGTTGTAGGTCGCAGTGAACGGCCAATGGCCGCCCTTGTTCATCGACGACTGCTTGACGTGGATGATCGGCGATTCCTTTGGAAAGGCTTCAGCCCAGGCATAGGGGTCGATGTCGTCCGGATTGCTCGACGTCACGTCACCATGGTCGATGTCGACCATCATTTTGAGCGGGATCGCCATCCCTGCCGCATCGATTTCGCTCTGCAGTGTCCGGCAGCTCTCGATCGTATGGCCGAACTCGCGGCCGACCGACATCGGCTCCCAGAACAGATAGGTCAAGCCGGCTGCTTTGGCATGCTCGGCGACCTCGCGCCAGCATTGCAGCGCGATGTCGAAAAGCCGCGCGCGACGCTCGGGATCATCGTAGTCACGATGGGTGAAGATTGCGAATTGCGTGCCCATGCCCGCGGCGCCGAACTCGGCTGTAATTTCGGCAAAGGTCTTGAACCAGTCGACGTAGTAGCGCCGCACGTCGGCATCGGGATGGCCGAAATGATTGAGCCGGCCGTAAGGGCCGGTCATCGCGGAGGTCACGCGCACGCCGGTGCGGTTTAGCGCGGTACGGAACAGGCGGACGAATTTGGCGATCGTCGCCGCCGGCCAGCCGGGATTGACGAATTCATGCGTGAGCTGCACGTCCCTGATACCGATCTGGTAGGCGATCGTATCGATCAGGTCGTCCGGCTCGGCAAAGCGGTTGACCAGCGGATTGGTATTGAGGGACAGCGTAAAGGCCATCAGCCGGCCTTCGCCAGCCGGCTCGAACACCAGTCCTCGAAGGCTTCTCTTTCCGCGGCGGACAGATGCAGGCCGTGCTTGGTGCGCCTTTCGAGAATATCGGCGGCGGTCTCGGCCCATTCATGCTCGAACAGGTAATTGGCTTCGCGCTCGAAAAAATCCTTGCCGAAGCGCCGGCCCAGTTCGGCGAGCGAACTGGCCGCGCCGACCAGATCGCGCGTCCTTGTGCCGTAGAGCCTGCCGTAATGCTTGACCAGCGATGCCGGCATCCAGGGGAATTCATGGCCAAGGTCGCCCAGAAACTGCTCGAAATCGGCATTGGCGATATCGCCGCCCGGCAGGTGCCCTTTCGAGGTCCACGGCTTGCCCATCTTCGAAAAGAACGGGGCGATACGGTCGAGCGCGTGCTCGGCCAATTTGCGGAAAGTGGTGATCTTGCCGCCGAAGACCGAAAGCAGCGGCGCCTGCCCAGCCGGTGCGTCGAGTTCGAATATGTAGTCGCGGGTCACCGCGCTCGGATTGTCGGCATTGTCGTCATAGAGCGGCCTGACGCCGGAAAACGAGTAGACGACGTCGCTTCGTGCGAGCTGGCGCTTGAAGTAGCGATTGACTGCCTTGATCAGGTAATCGATCTCGCTCGCATCGGCGGTCACGTCCTCCGGCCGCCCTTCATAGGGAATGTCAGTGGTGCCGATCAGCGCGAGGTCGTTCTGATAGGGATTGATGAAGATCACCCGCTTATCGCTGTTTTGGACGAGATAGGCCTGCCGCCCTTCCCAGAATTTCGGCACGACGATGTGGCTGCCCTTGACCAGGCGCACGTTGCGCCTGGAATTCTGGCCGGCTACGCGGTTGATGACGTCGTTGACCCAGGGTCCGGCGGCGTTGATCAGCGCCCGTGCCCGAACTGTGGTCCTGACGCCGGTTCGACCGTCGCGCATCTCCACCGACCACAGGCCGTTTTCGCGACGGGCGGCAATGCAGGCGGTGCGGGTGAATATCCTGGCTCCGCGCTTAGCGGCGTCGAGCGCGTTTATGACGACCAGGCGAGCGTCATCGACCCAGCAGTCGGAATATTCGAAGCCGCGCTTGAAGGCGTCCTTGATCGGCGCGCCTTCGGGTGCGGTGCGCAGGTCGAGCGTGCGCGTGGCCGGCAGCCGCTTGCGGCCGCCAAGATGGTCGTAGAGGAACAGGCCGAGCCGGACCAGCCAGGCCGGCCGGTCGTCGGGGCTGTGCGGCAGCACGAAGCGCATCGGCCAGATGATGTGCGGCGCGGATTCCAGCAGCACCTCGCGCTCGATCAGCGCCTCCCGCACCAGGCGGAACTCGTAATATTCGAGATAGCGCAAACCGCCATGAACGAGCTTTCCCGATCGCGAACTGGTGCCCTCAGCGAGATCATCTTTCTCGCAAAGAATGACCGACAGCCCGCGGCCCGCCGCATCGCGCGCGATGCCGGCGCCATTGACGCCGCCGCCGATGACGAACAGATCGACGATTTCTGTGTCGCCGCTCATCTCGCTCTATGCCCTGTCGTCAGCATGGATTGACCGGAGGCAGACCGGCGATGAAGCGGCGCACTTCCTCCGCCGCCTGCTCGGCCGCGTAGGTCACGGTGCGTACCGACGCGCCGGCGATATGCGGCGTCAGCGTCACGTTCGGCAGCTGCAACAGCGGCCAGTCGGCAGGCACCGGCTCGACGGCGAACGTCTCCAGCATGGCGCTGCCGATGTGCCCCGAGACGAGCGCCTCGTAGAGCGCATCGTAGTCGACCAGCGGTCCACGCGCGGTATTGACGAAGATTACGCCGGGTTTCATCTGGGCTATGGCGTCCTTGCCGATCAGGCCGCGCGTCTCCTCGGTGACCCGGGAGTGCAGCGTGACCACATCGGAGCGCGACAGAAGATCGTCCAGCGCAACCAGTTCGACGCCGGCATTGCGGTCCTCGGCGCTCAATTGCACATAGGGATCGCAGACCAGGATGCGACAGCCGAAGGCGCGCAGCAGGCGAACCAGCCTGGTGCCGATATTGCCGTAACCGATGACGCCGACGGTCATTTCGTTGAGCTCGCGGCCGGTGCGGTCGGCGCGGTAGAGATCGCCGCGCCACTCGCCCTTGCGCAAGGCTTCGTGACCGACGCGGATCAGCCGCGTCTCGGCGAGAATGGCGCCGATGGTGAACTCGGCCACGGCGCTGGCATTGCGACCGGGCACATTGACCACCGTGATGCCATGGGCCTTGGCGGCCGCCATGTCGATGTTGATCGGCCCGCCGCGCGACACCGCAACCAGCTTGAGCGTGGGCAGGCGCTGCATCATGCTTTCGGAGAGCGGCGCAAGCTGGGTGACGAAGATTTCGGCGTCGCCGATGAAGTCCACCACCTCGTCGGGATCGCCGAAATACTCCTTGACCTTGTCCAGACCAAGCGCGGCATTGCCGAATTGCATTGGCTCGTCGGGCCAAGCGGTCTCAACGGTGCGGATGTCGAGGTCGTCGCCGCAGGCCGCCTCGATTTTCTCGCGAAACACTTCCGGAAGCATGAAGCGGTCGCCGATGATCGCAATCTTTTTGCGCATGCTCTTCTCAATTCACGTCGGTTTGCCTGGACGCAGCCATCGAACGCCAGACCGGCCGCAGCGCCTCATGCGCCAATGTGTAGGACGGAGCCATCGCCTCATAGGCGACGGCAAGTTTCCGGTCGCTGGGCTCGGCCGCACGGAGCAAAGGCGTGACCCATTCACTGACGCAATCGTCCATCGATGCGTACTGGCCGACGCAGACCGCAGCAATCATTGCAGCGCCCGCAGCACCAGCCTCCTCGCGCTCGCTGGTGCGAATGTCGGCGCCGACCGCAGCACCCAAGATCTTGCGCAGCGCCGGGCTCCTGGCCGCTCCGCCGGTCAGGCGGATTTCCTTGGGCAGTGGCCCCATGGCGGCGTAGCAATCGCGTGCCGCGAAAGCCAGCCCCTCGAACACCGCGCGGACCATGTCGGCATAGCCGTGCCTGGACGAAATGCCGACGAAGCCTGCCCTGGCATTGGCATCGACGAATGGCCCGCGCTCGCCTGCCTCCGAGACATAGGGCTGGTAGAGCAGAGAGCCTGGCTCGGACGACGATATCCACTGGTCGACCAGCGCGATCATCTCGCCATTGGTCCGCGTGATGCCTTGCGAGGCGAGAATGCCGGAGGCGAGGCCAAGGACCCAGTCGATATTGAGCGTTGCCGCCATGTTCGACTGCATCTGCGCAAAGACGCCCGGTGCCGGCATCGTCATCGTGTAGCCGGTTGCAGCCTCGTTGAGCAGAACCTCGTCCGGCGTTTCGGCGAGCCGCATATGCATGCCGGTGGAGCCGATGATCGAGCATCCCGGCTTGCGCTCGCGATCGAACAGGCCGGCGCCGAGCGCCGTGCAGGCGACATCGACATAGGCCAGAACGACCGGTGTGCCGGCGAGCAGGCCGGTCGCATCGGCTGCTGCCGCCGACAGCGAGGTGCTTTGCCTTGTGCCATCGACGATGGGCGGCAACAGATGCCGGAGATCGGTGACGCCGAGTACCTCGAGCACATCATCTGAATAGCCGCGCGTGCGGAAGTCGCCGAAGGTGAAGGTGCCCTCGGACGGGTCGGTGGCGCGGTGGCCGGTCAACTTGAAATAGAGCCAGTCCTTGCAGTGGAACGCCGTCGCTGCATTGGCAAGCATCGCGGGCATGTGGCGCTTCATGAACACGAACTGCGATCCCTGCTGGCAGGCAGCGAGCCCGCTGCCGGTCTTTTCGAAGCGCAGCCGGTCCTCTGGCCGCGCGCGGATCTCCTCGACGACCGCGGCAGCGCGCGCGTCGAGCCACAGCCAGCCCTTGGCCACCGGCTCACCATCCTTGTCGATCAGCCAGGTACCGTCGCCCTGCCCGGTCACGGCGATGGCAATGGTCCGACCGGCGAGATCCGGCACCTTGTCGGCAAGCTCCCGCAAGGTCGTCGCGGTATCGGCCCAGGTGCGTGTCAGGTCCTGCTCGGCGCCGCCGCCCGGCAGTGTCTCGTATTTATTGGGCAGCGCGGCGGCCGCGATCTGCCGGCCCGCCGTGTCGAAAGCGACGGATTTTATGACAGACGTGCCGGCGTCGATGCCGATCAGCACATCCTGCATCAGGCAAGCTCCGTGCCGTGCGAAATGGCATTGCCGCTCGCCTGATCGAAGACGTGCAGGTTTTTTGGATCGATGCTGATCTTGATCGGCGCGCCAAGCTCCAGACGGGTTCGGTCATGTTCGACCAGGACCAGCGAACCGCCGGCGAAATCGGCGGCGATATGGGTCTGGTCGCCGAGCCATTGATTGGCCGAAACCGTCGCCGGCACACCATCCTTCGAGCGGCGGACCGCATAGGGCCTGACGCCGATGACAACGCGCTGCCGGTTGAGCAATTCGTCGCGAACCGGGCCGCTGAACGCATCCTTGTCGTAGTCGAGCGAAAGCCCGTCGGGCAGCTTGAGACTGATCTTGCCGGCAGCCGTGCCGACATAGGCCTCGAACACATTCATCGGCGGCTCGCCGACGAAGGTGCCGGTGAACAGGTTTGCCGGCCGCTCCTTGAGCCTGTCAGGCGTGTCGAACTGCTGCAGCACGCCGCCCTCCATGACAGCGATGCGATCGGCCAGCGCATTGGCCTCGGTCTGGTCGTGCGTGACCAAGATCGCGGTCAGGCCACGCTCCTTGATGAAATGCTTGATGCGGCCGCGCAGCACGGCGCGAAGCTGCGGCTCGAGCTGGCCCATCGGCTCGTCCAGCAGATGCAGGTCGGCCTCGCGGATCAGCGCCCGGCCGAGGCTGGCGCGCTGCTGCTGGCCGCCGGAGATCGAGCTCGGATAGCGCTCGAGAATGTCCTCGATCTCGAGCAGCTTGGCGATGTTGGCAACCTTTGCATCGACCGCACTCTTCGCCAGCCTGGCGGCCTTGAGGGCGAAGGCCATGTTTTCACGCACGGTCAGCGGCGGATAGAGCGAATAGCCCTCGAAAGCCATTGCGACGTTGCGCCTGACCGGCGGCAACGTGTGCACCTTGCGGCCGGCAACCGAGATCGTGCCGCGCGAGACCTCTTCGAAGCCTGCGATCATGCGCAAGGTCGAGGTCTTTCCGCAGCCGGACGAGCCGAGCAGCGCAACGATCTCGCCCTTGGCGATTTCCATCGTCAGGTTCTTGACCGCATGCACGCCGCGGTCGATCGGGCCATAGAACTTGTCGACACCTGATAAGGTAATTGCGCTTGGGCTCATGCCGCTTCTCCACTGCGCAAATTGACGACGTTTTTCGAGCCGATGCGCTCGCCGCTTGTCCGATCGAACAAAAGGGCGCTTTTGCTGTCGACGGCAATGTGGACCTTGCCCTCGGATTGGCCCGGCGTCCCGGAAGGACGCGAGACGAGGATTTCACGGCCGCGCACGGTTCGCACCAGCGTGACGATCTTCTCGTTGAGCGGCGTCTCGGCCTCAACCGTCACCGGGATGGCGCCGGGCGTGCCTTCATCGACAAACGCCAGCGCCTCCGGCCGCAAACCGATCACGCAGTCGCGGCCGACCGCCGCCTCGTGAGCGCCGGCAAGATGGACCTGGACGTTGGACAGGCCGACATAGATGCCTTTGGCGTCCCGCGACGGCTTGACGTCCAGAAGGTTGATGGTCGGGTCGCCGAACAGCCGGGCAATCTCGACATTGGCCGGCTCGCGATAGATCTGTTCGGGCGTGCCGAGCTGTTTGACGACGCCCTGCGACATCACCGCGATGCGGTCACCGAGCGCCATTGCCTCCTTATAGTCCTGGGTGACGTAGATGACGGTCGCGCCACGATCGGCGAGCAGCCTTGGCAGTTCGAGGCGCATCTCGAAGCGCAATTTGGCATCGACGTTGCGCAAGGGGTCATCGAGCAGCAGAAGCGGCGGCGAGCCGACCAGCGCACGGGCAAGCGCGGTGCGTTGCTTCTGGCCGTTGGACAGCGCCCGCGGCTTGTGGCTGAGCACATGGCCGATTTTCAACAGCTTGGCGACGCTCTCGACGCCCGTCTTTATCGTTCCTTGCGACGAGTGCTTCGCCTGCAGAGGCGTCGCAATGTTATCGAACGCTGTCATATGCGGGAACAGCGCGAAGTTCTGGAAGGCCATGCCGACGCCGCGGAACTCGGCGTCGAGATCGGTCATGTCCTCGCCGCCGATGAGGATCTTTCCCTCGTCGGGGTCGATGACGCCGGCCACCAGCCGCAGCAGCACGGTCTTGCCGGCGCCGGACGGCCCGAACAGGACCAGCGTTTCGCCGTCGGCGACGGTCAGCGACAGATTGTCGAGAACAGTCTGGCTTTTATAGCGCTTGACGATGTTTCGCAGTTCGAGGCTTGCCATCGGACTATCCTTTCACCGCGCCAAGCGACAGGCCTTCGACGAGATAGCGTTGCGCATAGAGCGCGAGCGCCAGCGTTGGCGTGATCGACAGCACGATCGCCGCCGAGATCTGGCCATACTGGATGCCCGAGGAGGTGATGAAGGCGAGCGCGCCGACCGTCACCGGCTGCTTGTCGGCCGAGGCGAGCACCAATGCAAAAACGAAATTGTTCCAGGCAAAGATGAAGGCGAGCAGACCGGCAGCGGCAATGCCTGGGCCGGCGAGCGGCAGCGCGATCTTGCGGAAGGTGGCAAACCAGGAATGTCCGGCAATGCGGTAGGCGTATTCGATGTCGGCGGGAATGTCTTCGAAATAGCCGCGCACGATCCACAGGATCAACGGCAGGCAGATCAGTTGATAGACCCAGATCAGCCCGATATAGGTGTTGGCCAGCCCAAGCTTCTGGAAATAGAGGGTGAGCGGCAGGAGCACCAGCAGCGCCGGCGCGAACCGGAACGACAGCAGCGTGAAGGCAATGTCCTCCGAGCCGCGGAATTTGTGCCGCGCAAAGGCGTAGGCCGCCGGAACGCCGAGCAGCAACGCGACGGCAACCGAGGTGACCGACAGGAAGACGGAATTCCAAAGATTGCGCATGAAGGCGATGTCGAGCGTGCCGGCTGCCGTCATCAGCTTGCCGGTGATCAAGGCAGTGTAGTTGGCGAGCGTCGGCTCGAAGACAAGCTGCGGCGGAATCCGCAGGATTGTCTCATTGGTCTGGAACGACATCATCAGGATCCAGACGATCGGGAACATGAAGAAGATCACGACCAGCGCCAGGGCAATGCCGCGCAGGATGCGTTCGAGAAGCGAGGTGTGTTCCACGCCAGCCTCCTATGCCTGGCCGCGGGCGCGTTCGCGCAGCCGCAGCCAGTTCTTGATGAAAATGTTCGAGAGGAAATAGGTGATCGCCCACAGGATGATCATCAGCGCCGCCGAGCGGCCGACATTGGTCGACTGGAAGAAGTTGAGATAGGCCTCGACCTGGAACACGGTCAGCGTATCGCCCGGACCGCCCTGCGTCATGGCGTAGATGATGTCGAACTGCTGGATGGAATCGAGCAGGCGGAACAAAGTCGCCGTCAGGATGTAGGGCGTCAGCATCGGCAGTGTGATGCGGAAGAAGACGAAGCTGCGTGGCACGCCATCGAGTGCTGCCGCCTCGAACGGCTGCGTCGGCAGACTGCGCAGGCCGGCAAGCAGCAGGATCATGATGAAAGGCGTGTAAACCCAGATGTCGACGAGAACGACGGTGAGCAGCGCCGTCGACGGCGACGAGGCCCAGCGGAAATCCTGCAGGCCGATCAGGCTGGCAAGATAGCTGAGCACGCCAAAGCCGGGGTTGGTCATCAGCTTCCACATCAGCGCGGCGAGCGCCGGTGCCGTCATCAGCGGCATCAACAGCATGATCGAGATGAAGTTGTTCAGCGTCGAGCGCTTCTGCAGCAGCATGGCGATGCCGAGACCGAGAAGCAGTTCGAGCACAACGGTGATGCCGGCGTAGAGCAGCGATATCTCCAGCGTGTTCCAGAACTTCGGGTCCGTGAAGAAGGAGATATAGTTGTCGCCCCAGTTGAACTGCCGCGCCCAGGGCTGGCTTAACCGGTAGCGCTGGAACGAATAGACCACCGATGTGAAGAACGGGATCAGGATGCCGATGCAGACCAGCAGGGCCGGCAAGCTGAGGAGATAGGGCAGCACCCGCTTGCTGATCCTGAAGCCCGACGGCCTGTTTCTTTGTATTGTTGCCGCAGTCATCGGCTGCTCCGTCATCCTGTTGCTTCGCCGTCCCGGCCGCCCAAGGGAGCAAGGCGGCCGGTCGGGCGAGCAGGCGGCACCTTTCGGGACCGCGTCGCAAACGTATCACATCTCAAAGGCTGGCCCGCGGACGGGTCAGCCTTGGCTGCGGCCTAGCCGAGCCCGGCTTCCTTGAGCTGGCTGTTGATGCTCTCGGCCAGCTTGTCGAGGCCCTCGTCGACCGGCACTTCCTTGGCCACCATCTTCTGCAGCGTCGCCGCCCATTCGGTGGTGAGATCGAAGAACAGCGGCTGCGGAGTGAACTTGATGCTGGCGCCCGGCGCCGAGACGTCGAACATTTCGACATAGCCCGGATAGCTCTTGTTCAGCTTGTCGCGGAACATCTGGTCGTTCCAGACCGACTGACGAACCGGATTGACGAAGTCCATCTTGGTCGCACCGAACAACGCGTGCTCGGGTCCGGATGCCCATTGCATGAAGTACCAGGTGGCGTCCTTGTCCTTCGAGAAGTTGGACATCGACAGTGACCAGATCCAGATGTTAGGCGTCGGCGCCTTGGCGGCAGGATTGGCCTTGAATGCCGAAAAGGCGAGCTTACCGGCCATCTTGTTGTCGCCGCCATTCATGAAGTAACCAAGGATGTCGGCGTCGTAAATCATCGCCGAGGCACCTGCACCGAGATCGGTGCCGACCTGGTACCAGGTGTAAGTCGACCAGTCCTTCGGGCCGCTCTCCTGGATCATCTGAACCCACTGCTTGTGGAAAGCCTTGGATTCGGCGGTGCTCATCGCGGCCGACAGCTTGCCGTCAGCCGAGACGTTCAGGTCCTTCTGGTCGAAATTGGCGTAGGCCGACAGGAAGCCCGGGTGGATCGTTGCCCAGGAGCGCGAGCCGCGCACGCCGATGCCGTAGACGCCACCGCCGACATCCTTGGTAAGTTTCGCCGCCGTAGCGACCATCTCATCCATATTGCCGGGAACGCTGACGCCGACCTTGTCGAACATGCCCTTGTTGTAAGTGATGTTGTTCTGCTCGAAGCCCCACGGAATGCACCATTGCTTGGCATCTTCCGAACCGAGCGCGCCGCCCGGCTGGCCGTTCCAGGCGCAGGAATTCTTGACGCCTGGCAGGAAGTCGTCCCAGGCATATTTCGGGTTGGTCTTGGCCGGATCCTTGATCCATTCGTTGAGGTCGGTGATCCAGCCGGCCGGGCCGTAGGTCCAGGTCATGTAGGCGCCGGTCATGAAGGCATCGTATTCGGGCGAGCTGGCCGACAGCGCGGCGGTAACCTTGTCGAAATAGACGTCTTCGGGGAACACGTCATAGACGACTTCCATGCCGGTCAGCTTCTTGAAATTGTCGAGGTTGGCAATCATCGCATCGGCGTAAGGATGCTTGTTGAGCAACAGCTTGATGGTCTTGCCCTTGTGCGCCTGCCAGTCGAAATCAGCCGCCAGGGCGCGGGTCTGCCCGAAATTGAGCAGTGTACCGGCGGTGCTGGCGGCAAGGCCCATTGCACCGAGGCCCTTGATCAGCCCACGGCGGTCGACTTGTCCACGCAGGAATGCGTCGATGAGGTCTTTCTCTTTCTCATGCATTTCTCTTCTCCTCCACAGGGTAGTTTCAACGAAATGGTTGCCGGCTACCCGACCGGCGTCTGTTCCACGAGCGATCGCGCCGTCCGCTCGTCGGTTATCAAGCCTTTGAGATAGCGGCCCTCCAGCACTGACTTGATGGCGCGAACCTTCACCTTGCCGCCGGCGACGGCGACAATCCTGCGGTTGCTGATGTCTTCGCGCGCCAGTGCCAGCGCCCGGTCGGAAAGCGTCGTCGCAACGGCCTTTCCGGCATCGTCGAAGAAATGGCCGAGCAGTTCGCCGACACCGCCGTTGCGGCGGATCTCCTCCATCTCGCCCTTCTCGATCATACCGGTGGCGACAAGCGAGGCCTCACGCTCGGCGGTGCCGATGCCGGCGATGAGCAAGTCGGCGGACTTGGCGAGGTCGAAGACATCGCTGACGCCTTTCTGCCCGAGCAACACGGTTCGATCCTCGACCGTGTTGGCGAACATCGGTACGGGCATCACATAGGCCTCCGCACCGGTCCGTTCGGCGACGCGGTGGATGACGTCATGCGGATTGGCCGAGAACTTGCGCGTCAGGCCGCCAAGCAGCGAGACGAAACGGATCCTGCCGGCCGATATGCGCGGCAGATATTCCACGCAGGCGGCAAGCGTGCGGCCATGGCCGACGCCGATCAGCGCCTCCTCGCCGCGTTCGATCTCGCGCTTGAGAAACTGCGCGCCGGCGATGCCGAGCGCCTTGAGCGGCAGGTCTTCGGCATCGAAGTCCGGAACTACCTCGCAATAGTCGAGACCGTAACGGCCGGACAACTCGTCCTCGAGTTCCACGCATTCTGAGACTTCGCCGTCGATGTAGACTTTGACCAGGCCTTCCTGATTGGCCTTCGTGATGAGGCGATGCGCCTTGAGGCTGGTCAGGCCGAGCCGCTTGGCGACCTCCGACTGGGTCAGGCCGCCGGCATAGTGAAGCCAGGCGGCACGGGCTGCCATACCTGTCTCATCGTCGCGCAGCAGGCCGTTACCAAAACCAACCATTTCCGCCCTTTGATATTTTTATCAGTTGCTGCAAAATTTTTCACAAGGCATCGCCCGAGTCAAGCAACCGCTGCGTTTAAATCGCTGTCCGGGAGCCAGCCGGTCGGGGCCGAACAGGAGCCACGCGAACCAACCGGCAAGAAACAACACCGACCATTCGCATTTAAAACGTTTGCAATTTCGCTTGGACGCATTACAAACGTTTCAAACTTCGTTCGGGAGGAACGATGCCGGCCCGCGTTACGACCCTTAAGGAACTTGCCGCGCAGCTCGGCCTGTCGATTACCACCGTTTCGCGCGCCCTTGCCGGCCACGAGCAGATCGCCTTGAAAACGCGCCAACGTGTCACCGAGGCCGCGCGCCAGGCCGGCTATGTGCCGAACACGGCAGCCCGCACGCTGGTCTCCGGCCGCAGCGGTTTTGTCGGCATGGTGCTGCCGATCCGCGGCCCCAATCTGGTCGATTCCTTCCTCGGCGAATTCGTCACAGGGCTCGGCGAAGGGCTGGTTTCGCACGGCTCCGACCTGATCCTGGCCGCAGCGGCGCAGGGCCAGTCGGAACTTTCCGTACTTCGCCATGTCGTCGAATCCGGACGCGCCGATGGCGTCGTCGTCACCCGCATCGCAGAGGTCGACGAGCGGCTTGCCTATCTGCGTCAACGCAATTTTCCGTTCGTCGCGCATGGCCGGCTGCTCGACGGTGACTTTGCCTATCATTGGCTCGATACCGATGGCGCGCACGCATTCGGCGAGGCCTTCGACATGCTCTACGATATCGGACACCGCCATTTCGGCCTGGTGACGATTTCCGAGCCGATGACGTTTCGCCATCTCAGGCAGGATGGGCTCGCTGCCGCGATCGCCCGCCGAGGCGACCCGTCGGTCAGGCTCGATGTGGCGACGGCGCCGCGGTTCGATCGCGGTGCCCGCATCCAGGCAATCAACCGGCTGCTGCACGCCACCGAGCGGCCGACGGCCATTGTCGCGCTGTTCGACGAGCTGGCGCTGACGGTGATGCAAGAGGCTGCCCGCGCCGGCCTTGCCGTTCCTCGCGACCTTTCGGTGATCGGCTTCGACAACATAGCCGCCTCAGCCTATGCGCCGCCGGGGCTAACCACTTTCGACGCCTCGATCCGCCAGTGCGCGCGCGAGATCGGCGAGATGCTGCTGACCGTCATCGGCGACAGGCCGGACGCGCCACTGACACGGCTGGTCCGGCCGACACTTGTCTCGCGGGCAAGCCATGGCCCGGCACCCACAAGACAGAACTGACGCCCGCTTCGCGGCGCAACCCAGGGAGGAAGATGACGATGAATGCTTTGCGGATATTGGCCGGCGCCATGCTGGCGCTGTCGCTCGCTGCCGGTGCAGCGCAAGCCCAGCAGGTGTTGTTCTGGTCGACACAGGCGCGACCTGTGGAAGAGACGCAAAAAATGCGCGGCGAAGTGCTGAAGGGGTTTGATGGCCAGGTCGACTATCAGGTCGCCGAGGACGGGCCCTGGCTCACCCGCCTTCAGGCCGAACTGCAGGCCGGCTCCGGGACCATAGGCGTGCTCGGCGGCCTGCACGGAGACTTCTCCACCGTCGGCGCGAACCTTGTCGATCTCTCTGGCGTCGATCTCGGTGGCGTCAAGGTCAACGAAACCTACAAGAAGCTCGGCATGCTCGGCACCGGAGAGCAGAAGTACCTGCCATGGATGCAGGCCACCTTTCTGATGGCGGCCAACAAGCAGGCGCTGCAATATCTGCCGGCCGGCACCGATCTCAACACCATCACTTATGACCAACTGATCGAGTGGGCGAAAAACATCGCTGAAAAGACCGGTTCGCCCAAATTCGGTTTTCCGGCCGGCCCGAAAGGGCTGAAGCACCGTTTCTTCGAGGGTTTTCTCCTTCCATCGTATACCGGCTCGATGGTGACCAAGTTCCGCTCGGCGGAGGCCGAGACGGCGTGGAACAAGTTCAAGGAACTATGGCAATACACCAACCCGAACTCGACCAACTATGCCTTCATGCAGGAGCCGCTGCTGACCGGCGAAGTCTGGGTGGCATTCGATCACGTCGCGCGCCTCGCCGACGCCTTCAACCAGAGACCCGATGACTTCGTCGCCTTCCCGGCGCCGGCTGGCCCGGCAGGCCGCGGCTACATGCCAGTGGTGGCCGGCGTCGCTATCCCGAGGACCTCGCCCGACATGGACAAGGCCAAGGCGCTGGTCGCCTATATGCTGAAACCGGAAACCCAGATCGCGACGCTGAAGGCGACAAACTTCTTCCCGATCGTCGACGTCAAGCTGCCCGACGACATGCCGGCCTCGATAAAGGCCTTCAGCCCAGTGATCGCCACCATGACCGGTGCCCCGGATGCGCTGCCGGCGCTGCTGCCGATGGGACTTGGCGGCCTCGGCGGCAAGTTCAATCAGATCTACACCGACAGCTTCGAGCGCATCGTGCTGGGTGGCGAGGATGTGCGCGGCGTACTCGACGAACAGGCAGCGGCGCTGAAGGCGATCATCGACCAGGCGAAGGCGCCGTGCTGGGCGCCCGACAAGCCATCGCAAGGCGCCTGCCCGGTCGATTAAGAATCCTCCCGGGCGTCCGGACTTTAGCGCTCTGGGCGCCCACCCTTTTCAAGCGTCGAACAGAGAGCGCTCCATGCACGGCAAGGCCCTGCCCTATCTGCTGCTGATGCCGGCGACGCTGTTCCTTTGCGTCTTCTTCCTCTACCCGTTCGCGCTGGTCGCCTTCGAGGCGTTCACCCGCGACGGCAGCTTTACGCTCGACAACTTCCGCACCATGGCGGGCAGCTGGAAGTTTCCGGTCACTGTTCGCAACACGCTGCTTCTCAGCGCCGTCGTCGTGCCCATCCAGCTGGTCATGGCGCTGCTGATGGCAACGATGGTGTCGCGACTTGCGGCCGGGCGCAGCGCTGCGCTTTACATCTTCGCTATTCCGCTTGGCATCTCCGATCTCGCCGCTGGGCTGATCTGGCTCGCCATCTTCGACCAGTCCGGCTTCCTCAACACCTTGCTCTCCAATCTCGGCGTCATCGACAGGCCGGTCATGTTCCTCGGCTACCAGAGCAAGCTGACGATCTTCATTGCCGTGGCGCTGGCCGAGATCTGGCGCGCGACCGCCATCATGATGGTCATTCTGGTCGCCGGCATGGGGCTGATCCCCCGGGAATACTACGAGGCGGCGGAGGTTTTTGGTGCTAGTCCGTGGAAGCGCTTCATCAAGATCACGCTGCCTCTGCTGCGCCCCAGCCTGCAGACGGCGATCATCCTGCGCGTCATCCTTGCCTTTGAGGTCTTTGCCGTAGTTGCAGCACTCGGCGGCACCAATCTGCCGGTGCTGATGGGCGAGACCTACAATTGGCAGTTCACGCTGCAGGACCGCAATGTCGCCGCCGCCATGGCGCTGTTCATCCTCGCCATCTCGATCGGTTTCACGCTGTTCTTCCTGCGGGTGCTGCGTGTGCCGAAGGAGGCGCGGATATGAGCACCGTCGCGGAGCTCTCGATCGCCGCGCCTGAGGCCCGCAAAGCCGGCAACTGGTTGTTGGTCGCCACCGTCATCCTGCTTTGCGTCTGGGTGCTGCTGCCGATCTATCTGTTGATCGTCAACGCACTGTCGTCGCCGGAAGAGGTGACCGCCTTTCCCAAGCGCTTCTTCCCGTCATTCGATTTCGGCAGCCTTTCTTTCTTCATCAATTTCGCCGGCGTCGCCAGGGCGCTGTGGAACTCCGTCCTCGTCGCCACGCTGACGATGCTCCTCTCGATCGGCTTCGGCGCACCCGCCGGCTACGCGCTGTCGCGCTTCGAATTCCCGGGCAAGGAGACGTTCCGTTTCCTCGTGCTGATGACCCGCGCCTTCCCACTGCCGTTGCTGGCGCTACCGCTGGCGGTGATGTTCATCCGCACCGGCCTCGACGATACCGCGATCGGGCTGGCGCTGGTCCACACCACGCTGGCGCTGCCGTTTGCGGTGCTGATCACCTTCTCGCTGTTCTCCGGCATTCCCGTCGAGCTGGAAGAAGCGGCCTGGACGCTCGGCTGCACGAGATTGCAGGCATTCCGAAAAATCATTCTACCGCTGGCGCTGCCGGGTATCGCGGCATCGGCGGTATTTGCCTTCACCATCTCCTGGAACGAGGTGTTTGCCGCCGCCGTGCTCACCATCGACAACCGGACGCTGACCGCCTTTCTGCTGCAGAGCCTCGGCGAATCGCCGCTCTACCTCAAATTCGCCGGTGGCGCGGCATTGGTCATCCCGGCGCTGATCTTCATCTTCGCCGTTCGCAAATATCTGTTCGCCATGTGGGGGATCGCCAACCGATGACGCGCACAAAAGAGAACGCCGATGGCTGAGATCGCCATCAAACAGGTGGCAAAGCGTTTCGGCAGCTTCACCGCACTGCATTCGATCGACCTGACCATCGCCGACCAGGAATTCATGGTGCTGCTTGGCGCCTCGGGTTGCGGCAAGACCACGTTGCTGAGGATCGTCGCCGGGCTGGAAACGCCAAGCCAGGGCGAAGTCTGGATCGGCGGGCGCCGCATCGACCATCTGCCGCCGCGCGAGCGCGGCATCGCTATGGTGTTCCAGAATTACGCCGCCTTTCCGCACCTGACCGTGTTCGAGAACATCGCCTTCGGCCTGCGCATGAAGAAGCTGCCGCAGCAGGAGGTCGAGGGGCGCGTCAACCGCACTGCAGAGCTCATGCATATCGAGCAGCTTTTGAAGCGCTATTCGGGCCAGCTTTCCGGCGGCCAGCGCCAGCGCGTGGCAGTCGCTCGGGCACTTGCAATGGAGCCGGACGTGATCCTGATGGACGAGCCGCTGTCGAACCTCGATGCGCTGCTGCGGCTCGAAATGCGCGCCGAGCTCAAGGGCGTGCTCGCTGCGTCCAAGACCACCACCATCTACGTTACCCATGACCAGGTCGAGGCGATGAGCCTCGCCGATCGCATCGCCGTCATGCACGAGGGCCGTATCGTCCAGGCCGCCTCGCCGGTAGAGGTCTACCGCAATCCGGCGGCCCGCTTCGTCGGCTCTTTCATTGGCAACCCGCCGATGAATTTCATCCCGGCGACGAAGGCGGCAGACGGCAGCTGGACCGTCGCCGGGCTGACGCTGCCTGGCCCGAAATCGGACAAGCAGACGATAGAATTCGCCATTCGCCCCGAGGATGTCGACGCCGGCACCGAAGGACTGCACGCCACCGTGCGCGTTGTCGAGCCGCTCGGACCGCACACGCTGGTCACCTGCGATGTCGGGGGCGGCCTGTTCCGCGCCATCCTCGAATCGAATGCCACGGTCGCAGTCGGCGATCACCTGCGGCTTTCGCCCAAACCCGACCGCATCCGCTGGTTCGATCCCGAAACCACCAAAGCTCTTTGATCCCATTCGATTCTGAAAGTACGAACGCCCCGATGATATCTCTTGCTGTCGACGAAACCATCGCCCGCGCCGTCGAGGTGCTCAGGGAAAACGACCAAGGCACCTATACCATACCGACCAAGGGCCTCTATCCGTTTCAGTGGAACTGGGATTCCTGCCTGACCGCGCTCGGTCTTGCCCACTATGACGAGGCCCGGGCCTGGACTGAGATCGACACGCTGTTCGCCCACCAGTGGCCAGACGGCATGGTGCCGCACATCGTGTTCCATGTCTGGAGCGACGGCTATTTCCCCGGACCTGAGGTCTGGCGAACGGACCGCCCGACCGCCACCTCGGGCATCACCCAGCCGGCGGTCGCCGGCTTTGCCGTGCGCCGCCTGTTCGACCGGGGAAAGGACAAGAGACTGGCAGCCGAGCGCGCCCGTGCGCTCTTGCCAAAAATCGACGCCTGGCACCGCTGGTTCTACGAAAATCGCGACCCGAACGGCGAAGGGTTGGTCGCCATAATCCACCCATGGGAGTCCGGCCGCGACAATTCCATCGACTGGGACGACGCCTTCGAGCGCGTGCCGACCGAAGGCGTCGAGCCCTACACCCGCCGCGACATCCTGCACGCCGATCCGGCGCATCGTCCAACCGAGGCACAGTATGACCGCTATATCTGGCTGTTGCAGCATTTCCGCGGGCTTGGCTGGGAGAATGCCAGACTGCACGATGCCTCGCCATTCCAGGTCGTCGATCCCGGCTTCAACGCCATCTTGATCCGTTCCGCTGCCGATCTTGCCGATCTCGCCGAGACACTTGGCGAAATGGAGATCGCCAAGGCCAACCGCGCCCGTGCCGAAAAGGGGCTTTCGGCAATGGAACGGCTGTGGAGCGACGCGCATAGCCAGTACATTTGTTTCGACCGAGTGGCCGGAAAGCTCGTTGACAGCGCGTCGGTCGGCGGCATTCTGTCGGTGTTTTCGGCCATCCCGGAAAGCCGGGCAGCGACCATCGCTGCAACGATCGAGCGCATCGCCGGCAAGGCGCGTTACATCGTCCCCTCGCACGATCTCGATGATCCCCGCGTTGATGCCAAGCGCTATTGGCGCGGCCCGGTCTGGCTGGTGGTCAATTACATGATCGCCGACGGCCTTGCCGCCGCCGGCCACAGCCAAATCGCACAACGGATCACGCAATCCAGTCTCGAGCTGATCGCCGAGAGCGGTTTTGCCGAATATTACGATCCCCTCAGTGGCGAGCCGCTCGGCGGCAATCGCTTCACCTGGACCGCAGCGATGGTGATCGAGTTCCTGAAAGGCAGAGCCTGAGGCCGTCCACGATTGGCAGTCCCGCACAGGTTTGACAAACAGCAGTCCGTGTCTATCGTCGGCCTGTTGCAGGAGCGGCGCATGACGACAACATCCGTGAGCGCTCTGTCCCCGCTGACCGCCGAGCTTCTGTCGCGACTTGAGGGTCGGCTGGATCGGTCGGCGATCGTCTCGGCCGATGAGGCCGGGCCGCGTTACAGGGAAGACCCCGACGGCAAGACCGGTGCGCGGCCGGAGGTCGTGCTGCGACCGCGCACTGCCGGCGAGGTGTCGGACATACTGCGCCTGTGCAATGAAATCGGGCAGAGGCTTGTGATCCAAGGTGGCCGGACCGGGCTCGCCGGCGGCGCTCGCGTCCAACCCGGCGAAGCTGTGCTGTCGCTGGAGCGCATGACTTCCGTTGAAGCCCTCGACCGCGAGGCGGCGACCATCATCGCCGAGGCCGGCGCGCCGCTGCAAACGGTGCAGGACGCCGCCGATGAGGCCGGCTTGCTGTTCGGCGTCGACATCGGAGCGCGCGGAACGGCCACCGTCGGCGGCAATGTCGCCACCAATGCCGGCGGCATCCGCGTGCTGCGCTACGGCATGTACCGGGCGCAGGTGCTTGGGCTGGAAGCGGTGCTTGCCGACGGCAGTATCCTGACCTCGCTCAAGGGTTTGGCGAAGGACAACTCCGGCTACGACCTCAGCCAATTGTTCATCGGCAGCGAGGGCACGCTCGGCGTGGTCACGCGCGCATGCCTGCGGCTGCATCCGAAGCCGGCCACCGAGATCAACGCCTTCTGCGCGCTCGCTTCGCTGGACGCAGCGATCACGTTGCTTGCGCTGCTCAGGCGGAAGCTCGGGCCCTTGCTGTCGGCCTATGAGGTGAATTTCGCACCGCTCTATGGCGCCATGATCGCCGGCATGGAGGCGCCGGCGCCGCTGCCCGCCGGCTCGCCCGTCTATGTGCTTGCCGAGATACAGGGCAGCGAGCCCGACCGCGACGGCGAACGTTTTGCCGCGGTGCTGATGCAGGCGGTTGAAGATGGCGTGATCGACGACGTGGTCGTCTCGCAATCGCCGCGCGAATTCCGGGCGCTCTGGGCGGTGCGCGAGGAGGCCAACCGTTTTCTGTTTTCGATGGCAGGCCTGATTGGCGTCGATGTCAGCATCCCACTGGCGAGAATGGCGACTTTCCTGCGCGAAACAGAAGCCGCCATCAGGGCCGCCGACCCTGGCGCCGACATCTACGTCTTCGGCCATCTCGGCGACGGCAATCTGCATTATCAGGTTCGCACCGCGGATCCGGCGGCCGCATACGGCGTCGTGTACCGCGGTGTTGCCGCCGCCGGCGGCGGCGTCTCGGCCGAGCATGGCATCGGCCTCGACAAGAAGGAATGGCTGCACCTTGTGCGCAGCGACGCCGAGATCGCGGCCATGCGCCGCCTGAAAGCAGCCTTCGACCCGAACAACATCCTCAATGCCGGGCGCATATTCGACCTCGCACCGGGCTGAAATCGAAGGCAGGTAGCGCTGGCCGGGTGCTGCCTCTATCCGGTCGCGCCCTTTAATTCCGCATGCGCAACCGCGATGCGGGCAGCAAGCGCGGCGTTGTTGCGGACCAGCGCGATGTTGGCCTTCAGGCTGCGGCCCTGCGAAAGCTCATTGATGCGTGCGAGCAGAAACGGCGTTAGCTCCTTGCGCCCGATGCCGCGCTTCTCGGCCTCAGCCACGGCCGCTGCGATCGTGCCGTCGATGAACGCCGGATCGAGCGCGTCCGCTTCTGGGATAGGGTTGGCGACGAGAATGCCGGTGCCGGATTCCATCTCGTCATGCAGCAGCATGGCTCGCGCGATCTCGTCGGGCGTGTCGAGGCGATGATCGGCCCTGAGCCCGCTGGAGCGGGTGTAGAAGGCCGGAAAATCGTCGCTCCGGTATGCGATCACCGGCACGCGCTGCGTTTCCAGATATTCCAGCGTCTTCGCAATATCGAGGATCGACTTGACTCCGGCGCAGACAACGGTCGTGCCGGTTTGGCCGAGTTCGGTCAGGTCGGCGGAGATATCGAAAGTGGCTTCGGCGCCGCGATGCACGCCGCCGACGCCGCCGGTCGCAAAAATACCGATCCCGGCTAAAGCGGCAATCCGCATCGTCGCCGAGACGGTGGTTCCGGCCGAGCCGCCGCGCACCATGATGGCGGCGAGATCGCGCCCGGAAGCCTTGACCACGCCCTTTGCCGCTGCCAACTCTTCCAGTTCATTGTCGTCAAGTCCGACCTTGATCTTGCCGGCGAGCACCGTGATCGTGGCGGGAACGGCGCCGTTTTCACGCACCACGGTCTCGACACCGCGAGCAGTTTCCAGATTGGCCGGATAGGGCATGCCGTGGGTGATGATCGTCGATTCCAGTGCCACCACGGCGCGGCCTTCATCAAGCGCCGTAGCGACTTCGTCGTTCAAGTGGACAAGGGAAGGTTTCATATCATCTCGCTTTCAGGCAGGAACGCGATACATGCCGGCGGCAAGGAAGCGCGGCGACAGATCGGGATGGACGTTGGATTCGCTCTCGGTGGTCAGTGTGGCAAGCAGCGCGCCGGTGCGCACGGCATGAGCGACCGGCTCACCCGAAAGCACCTTGTACAGAGTGCCGGCAATCATCGCGTCACCGGCGCCGGTGATATCGACGGGCTGCGCCGGGACGGAGTGCATGGTCGTCACACCGCTCTCGGTCGCAACGGCAAATCCATGCGCGCCCACGGTCACGATCACCTCGCCGGCGCCGGCCGCGCGCAGCGCTGCCGCTGCCTCCTCCGGCGTCAGCCGCCTGTCGGCATCTGTCATGCCGAGCATCGTATTGGCCTCGTCATGATTGGTGAACAGAAGATCGATGCCGGTCAGGTCCTTCGGCAGGCGCGCTGATTTCGGCGCCGATACCGTGTCGACTGCGAGCTTGAAGCGCGCACCCTGCTTGCGCGACATCAGTGCTGCGATAGTCGCGGCCGGCAGATTGCAGTCAATGAACACCCATGTCGCCGAAGCCAGATGCGGCCAGAAGCGGTCGAGATAGGACGACGAAAACAGATCGAAGATCTCCATGTCGGCAATGCCGAGCACGAGATCGTTGTTGCGGTCGAGGATGGCCGCGTATTCCGCCGTCGGCCGCTCCGTGGTGGTGATGACCTGGCTGACATCGGCGCCAAGATCGCGCAGGTGCCGCACCAGCGAGCGGCCGGTTTCATCGTCGCCGACGATCGAGACGAAGCTTATGTCGACGCCGAGGCGGGCAAGGTTTTCGGCGACGTTGCGGGCAACCCCGCCGAAGCTGCGATAGCCGTCGACCGGGTTCGACGTCTCGAAAATCAGATCCTTCCTGGCGTGGTATTTGCGGTCGAGCACCGCGCCGCCGACGCAGACAATGCGCTTGGACGTCGGCAAGACATAACCACGGCCGAGAATGTAGCCCTTGTTGACGAGTTGCACGATGTGGGCCGCGACCGTCGAGCGGGCGATGCCGAGCGCGGTTGCTATGTCCTGCTGGCCGGCAAACGGGTTCGCCGCAATGAGGTCGAGAACCGCTTGTTCTTGTGCTCCAAGGTCGTCCATTTGTCCTATCCGGGCCCGTCAAATTCGAGGCTGAACGCTGTCGCAACAACAGATGACATTGTCAACATTTGTTTCGACCGAGTGTCGGCTACGGCACCAGCACCAATGCGCCCGTCGTTCGCCTGGCTTCGAGGTCGCGGTGAGCGTCGCCGGCATCGAATAGGCTGTAGCGCTTGGGCGGTTCAATCCTGACGACACCCTGTCGTAGCGCGGCAAAAAACCGCTCGACGTGCGGGGCCAGTCTTTCGGGCGTGTCGGTGTAATGCGTGTAGTTGGGACGCGATATGGTGATCGACTTCGATGCAAAGCGGCCGATGTCCCAATTGCCGATCGGCCCTGACGCCTGACCGAAACTGACGAGGTGACCGCGAATGCGAAGCGCCGCCAGCGAGCCGCCGAACGTATCATTGCCGACCGCATCGTAGACGACATCGGCGCCGACGCCTCCCGTCAGCCGCATGACGGCCTCAGTGAAATTCTCGCGCGAATAGACAATGACATGATGCGCGCCAAGGCGTTCGACAATGCGCGCCTTGTCGTCGCTCGACACCGTTGCAATGACCGTTGCGCCGAGATGGCGTGCCCATTGCACCAAAAGCTGGCCGATGCCGCCGGCGCCGGCATTGGGATGCCGAGTTCCACCACCGCGTCTTCGCCTGCTGCCGTAATGGCTTCCTGAAAGAGATCCACAATCTCATGCGCACGATCCGCAACCAATCGCCTTGGTTCGAAATGAAAAAGCGCTCATTCTCGGAGGAGCGCAGGCGCGTTTATTGCGACGAGCATCAGGCGATATTGGACGCATTGCTGCGCCGTGATCCGGAAAGCGCCAACCAGGCGATGCTCGCCCATCTCAAGACAGTCGAGCGCAACCTTCTGGGCCGCTAGTAAACGCACTGGTCAAGGAGGGCGGGTGAGACGCGTCCAACGACTAAGCCTTCAGCACCGAGACGGCCAATTCGCTGTTGTGGACGTATTCATTGGCGTCGGGCTGCTTCTGCACGAGCAGGATGAACAGCAGGTCGGTTAGCGTCAGTTGTGCATCACGCGCGGTTATCGATGAAGAGCGCGCGCGCTCTTCATCGGCGATCGTGTAGAGGCGAATGTCGGCAACCCGGATCAGCGGATTGTCGCGAAGTCCGGTGACGGCGATAACGGTGGTGCCACGTTTGCGAGCGAGTTCGGCTATCCGCAGGGTTTCGATGCTCGCCCCGGAATAGGAGAGCGCGAACAGCACGTCACCTCGTCCAAGCGTCGAGACGTTGGCCATTTGCACATGGCTGTCGCTGTCGTGCAGCACGTTGCGGCCGAGCTTCATCAGCTTGTAGGAAAAATCGCGCGCCACCAGCGAGGAGGCGCCGACGCCAGCCAAATGAATGCGGCGCGCACCGTTCAAGGCTTCAAGGGCCTTGCCGATTTCTTGTTCGGTGTTGGCCGCGACGGTCTGCTGCATCGACGAAAGCTTGCTGCCGATCAGCTTGCGCAGGATGACCAGATAGCTGTCGCCGACCTCGATCGAACCGTGGATCATGCCGGCCGGCACGTGCCAATCCTGCGACTTGGCCTCGCTGACGGCGAGCTTGAGCTCCTGATAGCTGGCATAGCCGAGCTTCTGGCTGAACTTGACGACGCTCGACTGGCTGCGGCCGATCTCGGCGGCAAGCCCCGCCGTCGACAGGCGGAGCATCTGGTCGGGATTGTCGACGATATAGCGCCCGATCTCGCGGTCGCCGGGCGCCATGACTTCGAGCTTGGCCTCGATCTTCTTCAGGACGGACATGCGTTCCCCCGTTGCCTGTCATCGACAATGCCAAGCCAAGGAATAAATTATTCCGTCTCTGATTGACAGCCAAGAATGAACCATCAAATCTCGACCGGTGCGGTTTCGGCCCAGCCTTCGGGCACGTCGACGATTCGGAGATGAAAGATCGTAGACTCGGCGACAGCTCGGGATTAGGTCAGAGCCATGGACAAATTGCGGATCGTCGGCGGGCACAGGCTTGAGGGCGCGGTGACGATCTCCGGCGCCAAGAACGCGGCCTTGCCGCAAATAGCGGCGGCGTTGCTTAGCCCCTATCCGCTGCAGCTGACCAACCTGCCTGAGGTGACGGATGTCGACAACATGCTTGGCGTCGTCGGGCTTCATGGGGCCGAGGTCACCCGATCGGCGCATGCCGCCACAATCGATACCAGTGCTGCCGTCTCCAGGGAGACAAGCTACGATACAGTCAGGCGCATGCGCGCGACGGTGCTGGTTCTCGGTCCACTGCTTGCCCGCTTCGGCCATGCCCGGGTCTCGCTGCCTGGCGGCTGCGCGATCGGCGCACGGCCGGTCGACATGCATGTCGCCGCACTTGCCGCACTTGGCGCCGATATCGCGATCGAAAACGGACTGATCGTCGCGTCGGCGCCGGGCGGACTGAAAGGCGCGCGCATCGTTTTGAGCTCGCCGTCGGTCGGCGCGACCGAAACGGCGATGATGGCGGCGACGACGGCAAAAGGAGAAACCGAGATCCTCAACGCGGCGCGCGAGCCGGAGGTGGCCGATCTTGCCGCCTGCCTGAACGCCATGGGCGCGCGGGTCGAGGGCGCCGGCACGCACCGCATCCTGATCGCGGGCAGCACAGACTGGCGCGCCGCCACGCACGACATCATCCCGGACCGGATAGAGGCCGGCAGCTATGCCGTCGCAGCGGCTATCACCGGCGGCCAGCTCGAGCTGACCCATGCGCGGCTCGAGCACATGGCATCCGTCGTCCAGTTGCTCGAAGCAGCCGGTGTGAAAATATGGCCGGGCGACCGCGGGCTGATCGTCTCGAGAGACGGGTCGCTCAAGGCGGTCGACGTGACGACGGAACCTTATCCGGGCTTTCCGACCGATCTCCAGGCGCAGTTCATGGCGTTGATGTGCTGTGCCGAGGGCGCTTCGCTGTTGCGCGAGACGATCTTCGAGAACCGCTTCATGCATGTGCCCGAACTGATGCGGCTCGGCGCCAACATCAAGCTGCAAGGCACCATGGCGCTGGTGCGCGGAGGCGAGAAGCTGAAGGGCGCGCAAGTGATGGCGACCGACCTGCGCGCCTCAGTCTCGCTGGTGCTGGCAGCGCTGGTGTCGGAGGGCGAGACGACGATCAACCGCGTCTATCATTTCGATCGCGGCTACGAGCAGTTGGACCGCAAGCTTCGGCTGTGTGGCGCCCAGATCGAACGAATAAGGCAATGAGTACCCGTACGGCGTCTCCGCATTATTTCCTGGGCGTCGATGGCGGCGGAACCGGCTGCCGGGCGCGTGTCGAAGACGAGGCAGGAACCGTGCTCGGGCAAGGCCTGTCGGGCCCGGCGACAACGCGGCTCGGTATAGAGGCGGCCTGGGCCTCGATTGCCAAAGCCTTTGGCGCGGCGATCGAAGAGGCAGGGTTCGCGGCGGCGGAAATCGCCAGAATCCGCGCCGGTGTCGGTGTTGCCGGTATCGGCCGTAAGGGTGCGCTCGAGGCGTTTCGTGGCATCGAACATCCCTTTGCGACCATCGACTTCGTCAGCGACGGCATCGCGGCTTGCCTTGGCGCGCATTCGGGTCAAGACGGCGCTATCGTCATAGCCGGGACCGGTTCGATCGGGCTCGGCTTTGTCGAAGGGCGAGACCTGCGCGTCGGCGGCTACGGTTTTCCGATTTCCGACGAGGGCAGCGGCGCCGATCTCGGACTGAAGGCAGTGCAGCTTGCCTTGCGAGCCCATGACGGCCGGCATGAGCGGACGGCGCTGCTGGCCGAGGTGATGCAGCGCTTCAAGGACGATCCGTTCGAGGCGGTGGCCTGGATGGACCGCGCCAGCGCGACCGACTATGCCGCCATGGCGCCGATGGTGATCCGCCATGCCGACCAGGGCGATCCGGCCGGTCGGCGGATCGCGCAGGGCGCTGCCGAGCAGATCGACACGTTCGTGCGGGTGCTGTTCGAAAAAGGCGCGCCGCGGACTACGCTGCTCGGAGGTTTGTCCAGCCCGCTTGAGCCATGGCTCGCTCCCGACGTCCGCCGACGGCTGAAGCCGGCCGACGGCGACGCGGTTTCGGGAGCCATAATCCTGGCCAGAAAATCGCTCTGCCGCCAGTGATGCCTTGCTCGGCAAGGAATATAATATTCCTGCTTTCCGTTGACAGAGGGAATATCGAATTCTAAAAAGTTAACGAAACAGAACCGGCGCAGCCGGTACGGAGTCGACGGCCAGGTGCAGGCACTGGACGCCGCTTGCCGCGGGCATCACAGTCCTGCTCGCAGTCGCATTTGAAGGTAAGCGAAGTGGTCGAACAAGGCTTGATGTCGGAGCTGGAGCGGCTGGTTTCCGAGGACCGGAACCCGAAGACGATGGACATCGATCTGTTGCCGACCCTCGAGGTGCTGCGCAAGATCAATGACGAGGACAAAGGCGTTGCGGCAGCCGTCGAGAAGGTCATCCCCGACATTGCGGCGGCCGTGGACCGGATCGTGAGCGCGTTCCAGAAGGGTGCACGCCTTGTCTATATGGGCGCCGGCACCAGCGGCCGGCTCGGCGTCCTCGACGCCTCGGAATGTCCGCCGACCTTCGGCGTACCCGAGGACATGGTGGTGGGCCTGATCGCCGGCGGTGTCGACGCACTGGTGCACTCTGCGGAAGGCGCCGAGGACGATCCGAAACAGGGAATAAAGGCGCTGCAGGACATCAAGCTGACCGCCGGCGACGTGGTGGTCGGCATCGCTGTCAGCGGACGCACACCCTATGTCATCGGCGGCTTGACCTATGCCAAGCAGGTGGGAGCCACCACCGTGGCGCTGTCCTGCAATCCTCGATCGACCATTGCCGGCATTGCCGATATTGCCATCTCTCCGGTGGTTGGCCCGGAGGTCCTCACCGGCTCGACCCGGCTGAAATCGGGAACCGCGCAAAAGCTGGTGCTCAACATGCTGTCTACCGCCAGCATGATCCGCATCGGCAAGAGCTATCAGAACCTGATGGTCGATCTCAATCCAAGCAACAAGAAGCTTGTCGCCAGGGCGGTCAGGATCGTGATGCAGACGACCGGCTGCGCGGCACAGCAGGCACGACAGGCACTCGACCAGACCGGCAATGATGTAAAACTGGCAATCCTGGTGACGATCACCGGCATGGGTGTCGAAGAAGCACGTAAGGCGCTTGCCAACGCGGGAGGTTTCCTGCGCAAGGCGATAGGCGAAAAGACGGTGTAAGGCCGCATGGATACTGGGCCGATGTTCCGGGGCATGTGTTCCTTTGAAGCGGTCCGGGGAACTGCAAGGCATCACGTTTAACAATAATGGGAGACGACAATGGTACGGCACATTGGCAAGAAACTGCTTTCCGGCATGACGCTCGCGGCAATGATTGGCATCGCCGCGATCCCGGTGCAGGCGAGTGCGGCGACGCTGCACATGGCGTGGTCGCAGGACGCCACCGGTCTTGATCCCCACAAGCAGACGGCATTCTCCTCACTGCGGCTGCTGGAGCTGATCTACGAACCGCTGGTGCGGCTCGACGCAAACCTGCAAATCACGCCCGCGATTGCCGATTCATGGCAGTTCTCGCCGGACGGCAAGGAGCTGAGCTTCAAGCTCAATCCGAAAGCAAAATTCCAGAACGGCGCCGCCGTGACCTCGGCCGATGTCAAGGCATCGTTCGAGCGCATACTCGACGAGAAGACGGGTGCTGCGGCGCGCGCCAACTTTCTCTCGATCGCCAGCATCGACACGCCCGATCCAGCCACCGTCGTGTTCCACCTCTCGCAGCCGGATGTGCCGATCCTGACGGCGATGAGCGACGTCAATGCGGCGATCGTCCCGGCAAGCGAAATCACGGCCGGCTCGATTGGCACGACGACGATCGGCTCAGGTCCTTTCAAGCTCGAGAAATGGGATCCGAATTCCAAGGAAGTGCTTGTCGCCAACAAGGATTGGGCGGGCGGCACGATCGGTGTCGACGGCATCGAGATCAGCGTGCTGCCGGACGAGACGGCGATCCTGGCAGCGATGCGCACCAAGCAGATCGATTTTGCCCTGCTCAACGACCCGCTTGTCGCCACGCTGGTGCCCAAGGAAGCCAGCCTGCAGTTGAACCGCGTGCCGGTGCTTGCCTATCACGTGCTGCAGCTCAATCCTTCCCGCAAGCCGATGACCGAACTCAAGGTGCGTCAGGCGATCTCCTGCGCCATCGACCGGCAGGAAGTGCTGGACACCGCCTCGCTCGGCGAAGGCAAGGTCACCGGCCCGCTGACCATCCCGGCGCTGGCGACCGATCCAAGCAAGTTGTTCTGCTATAAGCGCGACATTGAGAAGGCCAAGCAGTTGATGACTGAGGCCGGCTACGCCGACGGCTTTTCGGCGACCGTGATCGGCGCCACCGGCGAGCCGCCGACGGCAGCGGCGGAAGCCCAGGTCATCCAGTCGCAACTCGCAGAAATCGGCGTCAAGCTCGACATCAAGATGATGGAGCTCAACGTCTATGTCGATGCCTGGCTGAAGGGTGATTTCGACATGGCCGTCGCGCTGAACGGCGGCAGGGCTGATCCCTACACTATGTACAACCGCTACTGGACCAAGACGGGCAATCTGCAGAAGGTCGCGAACTATATCGACGACACGCTGGACAGCCTTATGCAGAAGGGCCGCACCGAGACCGACCCGGCAGCGCGCAAAGCGATCTTCGCCGACTTCGAGAGGCACATCACTGAGATGTCGCCCTGGATCTGGCTCTACACGTCCTACAGCTACACGGCACAGCAGAAGAATATCGCAGGATTCGAACCGGTGCCGACAGGTTCGCTGTTCAGCCTCGCCAAGGTGACGATCCAGTAGCTCTTTGATGCCGGACGAGAGGATGTTCTTCGCGTGAACTATCTGATGCGGCGACTGGCGACCTTCCCTCTCGTCCTGCTTGGCGTGTCCATCGTGGTGTTTCTGGCGATCCGGATGGTTCCGGGCGATTCGATCACGGCAATGCTGGGGACCGAAGCCGGCCTGCTGACGCCGCAGCAGCGCGATGCGCTTGCAGCTTATTTCGGCATCGACCAGCCCTGGTTCATCCAGTACTGGCGCTGGCTGCTTGGTCTTTTCCAAGGTAATCTCGGCATTTCGTCCACCTATGGCAGGCCGGTGCTCGACGTCATCCTCGAGCGTTTCCCGCTAACATTGGAGCTCGCCCTGCTGTCGATGGTCATCGCCCTGGTTGTCGGCATACCGGCCGGGATTTTTGCCGCCACCCATAATGAAAAGCTGTCCGACCTCGGCGTGCGCGTTGTCGCAATGATCGGGCAGTCGACGCCGAACTTCGTCCTTGCCCTGCTGATCATCTACACGCTGTCGGCGGGGTTTGGCGTTTTGCCGGCGATGGGCGAGTTTTCGCCGCTGTGGCAGGATCCGCTGCGCAATCTCGGCCAGCTGTTGCTGCCTGCGGTCACGCTTGGATTTGCCTTCGCGGCTTCGGTGACCCGCATATCGCGTTCGGCGATGCTCGATGTGCTCAGCGACGACTATGTCAGGACGGCGCGCAGCAAGGGCGTTTCGGCGCGCGGCGTCATCTGGCGGCATGCTTTGCCCAACGCGCTCATCCCGGTCGTGACGCTGAGCGGCATAGAGTTCGGCTATCTCCTGGGCGGGGCAGTCATCGTCGAGCAGATCTTTGCGCTGCCCGGTCTCGGCCGGATGGTGCTGGACGCCATCCTGCAGCGCGACTATGCGCTGGTGCAGGGAAGCGTACTGTTCATCGCCTTCAACTTCATGATCGTCAATCTCCTCGTCGACCTCGCCTATGTCGCGCTCGACCCGCGTATTCGGCTAAGCGAGGACTGATGGCGACATTGCGGGCTATACTTGCGCACACCAGCGGCCGCATCGGCGGTGCCATTGTTGCGCTTTATCTGCTGCTTGCCGTACTTGGCATGCTGGGGCTGACGCCGCACAATCCGCTGACGCAGCACCGGGTCGAGCGGCTGCATGCGCCTGACAGCACGTACTGGATGGGCACGGATCTGTTCGGCCGCGATGTCGCAAGCCGGCTGATGACCGGGATCGGCCAGTCCTTCATCGTGGCCTTCTTTTCGGTCGCCTTCGCGACACTGGCCGGCACCGTGCTCGGGCTGGCGGCAGCCTGGTTCGGGCGCCGCTGGGACGGCCTGGTGATGCGCATCATGGACGTTGTGCTGGCGTTTCCGGCGATCCTGCTGGCGCTGCTGATCGTCGCGGTTGCGGGACCGGGAACCTCGACCAGCGTCATTGCCATCGCCATCGTTTACACGCCGATCTTCACCCGCGTCGTGCGAGGTCCGGCTCTGTCGCTCAAGGCGCGCGAGTTCGTCGACGCGGCCCGCACGTTCGGCAGCAGTGCGGGCTACATCGTGACACGGCATCTGCTGCTCAACCTGGTAGCGCCCCTGACGGTTCAGGTGACGCTGGCGCTGGCTTGGGCATTACTGACCGAAGCCGGCTTAAGCTTCCTCGGGCTCGGCACGCAGCCGCCCGCCGCGTCGCTCGGCCTGATGCTGAGCGACAGCCGCAATCTGATGGAGACAGCGCCCTGGCTGATGATCTTCCCGGGGGTGGCGATCATGATCAGCATCCTCGGTTTCAATCTGCTCGGTGATGCCTTGCGCGATGTCCTCGACCCGAAGATGCGGAGATCGATCGCATGATCCCGCTGCTGTCCGTCAGCGATCTGCGCGTCGGCTTCGGCCGCAACCCGAAAGCCAATGAGGTCGTGCGCGGCGTCAGCTTCGATCTCGCCGACGGCGAAACGCTGGCCATCGTCGGCGAAAGCGGCTCGGGCAAGTCGGTCACGGCGCTGTCGATCAATCGCCTTGTCGATTATGGCGGCGGCCGCATCACCGCGGGCTCGATCAAGCTGAGACGGGCCGACAACAGCATTTTCGACCTGACCGCCGCGGCCGAGCCGCAACTGACGAAGATCCGCGGCGGCGAAATCGGCATGATCTTCCAGGAGCCGATGACCTCGCTCAATCCGGTGCTGACCATCGGCAGGCAGATCGAGGAATCGTTTCGCCTGCATCGCGGCCTGACCGGCCGGCAAGCGACGGCGGCGGCCAAGGACGCGCTCGACCGCGTGCGTATTCCCGACGCTGCACGGCGGCTGAAATACACGCCCAATCAGCTTTCGGGCGGCATGCTGCAGCGGGTGATGATCGCCATGGCGCTCGCGTGCAACCCGCGCCTGCTCATTGCCGACGAGCCAACGACGGCGCTGGATGTTACTGTGCAGGCGCAGATCATGGCGCTGCTCGCGGAGTTGAAGCAGGAAACCGGGATGTCGATGATCTTCATCACCCACGACATCGGTCTGGTTGCGGGCATCGCCGACAAGATCATGGTGATTCAAAGCGGAGAAGCTGTCGAGCAGGGCGGGTTGAACCAGATATTGGACGATCCGCGGCATCCATATACCCGGCATCTGCTGCATGCGGTGCCGCATTTCGCCGGCGGCGGTGCGACACGCAGGGACGCGCAACGTGAAAAGCAAAAAGCTGCCGAGCCGGCGCTGAAGGTCGATGGCCTCGTAGTGCGATTTCCGGTCAAGGGTGGTTTTCTCAGTCGTACCAGCGGTGCCATCCATGCGGTGGACGGTGTGGATTTCGAGCTGATGCCGGGCGAGACATTGGCGGTCGTCGGCGAGAGCGGTTCCGGAAAGTCCACCACCGCCCGCGCGATTCTGGGGCTGGTGCGCTCGACGCGCGGCACAATCTCGGCCAGCACGCGCAAGGCCGCCGCCGGGCAGAGCGCGCTTCCCGTGCAGATGGTGTTCCAGAATCCCTATGGCTCGCTCAATCCCAGACTCACCATCGAAAGCATCCTCGCAGAGCCGGTGATCGCCACCGGCGGACGGATAACTGCTGAAACCAGGGCGAAAATGGCCGCGCTGTTGAAACGCGTCGGCCTTCCGGAGAACAGCCTGCAGCGCTATCCGCACGAATTCTCCGGCGGCCAGCGGCAACGCTTGTGCATCGCTCGCGCGCTAATGCTCAATCCTTCGGTTGTCGTCCTCGACGAAGCGGTTTCGGCGCTCGATGTGTCGGTGCAGGCCAGGGTGCTGGAGCTTTTGATCGAGCTGCAGCGTGAATTCGGGCTGGCCTATCTGTTCATCTCGCATGACATGGCTGTCGTCGAGCGGATCGCCCATCGCATTGCGGTCATCTATGCCGGCCAGATCGTCGAGATCGGCGATGCCAGATCGGTGCTCTCGGAGCCGAAGCACTCCTATACCAAACAGCTTATCGCGGCCGTTCCCTCCATAGACCGGCGGCATGAACGTTTCGAGCTCGACACGCGCCAGGTCCCCTCGCTCGTGCGTCCGCCGGGATTTGAGCCAGGCCCAGCCAATTGGCAGCAATTCGGGCCGGATCATAGAGCGCGGGTGGACTTGTGATGATTATCACCCGAAAGCATGCAGAGTCAGGCCGACAGCCTCCTCGCTGCCGTTCAGACGGAGGCCGCAATTGATCGACCATGATCTCTTCGACCGCGCATTCGCCCCGCTCGAAGCGGCCGTGGCTGCGTCGCGCATTCCGGGCGGCGTGCTCGGCATGGTCGACCGGGACGGTCAACGCATCGTCCGGGCAATCGGCTCAGCCCAGCGCGTGCCGACGGTGCGGCCGATGCATGCCGAGACCTGGTTCGATCTGGCATCCCTGACCAAAGTCATCTTCACCACGCCGCGTATCCTGGCACTGGCGGAAGAAGGTGTCATCGACCTCGACGCGCCACTGATTTCGGTCCTGCCTGACCTCCGCCAATATGACGAAAAAGCCTGGGAACGGAACGTAACGTTTCGCCAGTGTCTCGGCCATCAGACACCGTTTCCCGCCGTCGCGCCGATCTACACCTATGGGCGTGACCCCGAGCTGCTGCGCGCCTTCATCCTGCAGCGCGAGTGGCAGGTCGGGGAGCCGGTCTATTCCGATATTAACTTCATTCTGCTCGGCTTTGTTCTGGAGCGCCTGGCCGGCAAGACGATTCGCGACATGGATCCCGGTCCGGGCTTCGCGTTCTCCGCCGAACCGGATCGAGCGGCGGCCACAGAAGACTGCACATGGCGCCATCGCGTGCTCTGCGGCGAAGTCCACGACGACAATTGCTCGGCATTGCAAGGTGCCGGTCACGCCGGCCTGTTCGGAACGGCGGCTTCGGTCCTCGACTTTGCGCGAGGGCTGCTGGACGGGAGCGGCGCATCCGCGAGTTCGATAGCGCTGATGCGCACGCCCTTGTCGGCAACACGCACCCATGGCTGGGAGCTGCCCTACGAAGGCTGGTCCGGCGGCCGGCTGTGCAGCCCAGGTACTATCGGGCACACCGGCTTTACCGGCACCGGGCTGTGGGTTGATTTCGACGAAGGCAGAGCCTGGACCTTGCTCACCAATCGGATTCATCCGACACGTCATTTCAACAGCGGGATCGCATCGCTACGGCAATCGGTCGGCGATCTCGTCAACGGAGCCTGACAATCATGAATCCGAAAAATGGCGAACCAATATGGGCCGTCGGCCTGATGACCGGCACCGTGCTGGACGGCAATATCGATGTCGCGCTGATCAAGACCGACGGCGAGCGGATCGCGGATTTCGGCACCTACACGCTGGCCCCCTACCCGCAGTCGATCCGAACCTTGTTGGAAGAGACGCTGCGGCAGGCAAGGAGCTGGAACTTCACCGGGCCGGAACCGGCAATCTTCCACGAAGCAGAGGAGGCGCTGACGCGCGCCCAATCCGCAGCGGTCAAGGATCTTGTCGAAAGCCACGGCCTGACCATGGCCGACATCGGCGTCGTCGGCTTCCACGGCCAGACCGTGCTGCACCTTGCCCCGCAAGTGGGCCGACTGGGCCAGACCCGCCAGCTCGGCGACGGCGAGCTGATGCACGCAATCCTGGGCACCAAAGTTGCCTATGACTTCCGCTCGGCCGACATGCGCGCCGGCGGACAAGGTGCGCCGCTCTCGGCCGCCTATCACGCCGCGCTGCTGCGCGAAGCCGACGCCAGCGGCGACACGGCGGTGCTCAATCTCGGCGGCGTCGCCAACATCACCTGGTGGGACGGCAAGGACAATATCGTTGCCTTCGACACCGGGCCGGCCAATGCACCGCTGAACGATTTCATCAAGTCGAAGGGGCTCGGCGAAATGGACCGCGACGGCGCGCTGGCTCGCGTCGGGATGGTCGACGAGGCACGGCTGGCCAAGCTTCTGCAGCATCCGTATTTGACCAAACCCTACCCGAAATCGCTGGACCGTTTCGATTTCGGCGCCTCGATGGCGGACGGAATGAACGCCGCAGATGGCGCAGCCCTGCTGACGGCCTTCACCGCGGCCGCCGTCGGCAAGGCGCTCGATCTTCTGCCGCGCCGGCCGAAGCGGCTGGTGGTCAGCGGTGGCGGTCGACACAACCCAACGATCATGGCCATGCTTGCCAGCCGCGCCGGTGTCGACGCCGTGCCGGCCGAGGCGCTGGGCTGGAAGGGCGATGCGGTGGAGGCCGAGTGTTTTGCCTTCCTGGCTGTGCGCGTGCTCAGGGGCTTGCCGATCAGCTTCCCCAGCACGACCGGCGTGCCCCAGCCCATGTGCGGCGGACGCCTTGCCGGCTAGTCAGGCTTCAGCTTCTTCTGCAGGAAGATACGGCTGCGGCCAATGGGGAAATCGGCAAGCACGCCGAAGGGCAGATAGCCCTGGCGCTCATAGGCCTTGGCAGCCTTGGGATTGAACGTGTCGATCCAGGCGCCGTGACAGCCGCGCGCGATCGCCTCCCTCTCGGCCGCCTCGAGCATCCTGCCGGCCATGCGCTGGCCGCGCAGTTTTTCATCGACCCAGAGCCATTGCACATAGAGCCAGCCCCAGGCGGTATATCCCGAGATGCCGGCGACAATAGCACCGTGCTCATCGCGCACGAACACGGCCAATGCCTTCCTGCAGGAGGCGCCGACATCACTGTCGTTGAATGCCGTAAGCCGTTCCCCGAGAAAAGCCAGTTCCTGCGGCAGGGGATTGGCGGTTGTCTCAAGCGTCGTATTGTCCATCCATCAAGCATCTATCGAAGGACCGGACCGAGACGCAAGCCTGGCTGCGCTATAGCTTCGGCGAACGCCACGCCGCCGCAGCAGCAGCGATCAGCATCAGCAAGGCTGCAACCACCGCCGACGCCGCAAAACCGAATGTGGAATAAAGCGGCCCGAACGCCGTGGTGCCGACGAACACCGCAAGATAGGTCACCGCGCTGTTCAAGCCCATGATCGTGCCGCGGCGCGCAGGATCGAGCGCCGAGAGGCGCATCACCAAGACGTTCAGCCCGAAATGATTGGCAAGGCCCCAGACGGCTATCATCGCTATGGTCAGGCCGAAGCTGCCACTTGCCGCAGCAATCGCGACATAGACGACCGCGACGAGCAGGTAGGCAAACGGCATGACACGCCGCGGGCCCAGGCGGTCGATTACGCCATCAAGAAATGCCGCCGCACCAAAGCCGGCGCCATAGGCGAGCGCGGCAAGCCCATTGGCACTGACCGGCCGTCCCAAGCCATTGTGAAGATGATCGCCAAGATAGCCGTAGACGCCGTAGAACGCGGTCATGAAGGCGGCGCAGGCAACCAGAAGCGGCACGATGCCGGGAACGCTCAAGGCGCCTAGCGGCGTCGGCGCCGGACCGCTCTTCCTGACATCGCTCAACGACGTCAGCGACAGGCTGGCCAAGGCGAGTGCTGCCAGCACCGCGACCGCCGCGAAAACGGCGCGCCAATGCACCAGGTCGGCAAGTACGGCCGACAGCGAAACGCCGGCGACCATGCTTAGCGTCCAGCCGGTCAGCACGACGCCTATGGTGCCGCTTTCACGACCGGGCGGCGCAATCGCGGCGGAGCTGGCGTAGATTGCCGGCATGGCGACACCTGCAGCGATGCCGGCGAGAAGCTGGGCCGCGATCAGCGCCGGCACGGTCGGCGCAGCGGCGCTGGCGACGAGCGCAATTGCCAGCAGCAGCAACGCCGCTTGCAGCATGCGGCGGGCGCCGAGCCGGTCGATGTAGCGCGCCAGGAACAAGGCGCTTGCCGACGTACCGAGCCCGAACGCGGCGGACGCGATCATAACCGCCGGCACGCTTGTGCCGAACGATGCGGCCACAGCCGGTGCGATCGGACCGAGCACCAGCGAGTTCGAGCCGATCACGGCAATGCACCCGGTCAGCAGGTAAGCGAGTGCCGGGATTGGCGGCTTGGGGGCCGCTGCGAAGGTGGCGACTTGATCAGTGTTCGACATATGGCAATAATGGCCGTATTAAATTCTGCATCAATCGGGAATTTTAATATGGATGAAGAAACAGATGGCATTCCGCAGAACAGGCCTGCCGTCCGCGATATCGATGCAACCGACCGAAAAATATTAGGCGTTCTGGTCGACGATGCCACGATCAGCTATGCCGACCTCGGCGACCGCGTCGGCCTTTCACCGCCGGCAGCCCATGAACGCGTCAAGCGCCTCCGGCGCAGCGGCGCCATCCGCAACACCGCGGTCATCATCGATCCCAAGGCGGTGCACAAGCCGCTGCTTGCCTTCGTCCATATCGACACGAAGGGATGGGGAAAGACGCCGGAGCTGATGGCAATTTCCGAACACCCCGAAGTCGAGGAGATCCATTCCGTGGCCGGCGACACATGCATGCTGATCAAGGTCCGCACCGAGGACACGCGAGCACTCGAAGGCCTGCTGTCGCGCCTCTACGAAACACCCGGCGTCACCTCGACGCGAAGCTACGTCGTGCTCTCGACCTATCTCGAGCGGCCGGTGCAGCCGGGGATTACGACGGAGTGGCCGACGCCCCGGCACATGGCCAAGCCGCTCTATTAACTCAAACGATCCTCACGCGTATCCAAAGTCGAACCGGGAACGTCTTACGCACTGCATCCTGTGGATCGGGCCGGTTTCGTTTTCGCCGGGTTCCTTGGGTCCGACGGGATGTCTGTTGCGCAACCGGAGACACGCGATGAGAAAATTGATCGTGGGCAGCTTCATTTCGCTGGACGGCGTCATCGAAGCGCCAATGGAATGGGCCTCGCCCTTCTTCGACGAGGAGATGAAGGAGCACTCCTATGAAAAGGCCGGCGAGGCGGATTTTTTCCTGCTCGGCCGCGTCACCTATGAAATGTTTTCAGCGCGTTGGCCGCAGGTCAAAGGCAGCAAGTACATGGACCGCATGAACGGGCTGAAGAAGCTCGTCGCGTCGCGCAGCCTCAAGGAAGTGAGCTGGAACGCGTCGCTGATCGAAGGCGACGTGGCTGCCGAAATCGCTGGGATCAAGCTGCAAAACGGCGGCAACATATTGAAGTATGAAGTGAGCAATCTCGACCAGGCGCTGCTCGCCAACAGGCTTGTCGACGAGTATCAACCCTCGATCGTGCCGACCCGTGTGGGCCATGGCAAACGCGCTTTCCAGGATGTCGAGCCGTCCCTGGTCAAGCTGGAGCTTATAGATACGCACCGCTTCAAGAACGGCGTCATTACGCTGACCTATGTCCCGCTGTGATCGTGTATCATAAAGATGCAGCCAAGACTTGACCCGACAGGGCTTTTCGACGTCCGCTACGCCGGCTTCCTGGAGACGGTCGCGCATTTTGCGTGGCCGGCTGCACCGCTACTGCGCACGCATGACCGGTTCGGCGCTCGACGCCGAAGATGTCATGCAAGAGGCGCTGTTCGAGGCCTATCGGAAGATCGAGACGCTGGACGATGCGAGCGCCCTTCGCCCCTGGCTGTTTCGCATCGCGCATAATCGCTGCATCGATTTCCTGCGAAGCCGGCAGGTGCGCCAGCAGGCTGAGGCCAATTTCGCCGAGGATGAGATCATCCTGCTGGTCGAGCCGGCGGGCCAAGGTGCCGATCGCGCGATCGAACGGCTCGTGATCCACCTGCCGCCCAAGGAGCGCGCCTGCGTCCTGCTCAAGGATGTCTTCGACTATTCGCTGGAAGAGACTGCCGATCTCGTCGGCTCGACCGTGGGTGGCGTCAAGGCTGCGTTGAGCCGTGGTCGCTCGAAATTGGCTGCCTTGTCGGGCGAGCCGATCGTGCGTTCGGAGCGCCAAAGCGATCCGGAACTTCTGGAATTGCTCAGGCGCTATGTCGAACTGTTCAACCGCCGCGACTGGGACGGGGTACGGGCGTTGACCAGCGCCGACGCACAATTGCGGGTCGCGGATTGCTTCAAGGGCAGGCTGTCGGAATCACCTTACTTCGTCGAATACGAAAGTGCCTCAACGACCTGGAAAATGGCGATTGGCGAGATCGATGGCGAGGCAGTGCTGCTTGTGCTTCATCATGGCGAAGACGGTTGGAAGCCGGCCCATCCCGTTCGGATCGAAGCCGCTGGCCGGATCATAAATCGTATCACCGATTACTATGCCTGCCCCTGGATCATGCCGGCAGTTGGGGCGGTGGTCGTTTCCGGGCTGGCCTGACCGGCAGGACATGCAACTGTCCGGCATCGACCTCAATGGAAGGGGATCGATGCCGGACAAGACATAGGCAGTCTACTGAAGCTTCGCCTGCAATGCGTTGACGTCATCCGTCGTCATTTCGCCGTCGGTCGTCACCTTGCCGTCGACGATCTTCCAGAGCCGGAACGGGCCGGTGATGTCGCCATACTTATCGAAGGCGACCGGACCGATGACGCCTTCGTAGCGGATCGGCTTGCCCTCCTTGATCAGGCCGAGCGCCTTGGCGAACTCGTCCTTGCCGGCATAGATCGGCGTACCGGCCGGGTCGACCGCCTTGTACATTGCGTCCTTGATTTTGGCCGGGTCCTCGGAGCCTGCAATGGCGATTGCCAAGCCGACAATGGCGCCGGCATCATAGGACCGGTCGGCTGCGGGATTGGACGGTTCGATGCCCGAAAATTCCTTGTAGTTCTTGGTGAAATACTCGGTCGATGCGGTCGGGCTGGTGCCGGATGAAGTACCGTACGCATCCTTCAGGTAATCCGCGCCAACGGATTCGATGAAGTCCGGGCTGTTCATGCCGTCATTGAGCAGGAACTTCTGGACGCCGCCCTGCGAAATCCAGGTGCGGGCGATGGTTGCGCCGTCGACAGGTGTGCTGACGAGATAAAGCCCGTCGGGCTCGCCGGCCATCGCCGCGGTCACTTCCGAGGCATAGCTCGACTGCTTTTCATTGTAGGGCGTGTCGGAGACGATGGTGCCGCCGAGCGCCTTATAGGCGCGTGAGAATTCCGCCACCATGTTGACGCCGAAATCGTTGTTGACGTGGATGACCGACAGCTTCTTGAAACCCTTGTCGATAGCGTATTTGGCGGCGGCGACGCCTTGCAGCGCATCAGATGTGATGGTGCGGAAGAAGATGCCGTTGGTCTTGCCGTCGCGCCCAAGCGCCGTCAGTGTCGGCGACGAGGAAGCAGGCGACACCTGGACGATCTTGGCCGGAGCGGTGACCGAGGTCAGGATCGGGATCGACACCGAGGAAATGATGCCGCCGATGATGACCGGCACCTTCTTGACCTGCACGAGCTGTGTCGCGGCATCGACCGCGATGTTGCCCTGGCTCTGGCTGTCGCGGGTGTCGGTCGCTAGATCGCAGCCGCGCACACCGCCCGCATCGTTGATATCGCGGAAGGCCATTTCGACCGATTTGGCGCCGGCCTGGCCGTATTCGCCGGCGGGACCGGTCAGTTCCATGACGAGGCCGACTGTGATCTTGCAATCGGCGGCCTGCGCTGCACCGGCCGCTGTCACCAGAGCCAGCGCACTGGTGATCTGAAGTATGGTCTTTTTCATTGTTGTTCCCCTTTCGTTACATGACTCTCATTGACGCCTTGAGCCTGTTCAGTCTTCCGGCATCTGCAGCCAGGTTTCATGCAGATGTCGCCATTCGACGCCGTTGGGCGCCGATGAACTGGTGGTGAAGACCGCACTCGAGCGGCGGCGGCTGTGCTTGCCGGCACGCTGCTGTGCTTCGATGTAACAGACGACGATCGTGTCGCCTTGTTGCCAGCCGGCCCGGATATCCTCGATCGAGATACTGAAATCGCCCTCAGAGGTGGCGCGGCTTGCCCTGACATGGTCGAGCACCGCGTCACGATCGAGGACCTGACCGTCCGGCGCAACCATGCAGAAGCCTTCGCCCATGACGCGCTCGAAGCGGCTGAAATCTGCATTGTCCGCACTCGCCGCATTGAACCAGTCGACGAAGAAGCGGTGGCGATCGACCACCTCGGCGCTGGCGCGGGAAAGCAAGGAGGGCTTTTCGTCCATAGCCGCGTTCATTTCCTGCCTGCATTCAAATTGTAATGCATGATCGAGCCGTGGCGGCCGTGACGGTCGCGTTCCAATGTGTAGACGTCGCCCAGCGGCCCACGGCTTTGCGCGATCACGGCAGCGATCCTCGCCCGGTCGTCGACATCGAGCGCGATGTCCATGATTCTGGCATTGGCAAGGGCGTGCGCCTGGTTGCGGGCGCCGACGATAACGGCCGCCACTTGCGGCTGCTCCAGCACCCAGGCGCTGGCGATCGTTGCGATGTCGACGGCGTGGCGGTCGGCGACGGCCTTCAGTGTGCGAAGCAATTCCTGGAAAAGCTCCCAACCGCCGAAGTCGTCGATGATCAGCTTGTATTTCACCAGCGACCGGTTTTCGAGCGGCGTCTGCGGCTCGGCAACGCCAAGCCATTTTTCGCTGAGGAAGCCGCCCGCCACCGAACCGTAGCAGAGGAAACTGACGCCATGCCGGCTGGCGAGTGCTGCAAGGCTGTTGGCCGGCCGCTGGTCGAGCACGGAGTATTGCAATTGCTGGCTGACCAGCGGCACACCTGCGGCCAGGATCTCGGCCAGCCGCGGCGTATCGAAGTTCGTGGTGCCGATGTTGCGCACCTTGCCTTCCCTGCGGATTTCGTCGAGCCAGCCCATCGCATCGACATAGCGGGGCACCGAATAGTCCCACCAATGGAACTGCACAAGATCGAGGCGCTCAGTCTTCAACCGCCGCAGCGACTGGTCGACGATGCTGCTGATGTAGTCGCGGCTGATCGTGGAAAGTCGTTCGAGGTCAGGCACCAGCTTGGTGTGCACCTTCATCTTGACGGTAGCGTCGAGGCCACGCTCATTGGCAAGGCGCAGGCGCGCCGCGCCGATCAGCTCTTCGACACCGGTATAGATATCGGCGCAATCATAGGTCCTGATGCCGGCGTCGAAGGTGGCGATCAGGTCGGTCACCGCCTGTTGGCGGTCGATCGCGCCGTGCCCGCCGGCAAGCTGCCAGCCGCCGCGAATGACCCGCGAGATCGTATAGCCGGGGCTGAGCTCGAAAGCCTTGGCGGTCATCTCCGGTCATTCTCCTTCGGCAGCGGCACCGCCGTCGTTTCGGCATGGCTGAACCGCCGCTTGCCGGTCCTGACGATCCGCAGCCGGCTGGCGCAATTGGGATCCGGACAGGCGATCTCGGCATCCGACGTCATCCAGTCGTTCCTGTGGGTCGGGCGCTGCTTTGCGGCCAGCAGCGGCAACACGGCCGCGATGGAATAGATCGAGAAACCTAGCCCCGCCGGCATCGACAGCATCTCGCCCTTCAACTCGAAATAGTCGCCGGGCTTGGCGCCGCAATAGATCGGCTTGCCCTCGGGGATAACCGCCTCGATGCGAAGGTCGAAGAGTTCGAAACTGTCGTCGGTCTCAGCCATTCAGATCTCCACCCGGGTGAAGGTGATGTCGCAGGCGCCGTTGCGGCGGATCACGCCACAAGCGGCTGCGAATTTATCGCGCTCCTCAGGCAGCACCTGCGCGACGACGCTTCCGGCAAGCCAGCCGATCGGGAACAGCAGGCGTGCACCCTGTCCATAAAACAAACTGATATCGAAGATGGCATTCGGGTTGCCACCCCACATACGCGGCGGCACGTAGGACAACACGATGTCGCCCGGCTGCGGCGTCAGCGTTGCGTTCTCCGCCGGCAAGGGCCGGGCATAGGTTTGGCCCTCAAGTTCGGCTGCTGGAACCGGGCAGGAGATTTCCGGCCCCGTCCACATCGCATGGATGCCGGCAACGACGCGCGGCTGCTCGAGATAGGCCAGCAGGAAGGCGGCGTTGTCAGGCGCCTTTTCAGGCAACAGCAGCGCGGTCACGGAAAGCTGTGAGCGCGGCTCGGTGATGCTGATGCCAGGCGCCGTCATGCCCTCAATCCTTCCTTGCTTGTGGACTGAAGTTTGTCGCGCAGGAAAGCGAAAGGCCGGCTGATGTCGGCCACCAGCGCCTCGCGCGCCGCTTTTGCATCCTGCCTGGAAAGCGCAGCGACGATGCTGCGGTGGTAATGGGCCGTATCCACTTCCCCAGCGTCTGAAAAAGCGTAGATGGCGACGCGGATGCATGGCCCCGACTGCAGCCAAAGACTCTCGATCATCGGGATCAGCACGGCGGAACCGCAGCAACGGTAGATCTCGAAATGGAAGCTCTGGTTGAGGGTGGCCTCGCGGTCGATATCCTTCTTGTGCTTCAGCGCCCGCATCTCGTCCCACTCGCCGAGCATGGCTTCGACCGAAGCGATCTGGCGCGGGTTCATGCGCGTGGCGGCCAAAGCGATCGCTTCGCCCTCGATCAGGGAGCGGGCGCGCAAGAGGTCGTCGATGCGCTCCAGCGTGATCGGCGGCACACGCACCGAGCGGTTGGGAAGCGCCTCCAGAGCCTTCTCGGTGATCAGCCGTCCGAGCGCCTCGCGCACCGGCATGGTGCTGGTGACCAGCGCGTCGGCGAGGCCGCGGATAGTCAGAACCTGGCTCGGCTCGAAAAGGCCGCCGATCAAGGCGCGGCGCAGCTCCGAATAGACGCGATCCTGCACGGTCTCGCGCCCGACCGGCGTAAGCTGGGCTGCGATCAGCTCATTGTTCTTTTCGATGGCGGCCTTCTGCATCGGCAATCCTGGTCCCGGCCGTTTTCGGCTTGCGGAAGAATTTAAAGCCGAATAGCGTGATCAAAGCAAGTGTGATCACAAATCAAATCATAGGCGACGAAGATCGCTTTCGGCCAGAGGGATTGATGAGCGACACGACGGAACGGCAGGAGGAGATCCGCACGCCGGTCCTCACGGCCAAGAACGTCCTCAGACGCTTCGGCGGCCTGGTCGCGGTCAACAATGTCTCGTTCGACGTCCGGCCGGGCGAAATACTTGGCCTCATCGGCCCGAACGGCGCCGGCAAGACCACGATGTTCGACCTGCTGGCCGGCAGCATTCTGCCGACCAGCGGCGAAATCCTTCTCAACGGCGTATCGGTGTCGGGGGAAGCTGCCCATCGCCGCATCGGCCGCGGCCTTGGCCGCACGTTCCAGATCCCCCGGCCCTTGCCTAACCTGACGCTGATCGAAAACGTCATGCTTGCCGCGCAAGGCCAGGCCGGAGAAAAACTGCTCGCCAATTTCCTGACCCCTCGGCGGGTCGCTGCCGAAGAAAGGGCTGCCGAGACAAGAGCCATCGAACTACTCGAACTCGTCACCATCGCTCACCTCGCACACGAGCCGGCGCGCGTGCTTTCAGGCGGCCAGCGCAAGCTGCTCGAGCTGGCCCGCGTGATGATGGCCGATCCGGCGATCATCCTGCTCGACGAACCGGCGGCCGGGGTCAACGCAACCCTGCTCGAGATCATTATCGACCGCATCCGCGACATCAATGCGCGCGGCATCACCTTCCTGCTGATAGAGCACAATATCGACATGGTGGCGCGGCTTTGCCACCGCGTGCTGGTCATGGCGAGCGGCCAGCTTCTGTGCGAAGGCACCCCGGAGGAGGTGGCGCGCGACCCACGCGTCATCGAGGCCTATCTCGGAGGCGCGGCATGAGCCAAAGGGTACTCGATGTCCGCGATCTCGAAGCCGGCTACGAGCCCGGCGTTCCGATCGTGCGCGGCGCTTCGATCACCATCGACCAGGGCGAGATCGTCGTCGTTCTCGGTCCCAACGGCGCCGGCAAGTCGAGCCTTATCAAGGCCATCGCCGGCCTTGTCCCGATCACCGGCGGCACGGTGCTGCTGGACGGCAAGGATATCACGGCGTCGCCCGCCCACACCATGGTCCGCCTTGGCCTTGCCTTCGTGCCACAGACAGAGAACATCTTCCCGCTGATGTCGGTCGAGGACAATCTCAGGGTCGCCTGCGGCATCCTGAGGCCGCGCGAGGTCCCCGCCCGCATCGAGGAAATGTATGCGGCCTTTCCCGATCTCGCCCGTCAACGCAGAACGGCCGCGGGCAATCTGTCGGGCGGACAGCGGCAGATGCTGGCCGTAGCCCGGGCGTTGATCGTCCATCCCAAGGTGCTGGTGCTCGACGAGCCGTCGGCCGGCCTGTCGCCGAAATTCGTATCGATGGTGTTCGAGATGCTGGCCGGCATCCGAAAGTCCGGCGTCACCATCCTGCTGGTCGAGCAGAACGCCAAGGCAGCGCTTGCCATCGGCGACCGCGCCTATGTGCTGGTCGAGGGCAAGGACCGGCACCAGGGCGTCGCCTCCGAGCTCTGGAACGACCCGGTCGTCGCCGAGCTCTACCTTGGCCAGCGCCGCCGTGAGCTAGGGAAAGGAGGCGCGGCATGAACCTGCAATTTGTCGTCGACGGACTGCTGGCAGGGTCGATGATCGGCCTCGGCGCCATCGGCGTGACACTCACCTATTCGATCCTGCGGTTCTCGAACTTCGCCCATGGCGACTTCATGGCCTGGGGCGCCTATGCGACGCTGGCCGTGGTCGGCGCCATCGGCGCGATGTTCGGCAAGATCGCGCCGATCGCGCCCCTCTCCTTCGGTTGGCCGCTGATCGTCGCGCTCATCATCGGCATGGCGGCCACCGGCCTGCTGGCGCTGGCGCTCGACATGGTGCTGTTCGCGCGGCTGCGCGCCAAGGGCCAGGCGATCATCGTGGTGATGGCGAGCTTCGGCGCCTCGATGGCGCTGAGAAGCCTGCTCGAATTCATCTTCACCTCGCGGCCGACCTACTTCAGCCGGGCCATCCAGATCGCCATGCCGATAGGCTTCGGCATTCGCATCACCCCGGACCAGATGGCGCTGCTGCTGCTGACCGCCATTCTGGTGCTTGGCGTGCATCTCCTGATGACGCGGACCCAGATCGGCCGCTCGATGCAGGCATTAAGCCAGAACGCGGCACTTGCCCGCATCGTCGGCATCGACGTCGCCAGGGTGATGCGCGTCACTTGGATCATCGGCGGCGCGCTGGCCTGCGTCGCCGGCGTCATGATCGGCATTCTCATCCAGATCCGCCCGTTCATGGGTTTCGAGATGCTGCTGCCGATGTTCGCGGCTGCCATCCTCGGCGGCATCGGCAGCGTGCCCGGCGCCGTTCTCGGCGGTTTGATCATCGGCATGGCCGAAGCGGGTGCCGTGCAATTGATCGGCGCCGAATGGCGGGCGGCCGTCTCGTTCATCATCCTGATGGCCGTGCTGTTCGTGCGGCCCATCGGCCTTTTCGGAGTGAGGGAACGCTGATGGATCTGCTCGGCTACGGCGCCTTCTTCCTGACCACCGCGCTGATCTTTTCGCTCGTCACGCTCGGGCTCAATTTGCAATGGGGGCTGACCGGGCTTTTCAATGTCGGGGTCGCCGGCTTCGTTGCCATCGGTGCCTACACCTCGGCGCTGCTGACCACGCCCGACGATGCCGCGCGACTGGGCGGCTTCGGTCTGCCGATCCTTGTCGGCTGGCTCGGCGCCATGCTGGTTGGCGGTGTCGCCGCCGCCATCACCGGCATCGCCACGCTGCGCCTGAGATCGGACTATCTGGCGATCACTACTTTCGGCGTCGCCGTCGTCGTGCAACTGGTAGCGCTCAATGCCCAGAAGCTGACCGGCGGCCCGTTCGGCATCGGCTTCATTCCGCGTCCGTTCGGCGGTCTTGCCGAAACGCCGTTGCTGTTCAACCTTTCGAACCTTGCGATCGTCTCGGTGATGACGCTGATCGTCTATCTCGCGCTGGAGCATCTGTCGCGCAGCCCGTGGGGGCGTGTATTGAGGGCGCTTCGCGAGGATGAGCGGGCCGCGATATCCCTAGGCAAAAGCGCGCGGTTCTACCGCGTCCAGGCCTTTGCCGTCGGCGGCGCCATCATGGCGCTTGCCGGTGCGCTGCAGGCGCATTTCACCGGCTTCATCGCTCCGGACAATTATTTGCCGGCGCTGACTTTCCAGGTCTGGGTGATGCTGATCGTCGGCGGCTCGGGCAGCAACATCGGCGCCGTCATCGGCAGCATCCTGGTCTGGGCGATATGGGCCGGATCGGGAGCCTTGACGAGTGTGTTGTTCTCGCCCGAACAACAGGCCCGCGCCGCCTCGCTGCAGATCGTGGCGATCGGCGTGATGCTGTGCGTCATCCTGCTGGTCAGGCCGAACGGCCTGTTCGGCGACAGGCCGCGGCGTGTGAGGTTTGGCAAGAGCACGAAAGTGACACCAGACGAGAGCGCTGCAAGGTCATGAGCAGCATTGCCGTGCCACGCGGCCTTTCGCTATGGCACGCGGTCGGCCGCAACCGCCGCGACCGGCCGGCTCTCGAAGGTGCACTCGATGTCGATCTGGCGATTGTCGGCGGCGGATTCTTGGGCCTTTCCACCGCGCTGCACACCGTCGAGAAAGGCGTCGCGGTCGCCGTCCTCGAGGCGGAAACCATCGCCTGGGGCGCGACCGGCAGGAACGCCGGCTTTGTCGTGCCGAATTTCGCGAAAAGAGACCCCGACGATATCATTGCCCAGCTTGGGCCCGAACGCGGCGAACGCCTTGTCGATTTCGCCGCCGGCGGCGCCGACCTCGTCTTCGACCTGATCAAGCGGCACGGCATAGAATGCGATGCAGTCCAGAGCGGCTGGATACAACCCGCCCATTCGCCGGCCGCTTTGGAAAAAACTAGATCGCGCGCCGAACAATGGGCACGACGCGGAAGGCCGGCTGTTGCGCTGGATAGTCAGGCGGCCGAGGAGCTGACCGGTGTTCGCGGCTATCTCGGCGGCTGGATGGACAGGTCGGGCGGTGTCCTCAATCCGGTCGAATATGCGCGCGGGCTGGCCGACTCGGCGGAAAAGGCCGGCGCCCGCATCTTCGAATATACACGGGTTAAATCGATCGACCGGACAGGGGGTGGCTGGGCTCTGAAGACGGCCGCCGGTTCGGTGCGTGCCGAAAAAGTGCTGGTCGCCACCAACGCCTATGGCGGCGCGCTGGATTGCGCGCTGCAGCGAACCTATTTCCCGCTGAAAATCTTCCAGATCGCGACGGCGCCGCTGCCGCGCGAAACACGCACCCGGTTGCTTCCGGGCGGGCAAGGCGTCGGCGACACCAGGCGCAATCTTTTCACCTTCCGCTTCGACAGCGGAAACAGGCTGATCACCGGCGGCATGCATGTTTTTGGCCCCGGTGCCGACACGCGGGTGCCGCGGGCGATCTGGCGACGGCTCGCCAAGCATCTCGATCTCCCGGAAATCCCGCCGCTTGAATATAGCTGGTCGGGGATGGCTGCCGTCGAGCCCGACTTCCTGCCCCACCTCGTCGATCTCGGCCCCGGCTTGATTGCGGGCTTCGCGTGCAACGGTCGCGGCATTGCCATGACCACCGCCATGGGCAAGGTGCTTGCAGATTGGGTTGATCGAACAAAGCCTCAGGATTTGCCGCTGCCGTTTGCGCCGCCGTCGCCGATCCCGTTCCACAGCCTGGTGCGGCATGCACCAAACATGGTCCTCCCCTGGAGCATGCTGCGCGACCGGCTGGATCGCTGATCGACGTGCGTGTCCGTCCGCCGTCCTGATACCCGAACTGCTAGACTCGCCCACATCATGTTGTTAACGACAGCAGATGAAGCAGAACTATCTTTATCTCATCATCGGCGCTTTGGTCGTCGCCGTTATTGCGTTGGGGATTTACGTTTATCGCGAGGAGACTAAGCCGAAAGGCGTGGAACTTCGTATCGACGATTCCGGCATTTCAGTTCAGGAAAAGTAGATCACATATTCCTGTTGCCCGACTTTGCGCTGGAAGTCGGCTTGCACCGCCTCACCCCAACTCCAGCGTCGTTATCGCAAAAACCCCGGACTGCATGAGCTGCGGCGCCTTTCCCTTGTACATTCGAGCGGTCTCGAAGCCCGGTTGAAGGCCGGCGGACGACAGCAAATCTGCAAATTGTCCACTGGTTTCGGGAACGTCGAGATGGACGTTTCCTGGACCGGACATGTGCGCGAGCGCGGTGAAGAGATGGCTTGCCGCGTCCAGATCGTCGGCAAAGAGCGGGCCGATCTTGCAGCCGTCCCGGCATTGGCGCGCGACGCCGTATCCCGCAATGGCGCCGTGCTTGAGGATCGCAGGCGCGATATGCGGCGGGCGCAGCCAGTGTTCCAGGAATGATCGCCTCGGGCCGGGGAAGAAACGGCGGTCATAGTCCAGTATGTCGGCCAAGAGTTCCGGCCCTATGGCGCGAATGTCGTTGTCGGCGGCTGCCGGGACATTCGGTGACCCCATGAACCGGATCGTCCGGTAGGCCGGCGCAAAGCCCATGCTGCGGTAGTTGGCCTGCTGTTCGACGACGCCGTCGAGGCCGATCGTGCGCTTGCCGAGCCGCGCCATGCCGGCATCCCAAACGGCCTTGCCGTGGCCTTGGCCACGCCTGTCCGGCCGGCAGATGTAGAGGCCGATGAAGCCGAAATCCTTGCCATAGGCAACGGCCGAAATACCGGCCGCCAGTTCGCCGTCGACAAAGGCGCCGATGAAGCCCTGCGGGTCGGCTGCCTGGAACAGCGCGGCGTCGCGGAGGCCGGGATTCCAGCCTTCCGCCGCCGCCCAATCGACAAGGGTTTCCACTTCTTCACGTGCGAGCGTTCGGATCATTCGGGGCATTGCGATCAATCGGCGGCACCAGGCGCGAAGGATTTCAGCGCACCATGATAGGGCTTTGCCAATGGGCTTGCATAGGCGCCGCGCTTGGATGTCGTCAGGCCAAGCGCGATCAATGCCTCGGCCTGTTTCACGGCAGCGCCGACGCCGTCGACGACCGGAAGCCCGAATTCCCGCTGCAGCGCCACCGCCAGGTCGGCCATGCCGGCACAGCCGAGCACGATCGCCTCGGCGCGATCCTCGTCGATGGCGCGCGCGATCTCGTCGCGCAGCCTGGGGAGTGCGTCGGACGCCGGATCTTCGAGGGCAAGAACCGGGATGTCGGCGGCGCGCACACGCGCCCGCCCCGCCATGCCATAGCGCTGCACCAGCCCTTCGACCGGCACGCGCGAGCGCCCGGTGGTGGTGACGACGGTGAAGCGCTGGGCGATGAACGAGGCCGTGCTGAGCGATGCCTCGCAGATGCCGATGACCGGAATGTTGGCCATGGCGCGTGCGGCATCAAGGCCGGTATCGTCGAAACAGGCAATGATCGCGGCTTGCGCGCCCGAGCGTTCGCCGGCGGCGATCTCGACCAGCAGGCCGGGCACGGCAAGCGCCTCGTCATAATAGCCTTCGATCGACACAGGTCCCATCGTCGAGGTGACCGCAACGATCGTCGTCGATGCGCCGGCGACAGATCGGGCCGCGGCTGCGATAGTGTCGGTCATGCTGGCGGTGGTGTTTGGATTGACGACGAGGATCTGCACTGTCAGGCACGCTCGCGGCGGCGGCCGACATAGACGATCGCGCCGAGCGTCAGCAGGATCACCAGGAAGGAAAATATGGTCGTCACGGTGCCCAGCGCATAGAGCACCGGTGTCGTCACATTGGTCGTCATGCCGTAGATTTCCAGCGGCAGCGTGTTGAACGTGCCCGAGGTCATCAGCGTGCGGGCGAACTCGTCATAAGACAAAGTGAAACCAAACAGGCCAACGCCGATCAGGCTGGGCGCGATCATCGGCAGGACGACATGTGCGAAGGTTTGCCAGGATGATGCTCCGAGATCCCGCGCGGCTTCCTCGTAGGCCGGCGAGAACCGGTTGAAGACAGCAAACATGATCAGCACGCCGAAAGGCAGCGTCCAGGTCAGATGGGCGCCGAAAGCAGAGGTGTACCAGGCGGGACGAAAGCCGATCTGCTGAAAGACAACGCCGATGCCAAGGCTGATGATGATCGAGGGCACTACGAGGCTGGCGACGGCCAGATAAAACAGTGCGGTTGCGCCGCGAAATTTCTGCCGGAAGGCAAGGCCGGCGAGCAGCGACACGGCGACAGTCACCACCATCACCATCAGGCCAAGGACGAGCGAGCGTTTGAAACTGCCGCCGAAGTCGCCGACCGCCTGGCGCTCGAACAAATTGGCGAACCAGTGCAGCGAGACGCCGTTCAGCGGAAATGTCAGGCCGCCATTCTCGCCCTGGAAGGAGAGGATCAGGATCGCCGAAAGCGGGCCGTAGAGGAACAGCACGAAAAGCGCAAAGAACGCCGCCAGCACATAGAATTCGAGGGTCCGCTTGTCGTGACTCAAAATCTCACAGCTCCTTGCGAATGTCGACGATGCGCAGGATGCCCGCGACCATCAGCAGGACCAGTACCAGCAGCACGACCGCGTTGGCAGCGGCCGCCGGATACTGCAGCAGCGACATCTGGTTCTTCATCATCAGCGCGACGGAGGCGCTCTGGCCGCCGGACATCACCTGCACCGTCGAAAACTCGGCCATCACCAGGGTGACGACGAAGATGGTGCCGATCGCCATGCCGGGCTTGGCAAGCGGGATGACGACGTTCCACAGGACCTGCCAGCCGGAAGCGCCGGCATCACGCGCGGCCTCGATCAGCGACTTGTCGATGCGGATCAGCGTGTTGAAGATCGGCGTCACCATGAACAGCGTGTAGAGATGCACCATGGCCAGCACCACGGCGAATTCGGAATAGAGCAGCCATTCGATCGGCTTCGGGAGCAGCCCCATCTGCACCAGCGTCGAGTTGACCAGGCCGTTGCGGCCAAGCACCGGAATCCACGAGATCATGCGGATGATGTTGGAGGTCAGGAACGGCACCGTGCAGACAAGGAACAGCACCATCTGCATGGCCGTGGTCCTGATATGGAAGGCGAGGAAATAGGCGACCCAGAAACCGATGAACAGCGTCAGCGCCCAAACGATGGCGGCGTATTTCAGCGTGTTCAGATAGGTCTTCCAGGTGACCCAGGAGCCGAGCGTGTCGGCGTAGTTGGTGGTCAGGAAATCCGGGTACATCGCCGCGAAATCGTAGTCCCAGAATGAGACCACGGCGATCATCAGGATCGGCAGCAGGAGAAACGCGCCGAGGATCAGCGCCAGCGGTGCCGCCTGGAGATAGGGTGCGAGGCCGGCAAAGGAGCGCTTACGTCTGGCCGGCTTTGTGGCAATGGTTGCGGGCTGATCGAGTGCCACTGTCATCTGGAACAGCCTCGGTGGTATTTTGCCGGGCTGTGATCCTTCGCGCCCCCCTCTGTCCTGCCGGACATCTCCCCCACAAGGGGGGAGATTGGCTTGCAAGCCGGCCTTCGCCAATCATCGCCGTATGACGAAGAGTGCTGAAGAAAGCCACAGCCGATCTCCCTGCTTGTGGGGGAGATGTCCGGCAGGACAGAGGGGGGCGCGAAGGAATGCAACATCTCAGTTATCGCCTGGCATCAAGCAGCGATGAACTCGTTCCAGCGCTTCACCATGTAGCGGTCCTCGTCCATGACCGAGTTCCAACAGGCGACCTTGCCCATGCGCTCTTCGAACGAGCCGCCGTCACGCACGGCGCCTGCTTTTTCCATGACCTTGCCGTCCGGCGACAGGATATCGCCCTTTGCCGGCTTGCCTTCGATCCAGTAGCCCCACTCGTCCTCCGACATGAACTTCTTGGCCGACACCATGTTGGCCGAGTAGTAGCCCTGGCGGTTGAGATAGCCGCCAACCCAGCCGGACGTGTACCAGTTGATGTATTCATAGGCGGCATCGAGTTCGGCGCCGGAGAGGTGGGCTGCCAGGCCAAGCCCGCCACCCCAGGAGCGGTAGCCTTCCTTGAGCGGCTGGAACCGGCACGCGATGCCCTTGGAGCGGACCGCGGCCACGGCCGGCGACCACATCGACTGGATCACCACTTCACCTGAAGCCATCAGGTTGACGCTCTCGTCGAAGGATTTCCAGAAGGCGCGGAACTGGCCGTCCTCCTTGGCCTTGATGAGGAAATCGATCGTCTTGTCGATCTCCTCCTTGGTCATGTTGCCCTTGTCGGCATACTTGATATTGCCGGTGGCTTCCATGATCATCGCCGCATCCATGATGCCGATCGATGGGATGTTGAGGATGGCGGTCTTGCCCTTGAAGGCCGGATCCATGATGTCGGCCCAGGTGGTGATATCGCGGCCGACGAGGTCGGGGCGGATACCGAGCGTATCGGCATTGTAGATCGTCGGCACCATGGTGAACCAATTGGTCGGCGCCTTGGCGAAGGCCTTGCTGTCCTGCGCCTCGACGTAACCGACCGTGTGCGGCGCGGTGCCCTGGGCGATGACGCTGTCCGGCGTCAGCTTGCCGGTTTTGAACAGCGGCACCAGCTCGTCGTAGTATTTCAGCTTGGTGACATCCATCGGCTGCAGGACGCCTGTCGGAAACACCTTCTTGCAGATCCAGTATTCGATGTCGGCGATGTCGTAGCTGTCGGGCTGCGTCACGGCGCGCTGCGCGGCGGCGTCGGAATCGGTTGCCGTCATCTCCAGCGTGATGCCGAGATCGGCTTTGCACTTGTCGGCGATGGCATTGAGGTTAGACACGCCGGTGCCGAACTGGCGCAGCGTGATGTTCGATTGCGCCCAGATGGTCGGAAAGCCCGATATGGCGCCGGAACCGGCGGCAAAACCGACGGCGGCGGCACCTGTCTTGAGCAGCGAACGTCGCGATATTCCAGTCTTCTTGTCGGTGGTCTTGGTCATGTTCAGTTCCCCTGTTTTGGTTGGTTATGCTGGATTCAGGAATGGAGACGGCCAAGGACGATCGCGTCCTCAGCGTCCCAGGCGATCTGCACGGCGTCGCCGACGGCAACCGGCCTGGCGAAGAAGCTGGTGTCGTCGACGATCACCGTGAAATCGTCGATGCCGGCGCCATTGACCGAGAGCTTCACGGTCGAACCGCGGTACTCGACGTTTGAAACGATGCCGGTGAAGCCGAGCCCGGCTGCCGGCGGCTCGCCGATGCGCACGTGGTCCGTGCGAATGGCGATATCGATGGGCTCCCCGGTCTCCCTGCCCTGCCCGCTGGCGGCGAGCGTGACGCCGCCGGACACATCGAAAACGACCATGCCGTCGCGACTGCCGGTGACGCGGCCGGAGATGACATTGTGGTCGCCCATGAAACGGGCGACGAAGGCAGTGGCCGGCCGCTCGAACACGATGCGGGGGTGCGCCGCCTGCTCGATACGGCCGTCGTTCATCACCACGATCAGGTCGGCCAGCGCCATCGCCTCTTCCTGGCTGTGAGTGACGTGGACGAAAGTGATGCCGAGCGACGTCTGCAGCTTCTTCAGTTCGGCCCGCATGCGGATTTTCAGGAACGGATCGAGCGCCGATAGCGGTTCGTCGAGCAACAGCGCCTCGGGATCGGTGATCAGTGCGCGGGCGAGAGCAACGCGTTGCTGTTGGCCGCCCGAAAGCTGCGCCGGACGACGGCTGGCATAGGCCTCCATCTGCATCAGCTTCAGCATGTCGAGTGCCTTGGCGCGGCGCTCCTCCTTGCCCACGCCTTTCATCTTCAGGCTGAACGCGACATTGTCGATCAGGTCGAGATGCGGAAACAGTGCGTAGGACTGGAACATCATGGCAGTGCCGCGCCTGGCCGGCGGCAGGTCGGTAACCACTGTGTTGCCGAGCCGCACATCGCCGCTCGATATGCTCTCGTGCCCGGCGATCATGCGCAGCGTCGAGGTCTTGCCACAGCCGGACGGACCGAGCAGGCAGCAATAGGTCCCCGCAGGGATTTTCAGGCTGATGCCTTCGACGGCAGTCGTCGCGCCATAGACTTTCGAAACGGACACAATGTCGATTTCGGCGGCTTTGGACATCCAGCTTCCCCTTTGGTCGGATTAGCCAAAGCATCATGCGTGCCAGTTGCGCGCCGCCGCACCAACCGACTGAATCCTCGAAGAAATCGGGGCTGTATCTACGTGGCTGCCGATACGGCATCCTTGTGCAATGCACAAATTATAGGCGATTGCCGCCGATCCTCGCAAAAATCGTATGCAATCTTTTTAATCCCTGTATTCACTTTGTCTCTCGTCCAAGCGATGCGATTCAGGGTAGAAGTACGCAGGATCACCGCCATGAACATTGCCGACCAGACTTTCCCTGCTATCGAGGCCGCCAACGAGGATCGCGCGCAGGCGATCCGCGACCAGTTGCGCGATGCGATCGTCGATCGCCGGCTGGCGCCGGGAACCAAGCTTTCCGAAGGCGAAGTCGGCACGCTGTTCGATGTCAGCCGCACCGTGGCGCGTGCGGCACTGCAGATGCTTTCCTTCGAGGGATTGGTGCGCACCGAGCGCAATCGCGGCGCCTTCGTGGCTAATCCGTCGCCGGAGGAAGCGCGGCAGGTCTTTGCTTCGCGCCGGCTCATCGAACCAGGCATCGCGATTGCCGCCGCCGGACGGATGACGCCGGGGCATATCGAGGCGTTCAAGGCCCAGCTCGACGAAGAAGGCCGTTTCATCGCCGAACGCGGACCAAACGCAAGGCGATCGGAGATCAAGGCGTCGGGGGATTTTCACCTGCTTCTGGCGTCGGTCGCGGGAAACGTCATCCTGCAGCGTTTCATGGAGGAATTGGTCGCTCGGTCATCGCTGGTGATAGCACTCTATGGCCGCTCGGGTATCTCGAGCTGCGGCCACAACGAACACACGCAGATCCTCGAGGCGCTGGAGAACGGCAATGCCGAACGCGCCAGCGCGCTGATGCTGCACCACATCGACCATATCGAGGCCGACCTCGATCTGCGCGTCAGGAGCGGCCCGGCACTCAGGCAGGCGCTCGAGTTCTGAGATCACGTCAACGCACGATCCTCACGCACATCGGCGTACCAATGTCGATGGATCGGCCGGTGTCGGTCAGCCGGCCGGTTGCGGCATCACGGGCGAAGATCGAGATGCGGTCGGCATTCTGGTTGGCCGAGAACAGATGGCCGCCCGAGGGCGTCAGTGCCAGATTGCGCGGCGTGGCGCCGCCGCAAGGCGTATAGTCGACGAGGGCAAGCCTGCCGGTTTGCTGGTCGACCGAAAACACCACGATGCTGTCATGGCCGCGGTTGGAGCCATAGAGGAAGCGGCCGTCGGGCGAAATCTGGATGTCGGCGCAATGATTGCCGTCGCGCGCCTCGGGCGGCACGGCCGGTTTGCTGTCGATCACCGTAAGCTTGCCTGATGCTTCATCCAGCGCCAGCGAGACGACCGTCGAATCCAGCTCGTTCATGACGAACACGAAGCGGCCGCCCGGATGCAGTGCGAGATGGCGCGGACCTGCGCCTGGCGCAAGCGCCGACTCGGCCAGTTTGGTCAGGCTGCCGTCTGAGCCGATCCGATAGGACACCAGCCGGTCGATGCCGAGGTCGGCGACGATCGCCATGCCGCCGGCAACCGTCTCGGTTACGCTGTGGGCATGCGGCCGCTCCTGGCGGGCGAGGTCTGGTCCGGTCCCGCTGTGGGCGACGCTCGACAACGGCGCTGTCAGGCCCCCATCGTCGCGCAGCCCCAAGACCACGACCGAGCGATCGGGGCCGCCCTCGCCCATGCCGTAATTGGCGACCAGCAGCTTCGTCCGGTCGCGCGTGATGGTGTTGTACGCCGTGATGCTGCCCAGCGTCGGCTGCTTGTTGATGTAGGACAGCGTGGCGGTCTGCCTGTCGAAGCGGTAAGCCGAGACCACGCCTTCGCGCCAGGTGAACACTTCGGAATTGGCGTAGACGTGGGAGCCGTCCAGCGTCACCGACAGGAAGGTCGGATTGTCGATGTCTTCCGTCTCGGCCAGTTTCTTCGTCTCCAGCGTCCCCTCGTCAAAACTGTAAACACCCAACCCGACACCGCGCGCGCCTTGAAAATACGGGGCGTCGCGATTGAGGCTGCCGACGAAAACCAGACAGGCATTCTGCATCACTTCCTCCCTTGTTCCGCCGGCATTGGCCGCGACGGAGCAGGCAAAATTTCGCCGAGACTCGCTTGCAACACAACCCCATATGTGAAAATACTATTCACAAAAGAAGATTGACGGGAGGATCGATCATGCATTTCGCTGGTCTGCGGCGCGCCCTGATGGACGATTCCCGCTGCCCGGGGAAGCCGTCATGAGCGGTTTCGCGCCAACCGTGGGCGTGGCATCGACACACCCCGCCAATATGCCGAAGGAACACGCCGACCTTCCCGTCTGGAACGCGGAGAACTGGTTCTACGAAGACTGGCCGGTCGGCCAGAAGATCCGCTCGCTGCGCCGGACCATTGCCGAGGGCGACAGCCATCTCTTCAACACGCTGGTACTCGATATCCATCCATACGTGCAGGACCAGATGTTCGCCGAAACGGAAGGCATTTTCGGCAAGCGGCTGGTCGCCGGGGCCTTCGTGTTCTCGGCCGGGCTCGGGCTGGTCGCCACCAACTGCATCAACGCCTTTTCTTATGGCTACGACAAATTGCGCTTCATCAAGCCGGTGTTCATCGGCGACACGATTTATTCGATCCGCTCCAACCTCGACAAGAAGCCAAAATACAAGGAAATGGGGCTGATCCGCGCCAGCTATGAAGTCTTCAAGGGCCAAGGCGAGCTCGTGCTTTATTGCGAGCACCTGCAGACGGTTAAGTACCGCAATCCGGCCGATTTCGCCGGCAAGACGGAGAAATAGGCAATGGCTGCCATTGCCGAACTGCCGCTGACCGGGCTCATCGTTGTCGATATGAGCCAGTTCTTGTCGGGGCCTTACTGCTCGCTCAGACTGCTCGACCTCGGCGCCCGCGTCATCAAGATCGAACGGCCGGATGGCGGCGACCTGTCGCGCCGGCTCTATCTCAGCGACACCGAGATCGGCGGCGATTCCACTATTTTCCACGCGATCAACCGCGCCAAGGAAAGCTTTGCCATCGACCTGAAGGACGAGGCCGATCTTGCGGCACTGCGCGGCCTGCTGGCCAAGGCCGACGTGCTGATCCAGAATTTCAGACCCGGCGTCATCGAACGTCTGGGCTTCGACTACGAGGCGGTGCGCAAGATCAATCCGCGCCTGGTCTATGCCTCGATCAGCGGCTACGGCGAGGAAGGCCCGTGGGTCAAGCGACCCGGGCAGGATCTGCTGGCGCAGGCCCGCTCCGGCGTGATGTGGCTGAACGGCGACGAGGACCAGGGGCCGGTGCCCTTCGGGCTGGCGATCGCCGACATGCTGGCGGGTTCCGCCGCCGCGCAAGGCATTCTTGCGGCACTGGTGCGGCGCGGCGTGACCGGCAAGGGCAGCCATGTCGAGACCAGCCTGCTCGAAGCGCTGGTCGACTTCCAGTTCGAGGTGCTGACCACGCATCTCAATGACGGGCGCCGGCTGCCGCGGCGGTCAGCCTTCCGCAGCGCGCACGCCTATCTGTCGGCGCCCTACGGCGTCTATCCGGCCAAGGACGGCTATCTGGCGATCGCGATGACACCGATCTCGAAACTCGCCGATCTCCTCGGGCTCGAGGAACTTGCGCCCTACCGCGACCAGCCGTCGACCTGGTTCACCGCCCGCGACGAGATCAAGGCGATCATCGCGCAAAAGATCGCGACCATGACGGTCGAGGAGTGGCTCGGCATTCTCGAGCCTGCCGACATCTGGTGCGCCAAGGTTTTGACATGGCCGGAGATGATGGCCAGCGAAGGCTTCCAGGTCCTCGACATGCTGCAGACGGTGACGCGCGAGGATGACGTTTCGATCCTCACGACGCGCTCGCCGCTCAGGGTCGACGGCATCCGCGCCAAGGTCGAGCGGGCCGCGCCGCGCATCGGCGAGCACAGCGCAAAGATCCGCGCGGAGTTCGGGCTGTGAGCGACGTCACGCTCAAAGGCATGACCTGGAGCCATCCGCGCGGCTATGACCCGATGGTCGCCTGTTCGGCGCTGTGGAAGGAACGGACCGGCGTCGCAATCGAATGGGACAAGCGCTCGCTGCAGGATTTCGAATCCTTCCCGGTCGAGGAACTGGCTCGTGCCTACGACCTGATCGTCATCGACCATCCGCATGTCGGCCAGATCACCGCCGAGAGCTGCCTGACGCCGCTCGATGTCGCCGGCCGGGAAGCCGAACGCGCGGCACTTGCGGCGGGCAGTGTCGGCCGGTCCTTTCCGAGCTACAACTGGCAAGGCCGGCAGTGGGCGTTTCCGATCGACGCGGCGAGCCAGGTGCAGGCATGGCGGCCCGACATGCTTTCGGCTGCGCCGGCGAGCTGGGCCGATGCGCTCGATCTGGCGCGGCAAGGCCGTGTGTTGTTGCCGCTGAGGCCGCCGCATGCGCTGATGGTGTTCTACACGCTTGCCGGCAATCTCGGCCGGCCGGCCGGCGAAGGCCCTGGCGACCATGTCGATCCGGCAACGGGCAAGCAGGTCTTCGAGATGATGCGCGAGATCGCAGCCCTCGTCGACCCGGCCTGTCTTGGCATGGATCCGATCGCGGTTCTGGACCAAATGGCCGGATCGGGATCACGGATCGCCTGCGCGCCGCTGATCTATGGCTACGTCTCCTATGCCATTGCAGGGTTTCGACCCAACCGCCTGGCTTTCGCGGATATCCCGGCCGCGGGCAATGCCGGCCCCAAAGGCTCGGCGCTCGGCGGGACCGGCATCGCCGTGTCGGCCTTTTCGAAGGCGAGGCAGAAGGCAATCGACTTCGCCTACTGGATCGCCAGCGGCGACGTGCAGCGCGGCCCCTACGCCTTGGCCGGCGGCCAGCCCGGCCACGCCGCGGCCTGGGAGGATGCCGCCGTCAATGCCGCCGCCGGCAATTTCTACAAGAACACCCGAACCACGCTCGAAGGTGCCTGGGTCAGGCCGCGGCACGACGGCTACATGGCGTTCCAGCAGGCGGCGTCCGATCGCATCAATCTCGGCCTGAGCGAAAGGCACAATGCGGCTCGCGTCGTTGCCGATCTCAATCGCCTGTTTCGGGAGAGCCTTTCGACGCAGGTGTCCGGCGTTGCCGGCGGAGGAGCCTGAAAACAAGCGAACGGAGGAGAACATGAACAGCCTGATCCGCGGCCTTATGGCCGCAACCGCACTTGCATCGGTCACGACCATAGCCTGCGCTCAAGACGTTTCGGGCGTGATTGCTGGATTGCCGACCGAACTGAAGGCGCAATATGACGGCGCGCCTCAGAAGGTGCTGCCGTCGGCCTGGGATAATTTCACGCCGCCGCCAAAGCCATGGAAATGGTGCCACTCTGAGTCCTACCAGGGCAATCCGTGGCGCGTCACCGTCACCAAGGAGTTGAAGCGGCTGGTCGACGGCCTGATCGCCGACGGCACCGTGGCGAGCTTCGAGGTGTCGGATTCCAACAACGACGCCAGTCAGCAGATCAACCAGATCCGCGCCTTCATCGACAAGAAATGCTCAATCATCACCTCGATCCCCGGCTCGGCGACGGCGCTGGACGATGCCATCGATGCCGCAGCCAAAGCCGGCATCCCCTTCATCACGGCAGCTGGGTCAGTGACCAGCCCGAATGCGATCAACGTCGATTCCAACTATGCGCGCTGGGGCTATGACATGATGACCGCGATCGGCAAGGCAATGCCGGACGGCGGCAGCGTGCTTCTGGTCGAAGGGATTGCCGGTCACCCGATCGTCGTGCAGGAGCGCCAGGGTGCCGACAAGGCCCTGGCCGAAAATTCAAAGCTCAAGGTCTCGCGCAGCGTCAACGGCAATTGGACCGCTAACGTCACCAAGACGGCGGTGCTGCAGGCGATCGCCACCAATCCGGCGCCGATCGATGCGGTGTGGACGACGGGCAGCGAAAGCCGCGTCGTTGCCGAGGCCTTTGCCGAGGCCGGCCGCCCTGCCCCGCTGATCACCGGCTCGATCACCGGCGATGCGCTCGGCTATTGGAAGGCCAATCCCGACAAATACCGCTTCGAAGGCCATGCGGTTCTGCCGCACTGGACGGCCGAGACGCTGTTTCGTGTCGGCGTGCGCTTGCTGGATGGGCAGAAGCCGAAGCTCAACACGCTGCTGATCCCGATTCCGCCGGTGCACAATGCCGACCTCGGTGCCTGGTACAAGGACTGCATGACGCCGGACGCCGTCTCGATCTTCCCGGTCCCGCCGAAGGATCCGATGCCGGAGGAATGGCTCGATGCCTACTTCGCCAATCCGGCACCGACCAAGGGCTGGGATTATTCTAAGGTGCCGGACGCCTGCGCCAAGTAAGACCAGTGAAAGCCGGCTCCGCAGGGGCGGTGCCGGCTTTCTCCATCAGGATTGCTCATGCTGGAAGTCCAGGCCATCTCGAAACGCTACGGTGAGACGATTGCGCTGGCCAATGCCTCCATCGCATTCCGCGCCGGCACGATCCACACCATCCTGGGCGAGAACGGTTCGGGCAAGAGCACGCTGGTCAAGCTGCTGTCGGGGATCGTGCAGCCGGACAGCGGCGCGATCCTGCTCGACGGAGCGCCCTTTACCGGCCACTCGCCGGCGGCCTTCCACGGCGCCGGGTTCGCCACCGTGTTCCAGGAAGTGCTGATCGCGCCTGACCGTTCGGTGACCGACAACATCCTGCTCGGCCTCGACGGCCTGCTGACGCGCACCGTGCCACGCGCCGAGCGGCGGCAGCGCGCGCAAGCGGTGCTGAAGCGCTTTGCGGTGACCGAGATCCCGCTCGACCAATTGGCCGGGCAATTGCCGCTTGCGGTTCAGCAATTGGTGGTGCTCGCCCGCGCCGTGGTCCGCAACCCGCGCATTCTCATCCTCGACGAGGTTACGGCGGCGCTCGACTTTGCCGATCGCGAGGCGGTCTTTGCCATGATGCGCAAGCTTGCCTCGGAAGGCTGTCTGATCCTGTTCATCACCCACCGCATGGACGAGGTGATGGCGCTTTCGGACCGGATTTCCGTGCTGCGCGGCGGCAGCGTGGTGACGACCGAGGAACGCGGCACGTCCACCGCATCCGAACTTCTCAGGGCGATGGCGCCACGCACGGCGGCGGAGCTGGCGCATGGCTGATTGCGCCAGCCTTTCGGTGCGCGGCCTGGTGATCGCGCCGGGCGCAAGCCCCATGACGCAAACCATTGCGCCGGGCGAGATCGTCGGCCTTGCCGGCCTCGACGGCCACGGCCAGGAGCGGTTCCTGAAAGTGCTGGCCGGCCTGGAACGCCCGGCCGGCGGCGAGGTGACTGTCGAGGCGCCCACCGGAGCGCGCGCGATCACCAATTTCCGCAAGGCGGTCGCCGGCGGCATCGCCTATTTGCCGCGCGACCGGCGCGCCACCGGCATTTTTCCGACCCAATCGGTGCTCGACAATTTTGCCGTCTCGACGCTGTCGCGCGATATGCGTTTCGGCCTGCTCAGCTTTGCCGCGCGGCGGCAGCGCTATGAGCGCTACCGGGACAGACTGTCGATCATCGCGCCACGGCCGGACGCCCCGATCACCACGCTTTCCGGCGGCAATCAGCAGAAGGTGCTGCTGGCCCGTGCACTGGCGCTGGAACCGGCGATCCTGCTGCTCAATGATCCGACGCGCGGTGTCGACGTGGCGACGCGCCATGTCCTCTACGATGTGTTTCGTGGACTGGCGGCGGACGGCATGGCGCTTGTCATCCTGTCGAGCGAGATCGAGGAGATCTTGCTGCTTTGCCATCGCGTGCTGGTGTTCCGCGAGCAGCAGGTGGCGGCTGAAATCACCGGAGACGAAATGAAAAGCGATACGGTGATCGCCGCCATGTTCGGACGCGCCGCATGAGCGGCTTGCGGCGCATGGCGGCGCGATGGCGCGGCGCGGGCTTTGCGGCAGTGCTGTTGGTGATCCTGATCGCGGTCAATCTGCTGCTCAATCCGGCGCGCTTCCATCCTGCCGCCTGGGGCGCGCTGATCGGGCTCGCCGCGCCGCTGGTTGGCGCAGCGCTCGCCTCGGCGCCAGTGATCCTCGCCGGGCGCGGCGGCATCGACATTTCCGTCGGGCCATTGATGGGCTTCGTCAACGCAATGGTGATCCAGCTGCTGTTCCTCAGGCTTGGGATGTCTTCGCCGCTGGTCATTGTGCCGGCGGCGCTTTTGATCGGCGCGATCGTCGGCGCCGCCAACGGCTTTCTGGCGACCATCGTCCGCATCCAGCCGATCGTTGCGACGCTCGGCACCTATCTGATCCTCACCGGCATGACGTTGACCATCCTGCCGGCGCCGATCGGGCCGGCGCCGGGCTGGCTGAAGGCAATGGCCGGACCCTGGTCGGCACTGCCGCTGTCGCTGATCTTCCTGTCCTGGTGGCTGGTGCGGCAGACGCCTTATTACGACCAGCTGATGGCGGTGGGCAGCGACGACCGCGCCGCCTACACGGCGGGCGTTCCGGTGACGAAAGTGCGTTTCATCGCCTATGTCATGACCGGCATTCTCGCCGCCTGTGCCGGCCTGATGCTGACCGCGCTGATCGGCTCGGCCGACCCCAATATCGGGCCAACCTACACGCTGATCGCGATCGCCGCGGTGGCGCTCGGCGGAGTCAGCCTTGCCGGCGGGCGCGGCGGGCTCGCCGGGGCCGCGATCGGCGCCATCGACATCTTCCTGCTGCAGAGCGTGCTGACCGCCTTCAACGTCTCCACTTATGTGCTGCAGATCGCCTATGGTGCGATCCTGGTTGTGGCCGTGATCATGACGGCGCTGCAGGAGCGGCTATCAGGGCGGAAAGGCTGAGAAGCATGCGCCAGACCTGGTTCCAGTCCACCAATGCCCGCGTCGCCGGTGCCTTTGCCGTCGCTGTCGCCTTGCATCTCCTTGGCACCTTGCTCATTCCGGGCTACTCCCAGCCCTTCGCCATCCGGGCACTGTTGGTGATCGCCTCGCTGCTGGCGGTGGCATCGATCGGCCAGACCCTCGTCGTCATTCTCGGCGGCATCGATCTGTCGATCCCCTTCATCATCGGCTTTGCCAATGTCGTTGCCGCACAGCTCTACGGCGGCGGTTGGAATTTTGCTCTTGTCTGCGCGGTCGTCGTCGCGCTCGCCATACTGATCGGGGCGCTGAACGGCCTGATCTCGCGCGGGCTCGACATCCACCCGCTGATTGTCACGCTCGGCGTCGGCATGATCGTGCAAGGCGCCGTGCTGTTGTGGACCGGCGGCTTTCCATCGGGATCGGCGCCTGCAGCGGTTTCCGCCTTCGTTTCGATCGGCGGTTCGGTCGGACCGCTGCCGGTGCCGGGGCTGGTGCCATGCGTCGCGGTGCTGACCTTGCTGGTGGCGCTGGTGCTGGCGCGCACGCCATACGGCCGCCGTCTCTATGCCCTCGGCAGCAATCCAGGTGCTGCGCCGCTGGCGCTGATCGATCCGGTCGGCATGTGGACCGTGACCTATGCCGCGAGCGCCTTCTTTGCCGCCGCGGCCGGCGTGCTGCTGCTCGGCTTCACCGGTTCGGCCTATGGCGATGTCGGCCAGCCCTATCTGTTCCAGACGATTGCCGCAGTGGTGGTCGGCGGCGCCGCCCTTGTCGGTGGCCGCGGCAGCTATTTCGGCACCATTGCCGGCGTGCTGGTGCTGACGGAGATCAACACGCTGCTGATCGGGCTCGGCTTCCGGCCCTCGACCGTGCAGGCGGCACTTGGCCTGGTCATCGTGCTCCTGGTTTCGCTCTACGGCCGCGAGCGGCACGTGTCGGCGACGATCTGAGCCGGCCTACAAACTCCACAGCCGCCTGGCGTTGCCTGACAACAGCTTTTGCCGTTCGTCATCGCTTGCGCCGGCAAGCAGCGCGTGCGTCGCCGCAATCCAGGTCGCAAGCCCGCCGCCAAGCGTGCAGACCGGCCAGTCGCTGCCCCAGACGACGCGTTCCCAGCCGAAGCATTCGATGGTGTGCTCGACATAGGGACGCAGCGTATCAACAGTCCAGGATCCGGCATCTGCGTAAGCGACGACACCAGAAATTTTGCCGACGACATTCGGGCGCCGCGCGATCTCCGCCATGTGCTCGCGCCAGGGGTGCTCGGCACCACCCTTGATATCGGGCACGCCGCAATGGTCGAGCACGAACTGCACGTCCGGCGCGAGGTCGGCGAGTGCAATCGCCTTGGGGATCTGGTGTGGCAGAACGACAAGGTCGAAGGTCAGGCCGCTGCCGGCTAGCCGCTCGATGTTTTCGCGGAACAGCGCGCCTTCCGACAGTTCATCCGGCATGACGTGCAGCACGCGGCGAAATCCCCTTACGAAAGGATCGGCGCGCTGGCGCTCGAGATAGGCGGCAAAGCCGGGCTCTTCCGGACGGCAGGAGGCAATCGCTCCCCTCAGCAAACTACCCTTTTGCCGCGATAGCGCTTTGACACGGTTGGTTTCAGCCTCGATGTCGGCTGGATCGACATCGACCTCCATGTGCAATGCGCCCTCGATGCCTGCGCGGCGGGCCTGGATCGCATATTCGTCGTAGGAGAAATCGCGGTTGAGCGCCGGCACGCCGGCCAACCAGGGGTAGCGCAGCGCCGATTGGTCGATCAGGTGCAGATGGGTGTCGAAGATCATGGTGGCGCGCTCCTCCTTGGCGACTTCGAGATCATCTCACGGAGAAATTCTTCATTCAAATAAGAATTCATCGCGATTGCTTGACGGTCGATCCCGCCAGTTGCGACAGCTTTTCGGTCGCTGCCAGCAACAGCTCTATCGTCCTGGTGATGTCGGGCGCCTTCGGTGCGTTGACCAGGGTTATGTAGGGAATTGACAGTGCGGCGATTGCCTTGCCGTCCGAGCCGAGAACGGGCGTCGACAGATTGAACACGCCGGCCGTCTGCATCGACGCCATCATCTCGTAGCCGCGTTCCCTGATCTGGTCGAGGCGGGCGAAGAATTCCGGCGACTGCGGCGGCTTGTCGGTACTGCGCAGATGTTCTGAGATCATCATCTGCCGCTCTTCCGGCGGGCGGAACGCCAGCAATACATGGCCGGACCCGGTGTCGAACAGGCTGATATGCGAGCCGACGCGGATGGAGATGCCCCAGTAATCCGGCGCCTCCTGCTGTGCGATCACTACCGCGGAACCGCGGTCGAAGACGACCAGCTGATTTGCCTGCTGTGTGGTTTCGGCCAGTTCGCGCATCAGCGGCGTCGCATAGGAAGCCAGCCGGCGCACCGGCGCGTGCAGCTGCGCCAGGCCAAACAGCTTGAGCGTCAGCGAGTAACGGTCGCCATCCGGCCGCGTGACGTAGCCGCGCCGCACCAGCCGATCCAGCATGCGATAGAACTCGTTCGGGCTGCGGTCGAGCTTCTTGGCGATTTCCGCCTGCGTCAGGCCGCCATCGACGCCGGCCAGCAGCTCGAGGATGTCGAGCCCCTTGTCCAACGCCGGGGCTCGATAGCGCTCGTCTTCCTCGTCCTCTGCCATTGGGCTTCTCCAGTGAATTTCGCATTTCATATACGCATAGCGGTTGCTTCCGGAAGAACTTTCGGCTTGACGATCCTATAAATATTTTGTTTGTATATGAATGAAGCTGCCGATCAGCCCTCGCTATGGATCGACGCAGACTCTTGGGAGGATACCAATGACGAAACTGTTTTGCGGCCTGTCGGCCGGCGTAACGCTGCTCGCACTGGGTGCGAGTGCCCTTGCTGCCGACCTGCCCGGCAAATTCGACGGCGTCACCATCGACGCCAAGCTGATCGGCGGCCAGCAATATGAAGGTCTGTACGCGCGCATCGGCGAATGGGAAAAACTGACCGGCGCCAAGGTCAACGTGATCTCGAAGAAAAACCACTTCGAGCTCGACAAGGAAATCAAGTCGGACATCGCCTCCGGCAGCATCAACTGGTGCGTTGGGTCGAACCACTCGTCCTTCGCGCCGCAATATCCTGATATCTACACCGATCTCAACAAGCTGCTGCCGAAGGAGGAGATCGACGCCTTCGTGCCGTCGACGATCAAGGCCTCGACGCTCGAGGGCAAGCTGGTAATGCTGCCGCGCGCGCAGTTCGACGTCTCGGCGCTCTATTACCAGAAGAGCCTCTACAAGGACGAAGCCAAGAAGGCCGCCTACAAGGCCAAGTACGGCAAGGAGCTGACACCGCCCGACACCTGGGACGAGGTCGCCCAGCAGGCGGAATTCTTCGCCAGCCCGCCCGATTTCTACGGCACCCAGTTCGCCGGCAAGGAAGAGGCGATCAACGGCCGCTTTTACGAGATGCTCATCGCCGACGGCGGCGAATACCTCGACAAGGATGGCAAGCCGGCCTTCAACTCGGAAGCCGGCGTGCACGCGCTCGACTGGTTCGTCAATCTCTACAAGGCCAAGGCGGTGCCGGCCGGCACCACCAACTATCTGTGGGACGATCTCGGCCAGGGCTTTGCCTCAGGCACCGTCGCCATCAACCTCGACTGGCCGGGCTGGGCAGGCTTCTTCAACGATCCGAAGTCGTCGAAGGTCGCCGGCAATGTCGGGGTGAAGGTGGCGCCGAAGGGATCGGCCGGCATTCGCACCGGCTGGTCGGGGCACCACGGATTTTCGGTCACCGAAAACTGCGCCAGCAAGGAAGCTGCAGCGTCGCTGGTCTGGTTCCTGACCAATGAGGACAGCCAGAAGCTCGAGGCGGCAAGCGGCCCACTGCCGACCCGCACAGCGGTGTGGGACTGGGACATCCAGCAGGCGGCCAGCGATCCTTACAAGAAGGAAGTGCTGGCGGCTTTCCAGGAAGAGGCAAAGCACGCTTTTGCCGTGCCGCAGACACCTCAATGGATCGAAATCTCCAACGCCGTCTATCCCGAACTGCAGGCCGCCATCCTTGGTGACAAGACCTCCAAGCAGGCGCTGGACGACGCTGCCGCCAAGGCTACCCAGATTCTTGAAGACGCCGGCAAGCTTTGACCATTCTCCCAAGGGGCGCCGCGCTCATCGAAGAGCGGCGCCCCCGAACTTTTTACGAACCATGCGCAAAACGCTTTGTCTTGATCCCGGCTCGCCAATGGCGGCCTACGGTGTCCGGGCACCAACCAGAACCGGATCGCCATGAAAGGCTGGAGACCTTCGCCGCCATTGCTGCTCCTGCTGCCGGCGGTGATCGTGCTGGCGGCTGTGGTGGTAGTGCCGTTGCTGCTATCGCTCTACTCCAGCTTCACGCCGTTCCGGCTGACCAGGCCGGAGACGTTCTGGGTCTTCATCGGCGCGCGCAACTACGTCGCCATCCTGACCAGCCGCGCTTTCTGGGTCGCCTTTGCCCGCACCGTGGTGCTGCTGACGGTGGCGCTCAACCTGGAAATGCTGATCGGGCTCGGGCTTGCACTGCTGGTGGAGAAGGCATCGCGCGGCCAGCGGATCCTGCGGACCATCATGATGTTTCCGATGATGTTTTCGCCGATCCTCGTCGGCTTCCAGTTCAAATTCATGTTCAACGACAATATCGGACTGGTGAACAACGCCCTGCAGGGGCTCGGCCTGACCGACCGCGCCATCCCGTGGCTGATCGACGGCAATCTCGCCTTCATCGCTATCCTGATCGCCGAGATCTGGTCGTCGACTTCGGTGTTCGCGATCCTGATCCTTGCCGGGCTGCTGGCGATGCCGCGCGAACCGGTCGAGGCCGCCCGCGTCGACGGCTGTACGCCTTGGCAGACATTCCGCTATGTCACCTGGCCGTTCATCATGCCGTTTGCCTTCATCGCCATGACCATCCGCTCGCTCGACGTCGCGCGCGCCTATGACATCGTCAAGATCATGACCGACGGCGGCCCTGCCGGCCGCACCGAACTCGTCTGGACGCTGGTCGCCCGCACCGCCTACAGCGACGCCAGGATGGGAATGGCCAATGCCATGGCCTATTTCTCGATCCTGCTGTCCATCCTGTTCACCGTCTATTTCTACCGCAAGCTCGCCGCGGCGCGCACGCAGATCGCGGCGGAGTGGTGAGGATGGACCAGAACAGCCTGCATCGCGTCGGCAACAAAGCGCTCGGCATCGTTCACGGCATCGGACTGTTCCTGGCCATGCTGGTCATCTGCCTGCCCGGCATTTGGATCGTGCTGTCGTCGCTGCGGCCGACTGTCGAGATCATGGCCAAGCCGCCGGTGTGGATCCCGCAGCAACTCTCGCTCGACGCCTACATCGCCATGTTCAGCGGCGTCGGCCAGGGCGGCATTCCGGTGCTCGACTACTTCCGCAATTCGCTGATCATCTCGGTGACCTCGACGGTGATCGCCATCGTCATCGGTATGGCCGGCGGCTATGCCTTTGCGCGCTACCGCTTCCGCGCCAAGTCGGCGATGTTCCTCGGCCTGATGCTGACTCGCACGGTACCTGGCATTGCGCTGTCGCTGCCGCTGTTCTTCGTCTTTGCGCGGCTCGGCATCATCGACACGCATTTTGGGCTGATCCTGGTCTATGTCGCGCTCAACGTGCCCTTCACCGTCTGGCTGATCGACGGCTTTTTCCGCCAGGTGCCGAAAGATCTCGCCGAAGCCGCGCAGATCGACGGCTGCACGCGCTGGCAGGCCTTCTGGCAGGTCGAGTTTCCGCTCGCCGGCCCCGGCATCGCCTCGGCCGGCATCTTTGCCTTCCTCACCTCGTGGAACGAATTCGCGCTCGCCTCGCAGCTGACACGCTCGATCAACTCCAAGACCCTGCCGGTCGGCCTGCTCGACTATACGGCCGAATTCACCATCGACTGGCGCGGTATGTGCGCGCTGGCCGTGGTCATGATCATACCGGCGCTCACGCTTACCTTCATCGTCCAGAAACACCTCGTCGGCGGCCTCACGTCCGGCGCGGTGAAAGGCTGACATGGCAACTGTATCGCTCAAGAAACTCACCAAGAGCTACGGTCCGGTGGCGGTGGTACACGGCATCGACCTCGAGGTCGCCGACCGCGAGTTCATCGCGCTGGTCGGGCCGTCCGGCTGCGGCAAGTCGACGACCCTGCGCATGATCGCCGGCCTCGAGGCGATCAGCGACGGCGTCATCGAGATCGGCGGCCGCATGGTCAACGATCTGCCGCCGCGCTCGCGCAACATCTCGATGGTGTTCCAGTCCTATGCGCTCTACCCGCACATGACGGTGCGCGAAAACCTCGGCTTCTCGCTGAAGATAGCCGGCGCCGCGAAAGAAGAAATGGACCGTCGCGTTGCCGAGGCGTCCGGCATTCTCGGCCTCGACCAGTTGCTCGACCGCCGGCCGTCGCAACTGTCCGGCGGACAGCGCCAGCGGGTCGCTATGGGCCGCGCCATCGTGCGCGATCCCGACGTCTTCCTGTTCGACGAGCCGCTTTCCAATCTCGACGCCAAGCTGAGAACGCAGATGCGCACCGAGATCAAGAAACTGCATGCCAAGGTCCGGTCGACGGTGATCTACGTCACCCACGACCAGGTCGAAGCGATGACATTGGCCGACCGCATCGTCATCATGCGTGACGGGTTCATCGAGCAGGTCGGCACACCCGACGAGGTCTTCCGACGGCCGCAGACACGCTTCGTCGCCGGCTTCATCGGCTCGCCGCCGATGAACCTGCATGAGGCGGTCGTCGACGACGGACAGCTGCTGTTCGCCAGCGGCGAGAGATTGCCTCTGCCCAGCCAGTTCAAGGCGAACGTCGGGACTGGTGACAAGGTCGTGTTCGGCCTCAGGCCCGACGACATCTATCCGACCGGACACGGCATCAGCTCCGGCGAAGAGGTCGACGTCCACCAGGTGGAGTTGCCGGTGACCGTCACCGAGCCGCTCGGCAACGAGACGCTGGTGTTCGCCGAATTCAACGGCAGCGACTGGGTATCTCGGATGCTCAATCCAAAGCCGCTCAAAGCCGGCGACCGGGTCAAGATGAGCCTGGACCTGTCGCAGGCCCATCTGTTTTCTGCCGATACCGGCAAGACATTGCGAGGTTAAAACATGGCAAAGATCGAGAAGGTCGAACTGCGGATGGTCGACCTGGTGCCGAAGGTCAAGCGCAGCGATGCCATCCAGAGTTTTGTCAGCCAGGAAACACCGATCGTCACCATCACCGACGCCGACGGCGCGGTCGGCACCGGCTACAGCTATACGATCGGCACCGGCGGCTCCTCGGTGATGCGGCTCCTTGCCGACCACCTTTCGCCGCGGCTGATCGGCCGCGACGCCGACATGATCGAGGCGATCTGGCACGAGCTGGAATTCGCCACCCACGCCACGACGATCGGCGCGATCACGGCAATCGCGCTCGCGGCCATCGACACTGCCCTTTGGGACCTGCGGGCGAAGAAGCAGGGCCTGCCGCTGTGGAAACTGGCCGGTGGCGCCAAGGACCGCTGCCAGCTTTATACGACCGAAGGCGGCTGGCTGCATATCGAGACCGACGCGCTGGTCGAGGACGCGCTGGCCGCCAAGGCCAAGGGTTTTCGCGGCTCGAAGGTCAAGATCGGCAAGCCGCACGGTTCCGAAGATCTTGCCCGGCTGACGGCGGTGCGCCGGGCGGTTGGAGACGCCTACGAGATCATGACCGACTGCAACCAGGGCTTTACGGTCGACGAGGCAATCCGCCGGGCCGAGCGCCTGCGTGAACTCGACCTCGCCTGGATAGAGGAGCCGCTGCCGGCCGACGACATTGACGGCCATGTGCGGCTGTCGAGTGCCACATCGACGCCGGTCGCCGTCGGCGAGTCGCTCTATTCGATCCGGCATTTCCGCGAATATATGCAAAAGGGCGCATGCTCGATCGTGCAGGTCGATGTCGGTCGCATCGGCGGCATCACGCCGTGGCTGAAGGTGGCGCATGCAGCCGAGGCGTTCGACATACCGGTCTGCCCGCATTTCCTGATGGAACTGCATGTCAGCCTGACATGCGCCGTTCAGAACGGCAGATATGTCGAGTATATTCCCCAGCTCGACGAGCTGACCGGCAAGAAAATGCGTATCGAGGACGGGCACGCATTGGCGCCGGACGAGCCCGGCATCGGCATCGACTGGGACTGGGATGCGATCAAGGCGAAGAGCATCGCGGAATTCACCACGACGATAGTGAAATAGGAGGCGGACATGCAGCGAATGGGAATGGTGCTCGGCCTCAAGCCGGAGAAAGTCGCCGAGTATGTGCGGCTTCACGCCGCCGTCTGGCCAGACGTCCTCAAGATGATTTCCGCCTGCAACATCAAGAATTATTCGATTTATCTGAGGGAGCCGGAGCACCTTTTGTTCAGCACCTTCGAGTACCACGGCACCGACTATGCCGCCGACATGGCCAAGATGGCCGCCGATCCCACGACGCAGGAATGGTGGGCGCTGTGCATGCCGTGCCAAGAGCCGCTGCCGACCCGCAAGGAGGGCGAGTGGTGGGCGTCGATGGACGAAGTCTTCCATTATGACTGATGACATTTTCGATGCTGCCTCGCTTTCCCAGGCCTGGGCACAGCCATCAAAGCCCAGGCCGATCGTGATATTCGGCGCCGGCTCGATCGTCGGCGATGCGCATTTCCCGGCCTATGGGAAAGCCGGTTTCCCGGTTGCCGGGCTTTTCGACCCCGACCTGGCCAAGGCGGAAAAACTGGCGCAGAAATGGGGCGTCACCGCTTACCGGTCGGTCGGGGAAGCCGCTGCAATCAAGGACGCCATCTTCGATCTGGCGACGCCGCCGGCCTATCATGCCGGCGTGCTCAGGGCGCTGCCCGATGGTGCGGTGGCGCTGATCCAGAAGCCAATGGGCAGCAATCTCACCGAGGCGACCGAGATCCTCGAAATCTGCCGCTCCAAAGACCTCAAGGCGGCGGTGAATTTCCAGCTGCGCTTCGCACCGATGATGCTGGCGCTCAGGGATGCGATCGCCAAGGGCTGGCTGGGCGACGTGGTCGATTTCGACGCATGGCTGGCGCTGGCGACACCCTGGCAGCTCTGGGAATTCCTGTTGCAGGCGGCGCGCGTCGAGATCGCCATGCATTCGATCCATTATCTCGACCTGATCCGGCAATTGCTCGGCGACCCCAAGGGGGTTCACGCCAAGACGCTCGGCCACCCCGGCCATAAGGTTGCGCAAACGCGCACCAGCGCGATCCTCGACTATGGCGACACGGTGCGCTGTGCGCTGTCGATCAACCACGATCACAAGTTCGGTCGAAAACACCAGGCCTGCGAATTCCGCATCTGCGGCACCGAAGGCGCCGCCTACCTCAAACTGGGCGTCAACCTCGACTATCCGCGCGGCGAGCCGGACATTCTCGAAATCTACCCCAAAGGCGGCACGGACTGGATTGCGGTTCCGCTCGTCGGCGCATGGTTTCCGGACGCCTTTGCCGGCCGCATGGCCAATGTCCAGCGCTACGCGTCAGGCGAGGACGCCGAGCTTGTCAGTTCCGTCGAGGACGGCTGGAACACCATGGCGCTGGTCGAAGCCGCCTATCAATCGAGCGCGGCGCCGGCAACACCGATCGCGGCGAGGCCCTGACATGGAGCAGACTGTTTATTTCGAGGACTACCGGATCGGCTCGTCGCGCATGACCAGCGGGCGCACCATCACCGAGACCGACTTCGTCGTCCATGCCGGCCATACCGGCGATTTCTTTCCCCACCACATGGACGCCGAGTTCATGAAGACGACGCCGTTCGGCCAGCGCATTGCCCACGGCACGCTGGTCTTTTCGGTCGGCGTCGGGCTGACGGCAAGCGTCGTCAACCCGGTTGCCTTCTCCTATGGCTACGACCGGCTGCGCTTCATCAAGCCGGTGTTCATCGGCGATACGATCAGGACCCGCACCACCATCTCGGCCAAGGAAGACGACCCGAAGCGACCTGATTCAGGCCGGGTCGTCGAGCGCTGCGAGGTGATCAACCAGCATGGCGACGTGGTGCTGGTCGCCGACCACATCTACATCGTCGAGCGTCGCGACAAGCCGAGCAGGGCCTCGACGGGTGGCGCTGAAACCTAAAGACAAAAAAACCGCCTTGCGGCGGGTCCTCGGTGCGAATCAGTACCATACCCAAATTAGTAGCATAGCTGCCGGCACAAAGCAAGAACAAAATGTGGCAATCTGGACAAATCGCGACGGGTTGCGCTGCCCCTCATCGCCCTGCCGGGCACTTCTCCCCGTATAGTGACGGGGAGAAGGGCGCCTTCGCAAGGGATTTCGCTAGTCTCCAACGTTGCAGAAAACGCGCCAAGGTTGCGACCAGCCCCTTCTCCCCGTCACTATACGGGGAGAAGGTGCCGGCAGGCGGATGAGGGGCGGCGCCGACTCGGGAATTGGTCATATCCGGTTGGCCGGATATGCCGGCTTGCCGCCGCGCAGGACCGATGCGACATCGGCAAACACCTTGTTGCGAACCTCGGCGTAAGACTGGGTCGAGTAGTGCGCCGCGTGTGGACTGACCAGGACGGTATCCAGCGCCAGCAGCGGATTGTCGGGCGAAGGCGGCTCCCGCTCGAACGTGTCGATGCCGGCGCCTGCCAGATGGCCGCGCCGGATCAAATCCGCCAAGGCGACCTCGTCGACCAGGCCGCCGCGCGACACGTTGATGAGTATCGCCCCTTCCTTCATCCGCGACAGGGCTTGTGCCGACATGATGTTTCTGGTTTCCGGTGTCGCGGGAGCGTGCAGCGAGACGATGTCGGCCCTGGCCAGCAGCTCGTCGAAGCCGACCGGTTCGGCACCGCCGGCCGTAATGCGCTCGGCCGGCATATGCGGGTCGTAGGCGATGACATGATAGCCGAAGACCCGCGCCCGCTCGGCAGTCAGCCGCCCGATTTGGCCGAAGCCGATCAGGCCGAGGATCTGCCTGTCGGGCCGCATGATGCCGGCGCCGTCGGTCATTGCAGCCCAGCGGCCGGCGCGCACCGCGCTGTCGAACTGCTTCAGCCTGCGCGTCAAGGCCAGGATCAGGGCCATGGCGTGGGTGCTGACTTCAACCAGATTGGCATCCGGCACGTAGGTTACCTGAACACCGGCACGGCTGGCGGCCTCGACGTCGATCGAGTCGAGCCCTACGCCGAACCGCCCGATGACCTTGAGCCTCTTCAGTTCGGCCAAAACGCGAGCCGTGATCGGCTCTCGCAATACCATCAATGCGTCGGCGTCGCGGCAGTGTTCGATCAAGGCATCTTCTGTGAGCAGCGTCTTTTCGACAAACTCGGCGCTCAAGCCGTCGAGGTAGCGCAGCTGCTCTTCCTCGACTGACAATACGCCGTCGGTCTTGATGATCTTCATGGCAAACTCTTGCTATGAGGCGCTGCGCGCCGAGACGACACCGGCGGCAAGGCCGGCGCCGAGAAACATCGTGTCGCTGGCCAGCATGTAGAAACTGATGCCGTGCCGCGACCATTTGCCGACATCATCCGCCGAAGGGCGAAAGATGCCGACGGCCTTGCCGGTCGCGCGCGCTGCGGCCGCGATCCTGACGATAGCGGCATTGAGCTTGTCCTGGCCGGCCGGCCCCAAGGCGTCGATCGAGACCGAGAGGTCGCCGGGGCCAATGAAGATCACGTCGACGCCGTCGACCTGGACGATGTCGTCGATATTGGCGAGGCCCTCGGCCGTCTCGACCTGGATGGCGACCGTCAGGACCTCGTTGGCCGATTTGAGGTAGTCCGGAATCTTGTAGCCATAACCGGCGGCGCGGCCTGGGCCGACACCGCGTGCGCCGACCGGCGGGTAACGGCAGGCCGTGACCGCCATGCGGGCCTGCTCGGCCGTCGAGACGCGCGGTACCAGGACGCCCGACGCGCCCGCGTCGAGCGCGGCCGCCATCCACTCCGGCGTGTGGCCGGGAACGCGCACCATCGCGGGAACCTTGTGGACATCGGCGGCGCGGACCAGATCCTCGAGCCGTTCGCGGCCGATCTGCGAATGCTCCCAGTCGATGCACAGGAAATCGACCCCGCTCGCGGCCGCCACTTCGACGGCCACAGGGTGCGGGATGGCGCAGAAGGTGCCGATGAGGCGATCGAGAGAGACACATTTCTTGCGAAAGTCGTACATGAAATCTCCAGAAATTTTTCGGCGTCGGCAAAACCTGTTTGCGCTATGTGGCCCTTGACGAAGGATGCACGGCTTCCGTCGACATCGGGAAATGCCGGCTGCCGCCTGAAAACGGCGGGAATGTCTTGTAGTCGGCGCGCATCTCCAGCCTCGCCGGCGATTGCAGCGCGTGCGTCAATGCCGCGGGACTGTCGAACATGACACGATTGCGCTGCATATGGTCGATCCGCGGCCAGGGCAGCGATCCGCACCAATCCAGTCGCGACAGAACCTCGATGTGGCGAATGCCGGGGAAGCCCCGCATCAATTGCGGATGATGCGTCACATAGTGGTAGAGCCAGACATTCATGTCTTCGGCAGGCCCGGGATAGTGGACAAGATAGCTGCAGGGCAGCCCGGACGTCTTGACGCCAGCGTCATCGACGGGAAACGGACGCACGCACATTGCCTGTTGCGTCGGCCTCGAAGCGGCGATGCTCGACAGCATACCCGGTCCGGCAAGCGCCTGCAGATGGCCGGACGGCGCCAGCGCCGCCTCCATGTCCGCCAATTCGTCGAAATAGAGCTGGAAGCCAAAGACCGGCGGTGGGCCATCGTCGTTGAACATGTCCGTCGCCACTTCGGGCAGATAGATGTTTGCAAGCGCAAGGCCCGGCGTCGATGCAATCACACGCCGCACAGCGTCAACGTCTTCACCGGCGATGGCCAAATTCGCCTCGCGGTCATCATGGAAGAAAGCAAGATAGGCAAAGCGCATGTGGACACCTGCTGGTTCGACTAGATCAAATTCGGAAGAAAGAGAGCGATCTGCGGAAAGAGGACAATCAGCAGGATCAGCAGAAGCGTCAGTGCGATGTAAGGCGCCGCTGACATGGCAACGGTCTTGAGCGATGTGCCTTTCGGCGCGACACCGATCATGATGAACAGCAGCAGACCAAACGGCGGCGTGGTGAAGCCGACCTCGTAGGCGAGCAGCAGGATCAGCCCGAACCATACCGGCTCGTAGCCGAATTGCTGGGCGATCGGCAGGAAGATCGGCAGCGTGATCAGCATCATCGAGACCTGATCCATGAACATGCCGAGCAGCAGGATGACGAGCACCATCATGAGCAGCATGGGATACGGTCCAAGATCGTAGCCCACGATGAACTGGATAAAGCCGTTGGAGGCGCCGGAGAAGGCGAATATCTGCGAGAACGTCGTCGAAGCCGAGATGATCAGGAAGGTCATGCCGGTGACCTTCATCGCATCGTCCAGCGACTTCCAGACAACCGACCAGCTGAACCGCCGGTAGACAAACAACAAGGCGAAGACGGCGGTACAGCCAAGCCCCGCCGATTCCGTCGGCGTCGCTATGCCAAGGATGATCGTGCCGACCACTATGAACACGATGACGCTCATCGGAATGATGTTGACGGCGACCGCCCTCACCTTCTCGGCCGAAGGGACGGCGGGCACCGGATAGTGCGGAGCGGCGTCCGGATCGATCTTCGTCTGTGCGAAGATCAGCGCCGCGTACATGACAACGAGCAGCAGTCCGGGCAGAGCCCCGGCAATGAGCAGCGCGCCGACGTCGATCTGGGCCAGCGAGCCGAGCAAGACGGCCAGCGAGGATGGCGGGATGATGACGGCAAGGCTTCCGGCGCCAAGCACCGGGCCGTAGGCCATGTGCGGCTTGTAGCCTCGCTTCAGCATCTCCGGCACCATCAGCGAGCCCATCATGCCGGTATTGGCGAGGCTCGACCCCGACAGCGCGGAAAAGATCGTGCCGGCGACGAGGACGACATAGGCAAGACGTCCGCGCAGATTGCCGACGCACAGGTCGAGCGCGCAGATGACCTTCTCGCCCAGGCCGGAGCGGAAGAACAGGCTGCCCATGACAAGAAACATCGGCAGCGGAGCAAGCGCATAGGTCGAGACGGCGTCGGAGAAGTTGGCGACCATCTGCGTCACGCCGATCGAACCGCCGAAGAACAGGTACAGCCCGATCACGTTGGTGACGAAGAACGCGAAGGCGACCGGCAGCCCAAGCCCCATCAACACCAGGATGGTGCCAACGAGCACGGCGAATGGAAACAGCCAGGCCACCGGTCAGAGCCCTTCCATTTCCAGCGGATCGAGCGTGTACAGCGTGTCACGGCCGAGCAGATATCTGAGCCATTCCAGCGCCGAGAGGTAGAAGGCGAGCATGATGGGCAGAAACACCAGCCATTTCGGCATATCGAAACTGCGCGTTTCATATTCGCCGCCCGCAACGGCACTTGTCAGGGAAGACAGAGCGACGCTGCCAAGGTAGAGGCTGACGCCGATGCAGGCGAGGTAGACCAGCTTTTCAAGCACCGACCGTGCCCGCACCGGCAGCGCCTTGCGCAGGAACTCGACGAAGACATGGCCCTTGCTGTGGACCAGCCAGGGCATCGGCAGGAATGCCGCGTAGAGCAGGCCGTATTCCGTCGCCGACACCGCCCAGGCAAGCGGCCTCAGGCCCAGATTGCGGACGCATACATCAGCAACCACCGCGACGATGATGAGGCCAAGCACCACTTTTGCCGCCGCCGCCAACGCCAGGCTCAGCCTCCCAATCGCTGCAAACAATCTATCCATGCCCGACGACCCTCATGTCCACCTTCGTCCCCTTGGCCCAGCTTTGATGGAGGCACACAAGGCACCCTCGGCTCGGGCTACTGGAAGAATTTCTTCAACTGATCGATGTTGGTGGGATCACGTTTGGCCATTCTCGCCCAGCTCGCCTGCGTGGCAGCCGCCAGGAATTTGTCGCGGCCGGCGCCGGTCAAGCTGATCACCTTCTGCCCGCCGGCGATCATCGCCTGTGCCTGCTTTTCGGACTCGGCAAGGTTGGCGTCATAGCTCGCGCGCTCGTATTCGACGGCCGTGTCGGCAAGCAGCTTCTGCGCCTCGGGCGACAGCGTATCCCATTTGGCCTTGTTGATCGAGATCAGCACGTCGGTTTTGAAGAATTGCGGATCGACACGGTATTTGGTGAATTTGTCCCAGCCGAAGGACGCATAACCGAATACGGTATAGGCGTTGGCATTGACGACGCCGCGCTCGAGCGAAGTGTAGACGTCTCCCGGCGCTTGCACGATGACCGTCGCACCCAGGGATTCGAGGAAATCGCGATAGAGCGGCGACGAACGTATCTTCAGGCTGCTCCAGTCGATGCTGCCTTCGCTGTTGAGCTTGGGTTCATCGATGGTGAAGACGTTGAAGCCCGAGCCCGCGTCGACATGCGCCAGCAGATGGGCATTGGCCTTCTTCTCGAAAATCCCGCTGATGAAGTCCCAGCCGCCATTCTCGCGAACCTCCCACGGCGTCTTCGTCGATGCGGAGAAAACCTCGCCTTCGGGCACGAGCTCGAGGAACTGCCCTGCCGGTGTGTCGATCACATCGATCAGGCCGCTCCTGAGCGCCGCGCCCTGCTGGATCGGTGGAATGACCTCCGGCCCGCCACGCACGTTGATCTGGACCACGCCCTTGCCCTTTTCGTTCACCTTCTGAACGAACCTCAGGAAGCTCTGGGCGTAGCCGTTCTGCGTCGGCGTAAAATGCACGGCATTGAGGACGACCTCTTCGGCCGTGGCGATACCCGCTACACCCGACATGAGTGCCGCCAGAACAAGGGATTTCCAAATGCGCATTGCCGTACTCCCTCTGATAGATTCACTTCGCCGGGGCCCATCATCGGGCCGATCTGACATTGCACGCTGCGCCGCCACACGAACGGCGGTTAGTTGACATCATCTCCTACTGTCAGGAACCGCCCATGCGCGTAGAAGACCGGCGATCGGTGGGCGCGGTCCAGCGCAACGCCTGAGACGATGCCAATGACGATCATGTGCGACGCCCGCACAATGATTTCGGCGACCCGGCATTCGAACATCGCCCGCGCGCCGACAAGCAGAGGCGCGCCGGTTTCGCCGCGTACCCATGATCCGGCCGAGAAGCGCGCGGCGCCCCTGGCTTTGGTCATGCCGCCAAAGGCGCGCACAACGTTCTCCTGGTCGCCGGCGGGCAGATTGACCGAAAAAGGCAAGCCTTCGCGAATGGCCGAGGCAAAGGTGCTGCTGCGGTTGACGCAGGCCAGCAGGGACGGCGGCTCGGCACTGAACGAGCAGAGGGCCGTCGCCGTGATACCGCAAAAGCCGATCTCGTCATGCTCCGAGGCGAGGATGGCGACGGAGCCAGCCACGGCCCGCATCGCCTGCTTGAAGGCGCGCGGATTGATGGCGTCGTGCCCATCCACCCACGGCTTCGGAATGGCGCCCGCCGGCATCAATTTACCCGAAGCCCGGCCTGGCGCATCAGCGGCAGCACGCGGTCGCAGAAGAAGGGCAGTTCGTAGGTGTAGTTGACGAATGTGAGGGCGGCGCCGGAATAACCCTGGTCCATGATCTTGGTGAGGTCGTCGACGATCTTTTCCGGCGTGCCGATGAGCGGGAAGGTTCCAGCACCGCCGGCGAACCTTTGCCGATATTCGGTGAAGGCCTTCGCATCATGCGAGTTCGCGAATTCCTTCTTCTTGCGCATATGCTCGTCGACGGCGCCCTCGTCCGCGCATTCCAGCGCGTAGTGCCGGTAATAATCCTCGGCTTCCTGCTGGGTCTCCCGGCAGACGACGTGACAGACCGTATAGACGCCGACTTCGCGTCCGACTTCGGCCGCTCGGTTGGTGATGTCGACCACATGCGCACGGCCGTCGGCGATTTCGGAAAAAGTCGAAAACAGATAGTCGCAGTGGCGCGCCGCATAGTTGCGCCCCGGCGCGCCGAAGGCGGCGTTCATGGTCACCGGTCGCGGCGCCTGCAGGCTTGGCGGCCGGCTGACGACCCCCTTCAGATCATAGAACTCGCCGCTGAAGTCGAACGGCTCCCTAGATTGATAGGCGCGCACGATGATGTTTATCCATTCCTCGGCCTGATCGTAGGTCCGCTCGCCGACCGTCTGCCCGAACATGGCGAACTCGTCCGGGTTCCAGCCGCAGACGATGTTCAAGCCGGCACGCCCGTTGGAGATGTGGTCAACCGTCGCCAGCGCTTTTGCAGCCTGCAGCGGATGAACCAGCGGCACATGCACCGTCATGAACAGGCCGATGTTTTCCGTGGCGACGGCAAGGCCCGCCGCCCAGGTGAAAGTCTCGAACGACCATTCCCGCACATGCGTCAAACCGCCGAAGCCGCGCCAACGGGCGATCGGCAGCAGAAACTCGAGGCCGGCGCGATCGGCGATGCAGGCGGAGTTGAGGTTGTCTTCCCAGCGGGCACGCCAGCGCTCGGGAACGGTGGTCATTGCCAAGCCGCCATCGGCGTTCATCGAAAAGACGCCAAGCTTGAACCGGTTCGGCCCTTTCAGCGGGTGCTGCTTCCTGATCATGATTTCCCCCGCTGCGACATGCTCTCACCTTCACCGCTGGAATGTTGAGCCGGTGGGCTCAGCTTCATGAAACGCTCCTCGGCGTTCTGAATGAAGTGCGTCATGCGGTCGTAGGCGGCGACGGCGTCGCGCTTGACGAATGCCTCGTAGATGGCGCGCATGCCGGCCACGACGACGGCCTGTGTCGGCTGGTGCGACAGCGTCCTTAAACGGACGACGAGCACGTGGTCGGCGAAGCGGGCAATCGTTTGTGAAAGGCGCGCGTTCTCGACGGCACCGAGCCAACAATTCCTGAATGCCGAATTGGCCTGGAAAAAGCGGTCGGCATCGCCGGCGGCGGCCGCAGCCTCGGCCTCCCGAAGCGCGGCTGCCAGCGTCTTGAGGCCAGCGGCGTCAAGTGTCCGCGCAGCGTGTGCGGCGGCACGCGGCTCGAGCAAGCGGCGGACCTCAAAGATGTCGGCGACATCCGTCGCGGTAAGCGTGGGCAGTGTGAAGCCGCGTGTGGTGCCGACGAGATAGCCCTCATGCACCAACTGCATCAAGGCGTCGCGGACAGGCATTCTGGAAATGCCCGAGCTGGGCGGCAATGTCGACATCGACGAGCTTCTGGCCAGGCGCCAATTCGCCATGCTGTATGGTCAGCCGGATTTGTTGATAGACCTGGGCACGCAGATTGCCGTCGCCAACCCGTTTGAGCTCTATCGTTTCCGTCATCCACGCCTTCCCATGCGAAGATTTCGTATATCGTTTGAGGCTGGTCTTCTCGCAGTGATCCGTTGAAATGCAGCCACATGTCGATAGAATTCGACCTGCAGGCCAAGTTTCAATGCGAAGTGGAGCACAGGCAGGATCGCCTGGCAAGATGTTTTAAGTTTATAGTGTATACTGTTTTGGGTTCGCTGTCGGGACGGTACGGAGCGCGCCATCGGTGCTGCCACGCCGTGCGACGGCGGGGACAGCTGACGATCGGCGCGGTTCGGTTAAAAACGTACAGACGTTTTCCCGTGACACATCGAAGCTGGCGGATTTAACTAAAAATACTTGCGATCTGCGCGCGCCGGCACGCCCACCCGATCCCCTCGCCGGTGCGCATTACTGGATCGCCCGCCGTATCGAAAGGTGCGGCGGGCTTTTCGTTTGGCGAGGAGGCGCTTATGCGAGACTTGCCCAGGAATATCGACGCTGACGTCGTGATAGAGATCAGCAAGCTGCTCGACGATCGGGCGAAGTCGGTGCCGGTGCCAGTCCATAAGCTTGCAGCGATGATCCGGCGGAGCATCGAGACCCGCCTGACCGATCAATCCATCGAGGAACTGATCGTGGAAATGGCCGCGACGCGGGGGCTTGCGATGCTGTTCGACTTGCCAGTGGTCCCTGTAGTGAATGTCGACAATGTCGTGCCGATTGCCTTGGCGCGACGTCCCCGCTGACATTTCGCTCGAACTCTACCGATCTCCGCCTCGCTGCCCGACTTCACTTGTCCTGATGCGCGGGCCGGGTGTCGCCTTTCTTTTCGGGGTCGTGGGTATGGTGGCTGTCGCGTTCGCCGCCGCCGCCGGAGACCTTGCTGTGGCTGCGACGGTCGGGCGCGGCGGGCGGCTTTTCGACGCTCAGCGGCTTCTTGGCGTTTTCGTGCGCGGCGCCAGGACCGCCCTGGCGGATGCTGGCAGGAGTTTTCTTCGACGTGGACATGGCCTAGCGATCTTGGACGTTGCCTTGATGGGTGGTGTTTACCTTCGTATTGCCTTGCTGGCCCTGCTTGTCGGGATCCGGAACGGTGGATTGCGGTGCCTGGTCGGCCGCTACCGATTTTTTGTCGCCGGCGCCCTTCGGGCTCAGATTCTTCGGCGGCACAGGGGGAGGTTTTGTGCTCATGGCGTGTCTCCTTCCGCAACCCAAACAAGCGGCTCGGGAGAAAGGTTCCCGAGGGTCCGATACGAAGGGCGGTTGCCGCAACGAGTCGGGTCCACAGGCCGTGGCTTGGCCGGCGGGAGGCCGGCACAATCCAGGACTATTTCTTGATGATGTTTCCGTTGTTCAGATCGAAGGCCTGGGCGCCGAAAGCCTGCCTGAAGAAATCCTCCTGCAGATCGCCCCATTCGCCGAGATAGGCGCCGCAATTGCTGCAATAGATCGGCGTCGAATCCTTCGGGTTGTCGGGAATCTCCATCAGGATCGTCCCGCACGCCTTGCAATCGAGCTTGTCATCCAAACGGCGGCCCATCGGCCGATAATTGCGCGTTTTCGGCCGCGCGCCAATCGTCGTTTTCGTACGCAAGCCCGAATGGCACGTTTTCCAACCAGCGAGGGGATCGAAAGCTAGCGGTCTGCCGGATTTCCGAACGCCGGGTCGCGCTGCCTCGAATACGTCCTGACCCGCGGCAGCTCGTCTGGAAACTCGACCCAGGGAAGCCTCATGTTCCAATATGCGTGGGCCTGTGGCGGAAACCGTTCGGGGTGATCGAGAAAGCCGATCGCCAGATAGAGTTCGTCGGGCAGGCCCTGGTCGACATAGCCGATCGATGTTCCGCAATCCGCGCAGAAGGACCGGAGCACGCCGGGGGTTTTCGAAAAGGTCTTCGGTGTGCCGGTGAGCAAGGTGAATTCAGAGGGCCGATAGCCGACCCACACCGTTAGCGGGCTTCCTATCGCCTTGCGACAGTCGTCATCATGATCGGAGCAAACCCAGAACGGCTCGCCGCCCATCTGCGCCGTTATGGCGCCGCAAAAACAGGAACCCGTCTCAGTTCGTAGCATTGGCTAACTTCATTGCTGGACCGGCCTTCATTGCTGGCCCGGCATTTCGGTATTTTCCTTGGGGTTCTTCTTGATGCCGGCGGCAGGCGAGGTGTCGGCTGGAGCATTGCCACCCTGGTTCTGCTCAGGGGCTCTTTTGAGCGGCGAGGTTTGCCAGCCCATATCGCCGTACAAAAAGCCTATGAGAAAGCCGACGATGATGATGGCCGAAATCACCATTGCAATTAACGCGTTACGTCGCTCCATTTCGCACGGCTCCTTTCTCCGAGCCGAACAAACGATGGCAGAAATGGTTCCGGTAAGACGGACGGCGTGACGGGACGGAGCCGGCCGGGAACATTCAGCCTCACCGCGGGTTCGTATGAGTGCTCTTCTACAGGGAGTGGCTTGCATGAGACCCGCCGTAACCGATCGCATCGAAACCAAGAAATACGACCACCCGACAGGCGGCTGGGGATCGCTCAAATCCCTGGTCCGCAAGGCGCGAGGCGAAGGCCTGCTATTGTCCGGGATATGGAGCACGCTGCTCAAGCAGAACAAGGCCGACGGCTATATGTGCGTGTCTTGCTCATGGGCAAAGCCAGCCCAGCCGAGGCCTTTCGAATTCTGTGAAAACGGCGCCAAGGCGACGATGTGGGACCAGACCAAGATGCGCTGCGAACCCGCATTCTTCGCCGAGCACTCGGTGGCGGAACTGCTCGATTGGCCGGACCACGATCTGGAGAAGCAGGGCAGGCTTACCGCACCCATGCGCTACAACGCCGCCACCGACCGTTACGAGCCGGTTTCCTGGGACGATGCGTTCCGCGACATAGCTGCCGAACTGCGTCGGCTCGACCCCAAATCGGTGGTGTTCTACACATCCGGCCGCGCCTCGCTCGAGGCCTCGTTCATGTACCAGCTTTTTGCGCGGATCTATGGGTCTTCGAACCTGCCCGATTCGTCCAACATGTGTCATGAATCGACGTCGGTCGGCTTGCCGGAATCGATCGGTTCGCCGGTTGGAACCGTGCAGCTCGAAGACTTTGCGAAATGCGACATGATGTTCTTCTTCGGGCACAATACCGGGGTGACGGCGCCGCGCCTGCTGCATCCGCTGCAGGAGGCACGCCAACGCAACGTGCCCGTCTTCACTTTCAATCCCTTGCCCGAGCGGGGACTGAAGCGCTTCAAGAACCCGCAAAACCCCATCGACATGCTGTCACCCGGACCGGGCACCAAAATGTCCAGCGACTACTTCCAGGTTCGTTCCGGCGGCGACATCGCCGCGATGACGGGCATCGCCAAAGCGTTGCTGGCGCTCGACGATGCCGCTCGCGAAAGCGGCAGGACGCGTGTCCTCGATACGGCTTTCATCGCCGAGCATACGCACGGCTTCGCCGAGTTCGAAGCCTTCCTGCGCAACACGCAGTGGAGCGATATCGTCGCGCGATCGGGCATTGCGCAGACCGATCTGGAGCATGTCGCCGAGGTCTACAGCCATGCCAACGCCGTGATCGGCAATTACGGCATGGGCCTGACCCAGCATCGGCACGGCACCGAGAACGTCCAGATGCTGTGCAACCTTTTGATGATGCGCGGCAATATGGGAAAACCGGGCGCCGGCATTTCGCCGCTGCGCGGTCATTCCAATGTCCAGGGGCAGCGCACCGTCGGCATATCGGAAAAGCCCGAGCTCGTCCCGCTCGACAAGTTCGCCGAATTCTACGCCTTTGAGCCGCCGCGCGAAAAAGGTCTCGATACGGTCGAGACCTGCGAAGGCGTCATCGACGGATCGGTCAAGGGCTTCGTCGGGCTCGGCGGCAATTTCGTGCGGGCCGTTCCGGAAACCGGCCTGGTCGAGAAAGCCTGGCGTGGGCTCGACCTGCATGTCGAGATCGCGACCAAACTCAACCGCAGCCACCTGATCGCCGGCCGGACAACCTATTTGCTGCCCTGCCTGTCACGGCTGGAAAGAGACCATCAGGCGAGCGGCGACCAAAGAGTGTCGGTCGAGGATTCCACCGCCTGTATCCACGGCTCTTTCGGCTCGCGACCTCCGGCTTCGCCACATCTGCTTTCCGAGCCCAGGATCGTCGCCGAGCTTGCCAAGGCGACGGTGCCGGGCAGGAGTTCGATCCCATGGGATGAATGGATTGCGGACTATTCCCGCATCCGCGACGAAATCGAGCGCTGCTACCCCCAACATTTCCGCGACTTCAACGAGCGTTTCCTGACGCCCGGCGGCTTCCATCGCGACATCAAGGCGAGCAAGCGGGTGTGGGAGACGCCGAACAAGAAGGCCAATTTCAAGCTGCCAAGTGGCCTTGAAACCGACCCTGACATCGATGTCGCCGGCCGCGATGTGCTGACGCTGATCACGGTGCGCTCCAACGACCAGTTCAACACGACCGTCTACGGCTACAACGACCGGCTGCGCGGCATCAGCGGCACACGCATGGTGCTGTTGATGAATGAAAAGGATATCCAGCGCCTCGGTTTGAGCGCGGGACAGGAGGTCGATCTCGAAGCCAATGCGCATGATGGCGTGGAGCGCCGCGTGCACGGGCTGCGCATCACCCCTTTCTCGGTGCCGGAGGGAAATTGCGCCGGTTATTATCCCGAGCTCAACCCGCTGGTTCCTTTGTGGCACAGAGCCGAGAAGGCTCATGTTCCGGCGGTCAAATCGGTACCGGTGCGGATCTTGCCATAGGCGTTCGTTGTTCGCGGCAGGCACGCACCACACCGCTGTGACCTGGCACGACTTTCAAAATCGAGACCTCAGCAGGCTCGCGCGAGTTCATCCACGGCATTCAGGATCGCACTCTGGCTCGCCGGCTTCTGCACGATCCTGCATGTGCGGAACCCGGCCGGAATTTCACGTTCGCCATACCCGGAGAGGAAGGCGAACGGAACACCGCGCGTCCGTAACGCTTCCGCGATCGGATAGCTGGTCTCGTCGTTCAACTGGATATCCAGCAGCGCCGCGTCGATGCCGCCTTCGCCAACGAGCCGGAGTGCTGCCGTCACCGACGAAACAGGCCCAACCACCTGATGGCCGGCTTTGCGCAGGTAAGCGGCCGCGTCGTCGGCGATCAGCCATTCGTCCTCGACGATCAGCACACGCATCTTTCCGGTCACGACGAGCCCTCGCGGGTCAGAGGGAATGCAATTTCCGCCTCCAAACCATTTGAGTGGAAAGTTGTTTCAACCTTTCCGCCCAGCCTGTAGCCGATTTCTCCGCGCAGGAGGGTTAGGCCGAAGCCGATGTCGGTTGGCTCCTTGATGCGGGGACCGCCCTTCTCGCGCCAAGTGAGCCTGAAGGTTCCGTCCGCCACCGACCATTTCACGACTATCCGGCCGGCAGGTTTCGACAGTGCGCCATATTTGGCGGCATTCGTCGCCAGTTCATGGATTGCCATGCCGAAGGAAAGCCCTTGTACCGGCTTGAGGCTCACCCGTTTGCCATGGAGTTCGAACCGTTCGGCCCCGAAAGGATCGAGTTCCTGGCGCAGCAGTTCCTCGACGGAAGCTTCGGTCCAGCTTTCTCGCGAGAGCAGACTGTAGGCTCGTGACATCGCCTGCAGCCGGCCGATCAAGGCGTCGGCGAACTCGTCTTTCGACGCCGAGTTTTCGCGTGTCCGGTTGGTGATGCTGGCGACGACCGCCAGCATGTTCTTGACGCGATGGTTCAGCTCCGAGATGAGCACCTGTTGACGCTCTTCCGCCTGCGCCAGCGTCGTCACGTCGATCAGCGTCACGACGACGCCCTGGACGCCGCCGCTCTTGTCCCGATAGGGGTTGATGCGAACCAGGTGAAACCGGCCGTTGTCATCGCGCGCAAGATGATGGTTCAGGGTCTCTCCGGTCTCGAACACAGCCTGGATGTGCCGCTTCAGCTCGGGGTAGTCGAGCTGGCTCGAAAGATCGGTCAGCGGCCGGCCGACATCGGATGGACGCAAGTTGAAGAAAGATGATGCGGCGGGAGTGAAGGTCCGCACCACAAGGTTGCGGTCGAGGAAGATGGTCGCGATTTCCGTGCTTTCGAACAGGTTTCTGAGATCGCTGTTGGCGCGGTCGAGCTCCTCTATCTTGCCGGTCAGCTCCGCGTTGATGGTGTTGAGCTCTTCATTGAGTGACTGCATCTCCTCCTTCGAGGCCTCAAGCTCCTCATTGGTCGACTGCGCCTCTTCATTGACGGAGACGAGTTCCTCGTTCGAAGACTTTACCTCCTCCAGCGCGGTTTCGTATTCCTCGATGGTCGACTGCAGCCGCTCGCGTGTGTCACGCAACTCCCGTTCGAGATCGGACGCGCCGTCGGTGCCGCGGCTTTCGCGTGCCGGCTCGGAGCGTAGCTGGGCCTGTCCCACCGGATTGAACAGGACGAGGTAGAGGGGCTCGCCGTTGCCGTGCCCGGTGTACGGTTCGACCGTCAGTGTAATGAACTGAAGCTGTCCGTCGTCTTCCTCGACGGCTATGTTCTCCCGCACGACCGTGCGGCGCGTCGTGGCTGCTTCCCGCAACGCGGCGCGCAGCTCAAGTCTCAGCCCGCGGCGGGCCAGGGTCACCAGCTGCCGGCTCGGGGCGCCTTGCGGCGCCTCCAGATATTTGCCCGTCCGCGCCGAATAGTAGACGATGTCGCCATCGCCATTGACCAGCACGTGAGGCGGGGCAAACCGCTCCAGCACCTGAGCCTCGATCGCCTGGCGGAGCGAATGGCTGGCGGCGTCGTTCTTCGAGCCGCCGCGTCCGACCGGACGGAGATCCGTGCGGCCATTGCCGACAAGGACCGGCGGCCGCGGCGTGGCATGTTCCCGCGCCTGGAATATCCGGTGCTTCTTGTCGACCGTGGCAAACAGGTCACCGTGCTGACCGATGCTTTCCGACGTGCCCAGGAACAGATAACCGCCCGGCCTCAGCGCGTAATGGAAGATCGGGATGACCCGGTTCTGGATGTGCAGGCCGAAATAGATCAGCAGGTTGCGGCACGAAATCATGTCGATGCGCGAGAAGGGAGGATCGCGTATAACGCTGTGGGGTGAAAAAATGCACAGCTCGCGCACCTCTGGACCCAGTACATAGCTCTCGCCGTCGCTGTGGAAAAAGCGTTGCCTGCGCCGTGGCGATAGCCCGTGCAGCAGCGCTTCGGGATAACGCGCCGCACGTGCCACCGCGAGCGCCGGCTCGTCGATGTCGGTCGCGAATATCTGGACGCGCGGCGAAGCCGAAAGCTTGTCCATGCGCTCGCGCATCAGCATGCCGATCGAGAACACCTCTTCGCCCGTGGCGCAGCCGGGCACCCAGACACGCACCGAATCGGAGGCGTTCTTGCCTTCGAAAATCTGCGGTATGATCTTTTCCTCCAGCAATTTGAACGCTTCGGCGTCGCGAAAAAAGCTGGTGACGTTGATGAGCAGGTCGCGAAACAGCTTCGCCACCTCGTCGGGATCCCTCTTCAGCCGTTCTATGTAGGTGGTGATCGACTGCAGCTGCGTGATCTGCATGCGCCGCTTCACGCGACGCAGGAACGTCTTGGTCTTGTAGCCGGAAAAGTCGTGACCGGAATGGCTGCGCAAAATGGCATAGATTTCATCGCGGGCCCGATCCAGGTCGGCCTTGTGCTCGTCGTCCGCTTCGGCCAGTCCGCTCAGCGCCTCGAAGCCGCGGGCAAATGCCTGAAGCTTTGCACCGATCTGATCGGCGGGCGCCGCTATGTCGATCAGGCCGCTCGAAATCGCACTCTGCGGCATGTCCGGGTTGCGGGGGCCGTACCCGTTGGACGCCTGGGCTATGGTCAGCCCGCCATGCTCCTTGATTGCCCTGGCGCCGAGCGTGCCGTCCGAATCGCCACCCGACAAGATAATGCCGACCGCATACTCGCCCTGGTCCTCGGCCAATGCGCTGAAGAAGATGTCGATCGGCTTGCGCTCGCGGTTGAGCGTGTTCGGCCGGCGCAGCGAAAGCGCGCCCTTACGGATGGTGAGGACGACGTTTTGCGGCATCACATAGACCTGGTCCGGTTGCACCGTCACGCCCTCCTCGGCCACGACGACCGGCATTTCGGTGTAACGTCGGATGACCTCGTGCAGCAGGCTCTCCCGTTCCGGGCTGAGGTGCGTGACGACGACAAACGCCATGCCGGTGCCGTCGGTCAGTCCTTTGAACAGGCCCTCCATCGCCGGAATGCCGCCGGCCGATGCGCCGATGCCGACTATGGGAAATCTTCCATTCTCGGATGCCACGCCAAGCCCCTGGTAACCGCCGCGAACACGAAGCCGTCAAATCAGGCCTCAGACCCAAATCGCGCCTGAGACTAAGACCGGGCCGAGCCTCAGGCCAGCAAATAGTCCACCAACGGAACAAAGCACCGCCGGTGGGCATTAACATCTGACTTTGGAGGCGGTTCCAATGGCAAAACGACCACCTGAAATAAAGCCGGCCAAGCGAATTCTGTTGCCCTCGCCGGATCTGACCAAGTTCCCGGTATCTGAAAATATTCCGCCTCGCCTGCTCGCGCTCGCGGAACGGTTGCAAGAGGTCCTGGCTCGCCACTTTGCAGAAGTCCGCGCCGACAGCCGTAAATCCCGCAGGAAGAAGGAACAATGAGGTGCGCGACCTGCAAGGCTTGCATATCCTGATCGTCGAGGACGAATGGATGCTGGCGGGCGATCTTGCACGTTATTTCAGCAAGATGGGCGCCGTGGTGCTTGGCCCAGTAGCGACTGTCGAACAGGCATCGAAACATACGGACGAGGCGGAGGCCGCCATCCTGGACGTCAATCTCAACGGACGACGGGTATTCCCGATCGCCGACGAGTTGATGCGCCGTGGCGTGCCGTTCGTGTTTTTCAGCGGCGATGAAGACATCGTTATTCCCGAGCGCCTTCGGTATGCCAGCAGCCTTCGAAAATCCTCGAACGGCCAGGCTGTCTTCGATGCTCTCTTCCCAGCCGAGACGTCGGCATCGAAAGGAGGCCGAGCGTCGGAGCCCTCGGACGACGTGTTTTCGCTGCTGCCTAAGCTCAGGCTCGCGGCGCGCCTGCTGCTGGGAGATGTGGAGGCCTCCGACCGGCTGGTCGAGCGAACGCTTGAACAGGCCATCGGCGAAATCGACAAGAGACGGTCCGGCTCCTCCACGGAGGACTGGCTCAACGGCATCATGCGAAACATCGTCAGGGCACGCGGGCCAAGCCTGCTGCACTGACCGCGGCCGCTGTTTGCCGCGACCCTACTTCCGGCTGCGTTCGACGAATTTGTTGAAGCGGCTGGTTTTTCCGCCGCTGGTCTCATCCTGGTAGAGGAAGGCCAGTTCGTTCTCATCGAATATCCTGAAGAATTCGTCCCACTCGACGGGCTCGAACGTCTCTTCAGGCTCGCCGAAGTCGATGCGCAGTATGCCGCCCTCGCCCTTGGTGCGCACCACCGCCGGCCGCCCGTCGCGATCCTCGGCCCAACGGCGGATTTCGTCATGATCGGTGGTCGTCTTCGATTCAGACATCGCAATCTCCCTTCGATTCCACCGCAAGCCGCGAGACCCCGCGTTGCCGGCCTGCCCGGCATGCGCGCGCGGTTGGTCGAACATGGCTCCTAACACCAAGCAGCCTTCGATGTTCCCGCGCGTGGTTGAACCTACCCCGGCGAGCCTCCTGAACTTTGTTGAAGCAAGGGAACAAACCTTTCGCCCGGAAGTTTGGGGCGGCAAAGCCATTCGTATGAGGAGTTGTCGTGAAACGTATACTGGTCACGGGAGGCTGCGGTTTTATCGGCCGCCACGTCGCCCAGGAACTCGTTGAACACGGTTATGAGGTTTCAATTCTCGATGCGCTGCTGGACCAGGTGCATGGCGGCGAGGCAATCAGCCTGCCGCCAGGCGCCAAGCTAATCAAAGGCGACGTTCGCGATCGCGACGCCATCGCAGAGGCGGTCGACGATGTCGACGCGATCATTCACCTGGCGGCTGAAGTGGGTGTCGGCCAGTCGATGTACGAGATCGCCCGCTATGTCGGCGCCAACGACCTCGGCACCGCCACGTTGCTGGAGGCACTGATCAAACGGCCGATCGAACGGATCGTCGTTGCTTCCTCGATGAGCGTCTATGGCGAGGGTCTCTATGCCACGCCAGACGGCCGGCGCATCGACAATGCAAGACGGCAGCCGGACGACATCCGCAGCGGCCAATGGAATCCCCTGTCGCCGGAAGGTGAAGTCCTGTCGCCGCTGCCCACCGACGAGCAGAAACCGGTCGACCTCACCTCGATCTACGCACTGACAAAATACGCCCAGGAACGCGCCGTACTGATCTTCGGCGAAGCCTATGGCGTCGACGCGGTGGCGCTGCGCCTGTTCAATGTCTTCGGCGCCGGACAGGCGCTCTCGAACCCGTATACCGGCGTCCTGGCGAACTTCGCCTCGCGCATCGCCAATGGCCAGCGGCCGCTGATTTTCGAGGACGGCGAACAGCAGCGCGATTTCGTGCATGTACGCGACGTTGCCCGCGCCTTCAGGCTGGCGCTGGAACAGCCCCAGGCGCGCAGCCATGTCATCAACATCGGCAGCGGGCGAGCCTACGCGGTCAGCGACGTCGCCCGGCTGCTCGCCGAAGCAATGGGCGTACCTGGCCGCCAGCCGGAAATCCTCGGCAAGGCACGCTCCGGCGATATCCGCAATTGCTTTGCCGACATCTCGAAGGCGCGCGAACTGCTCGGCTTCCAGCCGCAGTACCGCCTGGAGCATTCGCTCGGCGATTTCGTGGCATGGGTGCGCAACACGGTCGCCATCGATCGCAGCGCCGAGATGAAGCGGGAACTCGAAGCGCGAGGACTGGTATCATGAGACCGGATTCACGCAATTTTCGCGAAGCGCCCGTCGCCATTATCGGCGGCAGCGGCTTCATCGGCTCCAACCTCGCCGACAGCCTGTTGTCGGATGGCGAACCGGTGCTGGTCATCGACAATCTGAGCCGTCCCGGCGTCGAGCAGAACCTCGAATGGCTGACGCAAAAGCACGGCAGCCGCCTCACCGTCGAAATAGCCGACATCCGCGACGCCGAGGCGCTGATGCCGCTGGTGGCTGGTTCGAAGGCGGTTTTCCACCTTGCCGCGCAGACCGCCGTCACCACGAGCCTGGTTCGGCCGGACGAGGATTTCGACGTCAACCTGCGCGGGACGTTCAACGTCCTGGAAGCCGCTCGCCGCAGCGGCAAGCGCATCCCCGTCGTTTTCGCCAGCACCAACAAGGTCTATGGCCGCCTCGCCGACCTCGCCATGCGCGAAGAGGACGGCAAATACGCGCCTTGCGATGCGGCCATCCGCGCGCACGGCATCGATGAGACGCGCGGCCTCGATTTCTGCACGCCCTATGGCTGCTCCAAGGGCGCGGCGGACCAGTATGTCCTCGACTACGCCAAGTCATACGATCTGCCGACGGCGGTGCTGCGCATGAGCTGCATCTATGGCCCGCGCCAGTTCGGGACGGAGGATCAGGGCTGGGTCGCGCATTTCCTGCTCAGCGCCTTTTCCGACCGGCCGATCACCATCTATGGCGACGGCAAGCAGGTGCGCGACATCCTCCACGTTGCCGATGCGGTCTCGGCCTACCGCGCCGTGCTCGACCGGATCGAGGCGGTCAAGGGCCAGGCATTCAATCTCGGCGGCGGACCGGAAAACGCCGTCAGCCTGCGCATGCTGCTGAAGGAGATTCGCGACCTAACGAAACGGGACGTTCCGATCCGTTACGACCGCGAACGCACCGGCGATCAACCGTTCTTTGTCGCCGACACACGCGCGATCGAGGCGGCGCTGGGATGGAAAGCGCACGTCTCGTGGCAAAACGGCATTCGCGACCTCGCCGACTGGCTGCAGCGTCATCGCCTCGACCCGCATCCCGAACCGGCGAGGTACGTGGCATGAAGGTCGCTCTGGTCAATCCGTCCTGGACGTACCAGGACAGCATCTATTTCGGCTGCCGCCAGCCGCATCTGCCGCTCGAACTCGGCTATTCGAAAGCCTTGCTCGAAGCCGCCGGCCATAAGGCGCTGATGCTGGACGGGCAGATCCAGAAGCTCGACAACGCCGCGCTAGCCGATCGCGTCGCCGCCTTCGAGCCTGACATGACCGTCGTCAGCACCGCGCCGACCTACCTGTTCTGGCGCTGCGCACCGCCCGAGTTGCGCGTGCCGGCCGATTTCCTCAACCATCTTGCCGGGCGCGGCGGCCGCACCGTCGCCGTCGGGCCGCATGGTTCGGCGACGCCGACGCCGACTTTGCGCAAGCTTGGCGTCGACATCGTCGTGCGCGGCGAATGCGAGGAAGTGGTCGCGGAACTTGCCCGGCGCGACGACTGGAGTGCGGTGCCGTCCACGGCCCATTTCGAGGATGGAAAACTGGTCTCGAACGGCGGCGTCCATGCGAGCTCGTTCATCGATCACCCAGCGCTCGAATGGCCATCGGACTGGATTGCCGCGCATCAGCATCATCATCACCGCTTCGACGACGACCAGGTCGGTTTCGGAGCCGAGGTCGAAGCGTCGCGCGGCTGCCCTTATAATTGCAGCTTCTGCGCCAAGATCGATTTCCGCGATGCCTACCGCCGCAGGAACCACGAGGCGGTGATCGCCGAGATCGACCGGCTGATCGCCCAGGGTGTCGGCTACATCTACTTCATCGACGAGATCTTCCTGCCGCAAAAGGCATTGCTGGAAGCGCTGGTCGATCGCGATGTGAAGTTCGGCGTGCAGACGCGTATCGACCTCTGGAAACCGGAACTGCTGAAGCTGCTCGGCGCCGCCGGTTGCGTCTCGATCGAGGCGGGCCTCGAAAGCCTGACAGTGGAAGGCCGCGCCATGCTGGCAAAACGCTGCCGGCTGGGAACCGAGGAGCTGGCCGCGTTGCTGGTCGATGCAAGGCGCCACGTGCCGTTCGTGCAGGCCAATCTGATCGGCGTGGTCGAGGACGACCCCGCGCTGGTCGACTATTGGCGAAAGCACCTGATCGACAACGGCGTTTGGGCCAACGAGCCGGTGCCGCTTTATCCCTATCCGAGTTCGCCCAGCTATCGCGAACTTTGGGGCGAGCCCGACGATCTCGCCTGGGAGCGCGCGCATGAACATTACCTCGCATCCTTCCGAACATTCAGCGACATCCAGGAGAAGCGTCCGCGTCCGCTGGCCGAATTGGAGGCCACATGTTGCGGACACTGAGCCCGCCACCGCGGCGTATCCTGATGACTGTCGATGCCGTTGGCGGCGTCTGGCGCTATGCGCTCGATCTGGCCAGGCAACTGGTCGCCGGCGGCGACAGCGTCCTGCTTGCCGGGCTTGGTCCGGAACCGTCCAGGCAGCAGGCCGAGGAGGCCCAGTCATTCGCGGCGCTGACCTGGCTCAACACGCCGCCTGACTGGATGACCCGCAACGAGCACGACCTCGACGCATTGCAGCAGGAGCTGCACCCGCTCATCCGTGACTACGCCATCGAAATCGTCCATCTCAACGCGCCGACGCAGGCCGCGGGGCTCGACGTGCCCTGCCCGGTCGTGGCGGTGTCGCATTCCTGCGTGGTGACATGGTTCCACGCCGTCAAGGGACAGGCGGCGGACGGCGAATGGGCCTGGCAGAAGGACCGCAACCGGCGCGGTTTCGACAAAGCAGGCATGGTCGTTGCACCGAGCCGCAGCCATGCCGACATGCTCGAAACCTGCTACGGGCCGATCGCACGCCTGAGCGTCGTCGGCAACGGCGCGCGGCCCGGCCCGAAGAGCGAAAAGCGGGAATCGGTCGTCTTCGCGGCTGCGCGCTGGTGGGACGAAGGAAAGAATGCGGCGGTGCTGGACCGGGCCGCCTCCCTGACGCAATGGCCGGTTTTCGTCGCCGGCTCCTTGCAAGGCCCGGACGGCCAGCATGTTGGCTTCAGTCACGCCGTTCCGCTCGGGCCGGTACCGCATGAGGAAGTGCGCTTGCTGATGGCGCGGGCCGGCATTTTCGTATCGCCGTCGCTCTACGAACCGTTCGGCCTGGCCACCCTGGAGGCCGCGATGTCGAAGACGCCTTTGGTGCTCGCCGATATCTCGACCTATCGCGAATTGTGGGACGGCGCGGCCAGGTTCTACGACGCACGCGATCCGGGCGATCTCGCCAGATGCATCAATAGCCTTTGCAGCGACGCGCAGCGCCGGCGAGAGCTCGGTGAGGCAGCCGCCCGCCGAAGCCGCAGATTTTCATTGGCAAGACAGGCGACCGCCATGCGCGGCGTCTACGACAAGGCGGCCCTGGCCACCATGGCGGATAGTTGATTATGCGGTTTTTATTCTACACCCATTCGATCGTTTCCGACTGGAACCACGGCAACGCACATTTCCTGCGCGGCATCATGCGTGAGCTGGTCGCGCGCGGGCACCAGGCGATCGCGCTGGAGCCCGCCGACGGCTGGAGCCGGTCGAACCTGCTGGCCGAGAAAGGGTCCTTCGCAATCGAGCGATTCCGGAAGGACTTTCCCGAGCTGATGCCGGTCACCTATGACGCCGCATTCGACCACGAAGCCTGGATCTCCGATGCCGATGTGGTGATCGTGCATGAGTGGACCGCGCCGGACCTTGTCGCGCGGCTAGGCAGGGCGAAAGCAATTGGCGGCCGTTTCACGCTGCTGTTCCACGACACGCACCATCGCGCCATCTCGGCCACGCAAGCGATTTCCGCCTTGCAGCTTGAACATTACGATGGCGTGCTCGCCTTCGGCGAGGCGCTGCGGGAAAGCTATCTCCGCGCCGGATGGGGCAAGCGGGTCTTCACCTGGCACGAGGCAGCCGATGACCATCTGTTCCAGCCCCATCCTGAAATCGAGCGGAGTTCCGACCTTATCTGGATCGGCAATTGGGGCGACGACGAGCGCAGTGCCGAAATCAGCGAGTTCCTGGTCGGCCCGGTGCGTGAGCTCGGCCTGAGCGGCACCGTCCACGGCGTTCGCTATCCGCGCGAGGCGCTCGCCGACCTTGCAGCCGCCGGCCTGCGCTACGAAGGCTGGATCGCCAATGCCGACGTGCCGAAGGCATTCGCGGCGAGCCGCATCACGGTTCACATCCCGCGGCGCCCATACCGCGAAAGCCTGCCCGGCATCCCGACCATCCGCATGTTCGAGGCGCTCGCCTGCGGCATTCCGCTTGTTTCGGCACCCTGGTCCGATGTCGAACGCTTGTTCAGGCCCGGCACCGATTTCCTGTTTGCAAACACCGGCTTCGAGATGCGGCATCATCTTCGCGCCGTGCTGCGTGACGCGGATCTCGCCGCATCTCTGGCGACATCGGGCCTCGAGACCATTCGCTCACTGCACACATGCCGGCATCGGGCGGATGAACTGTTCGGCGTGCTCGCCGAATGCGGGCACCGCCAAGCCGCCGACACGATCCTTGCAAAGGAGGCCGCCGAATGAAGATCGCATTTTACGGGTCGAGCCTGCTGTCGTCCTATTGGAACGGCGCGGCCACCTATTACCGCGGACTGCTCAAGGCCCTGGCAAGGCTCGGCTATGACATCACCTTCTACGAGCCGGACGTCTACGATCGCCAGAAGAACCGCGACATCGAAGCGCCGGACTGGTGTGCCGTCGTCGTCTACGAGGCCACCCCGCATGCCATGATGCAGGTGGCGGCGCGGGCGGCGGAGGCAGATATCGTCGTCAAGGCAAGCGGCGTCGGTTTCGCCGACGACGCGCTGTTGCGGGCAGTGCTCGATTACGCCCGTGCCGATGCGCTCACCGTATTCTGGGATGTCGACGCACCGGCGACGCTTGGCCAATTGCGCGACGAGCCCGATCATCCGCTGCATCGCGCGCTGCAGGAAATCGACCTCGTGCTGACTTATGGCGGCGGCGACCCGGTGGTCTGGGCCTATCGGGCAATGGGGGCCGCCGAATGCGTCCCGATCTACAACGCGCTCGATCCGGAAACGCATCATCCGGTCGGCAAGGACATGCGCTTTGCCTGCGATCTCGCCTTTCTCGGCAACCGGTTGCCGGACCGCGAGGCGCGCGTCGAGGCCTTCTTCCTCGACCCGGCCGGCCGCTCGGCCGATCAGCGCTTCCTGCTCGGAGGATCGGGCTGGGGCGACAAGCAGATGCCCGCCAACGTCCGATGGCTCGGCCATGTCGGCACGCGCGACCACAATGCATTGAACGTCACGGCCAAGGCGGTGCTGAACATCAGCCGCGACAGCATGGCGGCCAACGGCTTTTCACCTGCGACGCGCGTTTTCGAAGCGGCGGGCGCCGGCGCCTGCCTCATCACCGACGCCTGGCTCGGTGTAGACCTGTTCCTGAAACCCGGCGAGGAAATCCTGGTCGCGCGCGATGGCGACGATGTCGGCGAGATCATGCAAAGCCTTAGCGCCGAACGGGCCAAGGCGATCGGGGCATCTGCGCTTCGGCGCGTGCTTGGCGAACATACCTATACGACACGTGCCGTTTTGGCCGACGCCATTTTCAGGCGCCATTTCGAGCGTCCGACCGTGGAGGCGGCAGAATGACGAAGCCGCTCGACATCGTCTTTCTTGGCCTGTCGCTCTCCTCATCCTGGGGAAACGGCCACGCCACCACTTTCCGGGGGCTGCTTAAAGGTCTCCACGAACTCGGCCACCGCGTCACCTTTCTCGAACGCGACGTGCCGTGGTACGCAAGTCACCGGGATCTGCGCGATCCCGATTTCTGCGCCTTGCGCTACTATGAAACGACCGATGATCTTCGCCGCAATTTTGCGCGCTGCCTGCGCGAGGCCGATATCGTGGTCGTCGGTTCCTTCGTTCCGGAAGGCCCTGAAATCATCGACGTCGTGGCATCGCTGTGCACGGGTCAGTTCTGCTTCTACGACATCGACACGCCGGTCACGCTGGCAAAGCTTTCAAGCGATGATTGCGAGTATATTGCCAGGCGGCAGGTCCCGTATTTCGACGTCTACTTCTCCTTCACCGGCGGGCCGACGCTTGCCCGTCTGACGGCGGAATTCGGCGCGAGGCGCGCCGAGCCGCTCTACTGCTCCGTCGACCCGGAACGGCATCACGGAACCGGCGATCCAATCCGCTGGGATCTCGGCTATCTCGGCACCTACAGCCTCGACCGCCAGGCGACGCTGGAGGCCCTCCTGTTCGAACCGGCGCGCCGCATGCCGGAGCGCCGCTTCGTCGTGGCCGGCTCGCAATATCCGCGCGAAATCGCCTGGCCGGACAATGTCGATCGCATCGAACACCTGCCGCCGGCAGATCACGCGGCCTTTTACAGCCGCCAACGCTACACGCTGAACGTCACGCGCAGTTCCATGATCGCGGCCGGCTGGTCGCCCAGCGTGCGACTCTTCGAGGCGGCCGCCTGCGGCACGGCGATCATCAGCGATCGCTGGGCCGGACTGGACAGCCTGTTTCCAGAGCGGACGATCCACACGGCGCGCAGGACCGAGGACGTAATCGGTATCCTGTCCGGGGAATCCGATGGCGCCCGGCTTGCCATGGCCAAGCAGGCGCGCGTGCTCATCCTGGCAGCTCACACAAGCATCGCAAGAGCCCGCGAATTCGTTTCGCTGGTGGCGCAGGCCAAATCGCCACGTTCTGTTCTCGATCTGGATGTCGAGAGCGCAGCATGACCCGCAGACGGGAGAAGATAGAGATGCAGCTATCAAGAAAGGCGCAACGGACCAGGACCGTGCTTGTCGCCGGCGGCGCAGGCTTCCTCGGTTCGCATCTTTGCGAGACAATGCTCCAGGCTGGCTGGCGCGTGATCTGCGTCGACAATTTCCTTACCGGCCGCATGGAGAACATAGCATCGATCGCCGATCGTCCGGATTTTCGGCTGGTCAAGCAAGACATTTGCCGGCCGCTGGAGCTTGGCGAACCGGTCGACCACATCTTCAACATGGCATGCGCGGCCTCGCCGCCGCGTTACCAGGCCGACCCGGTCCACACGACACGGACTTGTGTCATCGGGACGCTCAATCTGCTGGAGCTCGCCGCTCGTAATGGCGCCCGGTTCCTGCAGGCGTCCACCAGCGAAATTTATGGCGATCCCGAACAGCATCCGCAGAAGGAGGACTATGTCGGCCACGTGAACTGCATCGGCCCCCGCGCCTGCTATGACGAAGGCAAGCGCACCGCCGAAACCCTGTGTTTCGACTATTTGAGAATGGGAAAAGCCGATATCCGTGTCGCGCGCATCTTCAACACCTATGGTCCCAGGATGGACCCTGCGGACGGACGGATCGTTTCCAATCTGATCATGCAGGCACTCGAGAGACAGCCGCTGACGATATTCGGCGACGGGCTGCAGACCAGGTCGTTCTGCTACGTTTCCGATCTGGTCGACGGCTTGATCCGGTTGATGGAGGTCGATCCCAATCCGCGCCAGCCGGTCAATCTGGGCAATCCGGGGGAGTTCACCATCCTGCAACTGGCGAGCCTGGTGAGAGGCATGACCGCAACCAAATCGGGCCTGAGATTCCTGCCGCTGCCGCAAGACGATCCTCGTCGTCGGCAACCCGACATTTCCCGCGCGAGGAAGCTTCTCGGCTGGTCGCCAAAAGTGCCGCTCAGGCAAGGTTTGATGCGCACGATCGACTATTTTGCCGAGCTTGAGACGGCGCAGATGATCGACAGAAGACGTCGAATTGCCGCCACCGTGCGTTCTGCTTCAGGCCGGCTGCAAAATCTGCCGGCCTGATAGCGGGGAGCGTCCAGCCGCTGCTTGGTCATGACGGAAAGCGCGGTCGTTGCGGATTCGGTCACTTTTTCTCGTCGCGGGAACAACCCGTCCAGCTTCTGGTTCTGCCAAGGTACCGGCATGGAGACGATTGTGCATCCCAAACGATCCGCCAAAGACATCGAACAAATGGCCGCAAGAGAGACGGCTGCCTTCCTGCGGCGCGCCTCCATCACCTATCTGGAATGTTGCGTGAGCCTGATGCTGACGCATCTTCAGCGCGAGGAGGTAGCGGCCATCCTCGAAAAGGAAGCGGATATGCTTCGCCGGCTTGACTGATCCTGGTCGAGCGGCGGCAGGTTGCCTTGGCTTTCCAGGAAACGAAGCAACATCGCCGCATAACGTCTTGCCGCGGCCGCCAGCCGGATCTGTTCCCGACCGTCGCCCGATCGCTGAGCCATGCTCCACAAGCCAAGCTGGAAGGCGAGATAGCAGGGCTCGTAGTAGCGGACCAGATCGGCATCGACCGGACGAGACGTAGTCGCCTCGACAGCTTTGCACAGCGCCGCAGTCGCTGCATTGGAGAGGCTGTATTCGACACGGGCGCCGGCAATGTCCCAGGCGATATCCTGGCAGCCGATCAGATCGTGCGATCGGCAATGGTCGAGGGCGTCCGTCTTGACCAGCGTTCCACTGCGCGAAAGGATGAACTCCCACGGATGAAGCCGCCCGTCGATCTCGACCCGCTGCATGGTCTTGGGTGGAACCTGTTTCGAGAACCAGTTCCGCAACTCCGCCGCGCGGCTTTCGCCCAGCCCCTCACTTGTATTCTGCAGGGCGATGTCGGCAAGCGCCTCCAGCGAGGCGCCCGGCTCGGAGGCGGGCAGATTGGCTGCGCGCCAGGCCAGATAATGTCCGAGATGCGCGACTACTTTTTCTTTCGAAAGCCTTGCCCGGTCCAGCGTTGTACCGTCGATCCAGCGTTCAACGAGAAAGCCATGGCACAGCCCGGCGACGTCCGGGCCAAACCGTGCATCGTGCAGCCTGCTGGCAGTCTCGGCCTTGTGCATTCCGATTTCACCGAGGCCGACGAATTTGACCGACCATTTTTCCCGGCCCGCAGAAGCAAGAAACTTTCGCCGCTCGAAGCCGCGATGGACGGGTGGCCAATGATCCTGCGAGCCATAGTGCAAGCGACGCCACTCTCCGGCGGATGTTTCCGTCAGGCTGACCGCTGTGCGGCCGATCGTCCTGGCTACCCAATCCCGCAGCGCCGGCAGAGCGGATCCAGCGGTGAAAGTCCGTTCGAAATCCGCGGTGTGTTTTTGGCAAACCGTCCACGCCTCCCGACTGTCCGCCGATGCCTCGGGGCCCGGGCCACCCAAATGGCTGGGGAACAGATGGATGCGCCCGGCATCGATGCCCAGCGCTTGCAGCCATGCGACGACGGCGTGGAACGAGCTGCCTGACAGGCCCGGGCCTTCGTCGACGACAGCGAAATGGGCCGATGGCCTTGTCCTCCAGCCGCTGATCAGTTCCGGATCGGCGGCAAGCCGCCTGCGAAACGGATGACCGGTCGGACGGACGCTGACGGGTGCCGGTGCGCCGATGGCCGCCGCCACCATCGCTGCCAGTCCCATGCCGATGCTGCGGATGCCGATCACGCATGTGTTCGCATCGAGACCCGACTGCCGTGCGGCGACGAAATAGCTTTCCGGATAGAGCGCATAGTGGGCATATCCTTCAGCCGTGCCGGTCAGGATTTCGCCATCGCAATCCAGTTCGGCCAGCATTCGCGGCACTTCGGCATCGACCGGCCCATCGATGGCGTATTCGGCGTCCCACGATCTGCCCACGTCCCGCGCCAAGCCGACCAGGAGGTTCGCGCCCGCGATCCGTTGTGGGGAATTCCGATCCGTGCCCTTGGTCTCGAATTCAGCATCGGCGAGGCCCTGGACCAGTTCCGAAGCCTTGATGAACAGGCCGACCAGTGCTGCGTGCCGTCCGATCCCGCTTGGCATGTCCGCAATGTGCCCGGCCGCGTCGCAGGCCGAGGCGCGAACATTTCGCGCGCTCTGAATTCGCTTGTGGTCGCCATAGACGATCATTGTCCCGTCCGGGTTGGTCCCACCCCCAGCTGCACAACTCGGCGAGCGCTACTTTGATCCACCATCGGTTGCACGATTTTTGCAGCCGGCAAGGAACAATCAGCGAGGCAGGTGGTTTGGCACGAAGAACTTACCTTCAACAGCATAGGCAGCGGTTTCGTGGGATCGAAGAAAGTTCGGATCGGAATAGTCGGCGTGGGCAACTGCGCCTCCTCCCTTGTTCAGGGCATCACCTATTACCGCGACGCAAGGAGCAATGAGCCCATACCCGGGCTGATGCATGCCGATCTTGGCGGCTACCATGTCAGGGATATCGAGGTGGCCTGCGCTTTCGATGTCGCCAAGGGCAAGGTCGGACGCGATGTGGCAGACGCGATCTACAGCGCGCCGAACAATACTTTCCGCTTTGCCAATGTGGCGCCCACCGGCGCTCGCGTTGAACGCGGGCCAACGCTGGACGGCATCGGCAAATACCTGCGTGACGAGATCGAGGAGGCCGACGAGCCGGTCGCAAATGTCGGCAATATCCTCGCCGAAAGCGGCGCCGAAATTCTGGTGTCCTATCTGCCTGTCGGTTCGGAGGAGGCAACGCACTTTTATGCCGAGTGCGCGCTCGAGGCGGGCTGCGCCTTCGTCAACTGCATACCAGTCTTCATCGCCTCGCGGCCGGAGTGGCGCCGGCGCTTCGAGCAGCACGGCCTGCCGCTGATCGGCGACGACATCAAGAGCCAGGTCGGTGCGACGATCGTCCACCGGCTGCTCGCCAACCTGTTTCGCGAGCGCGGCGTTCGCATCGACCGCACCTACCAGCTCAATTTCGGCGGCAACACCGATTTCCTCAACATGCTGGAGCGCGAGCGGCTGGAATCGAAGAAGATCTCAAAGACCCAATCCGTCACCAGCCAGCTCGACGTTCCCCTGGAGCCCGGCAACATTCATGTCGGGCCGAGCGACCACGTTCCCTGGCTGACCGACCGCAAGTGGGCCTATATCCGGGTCGAAGGCACGACCTTCGGCGGCGTGCCGCTGAATGCCGAGCTCAAGCTGGAAGTGTGGGATTCGCCCAATTCGGCCGGCGTCGTCATCGATGCGGTGCGTTGCGCCAAGCTGGCGCTCGATCGCGGCATCGCGGGCGCGCTGACCGGTCCCTGCAGCTATTTCATGAAATCGCCGCCCGAGCAGTTCACCGACGCGGAAGCCCGCCAGCGCACGCTCTCTTTCATTGCCGGCAAGGACGAGCCGATGCTCGATGCCGCGGAATGACGACGACGTTCTTTCTGGTGCGCCACGCCGCGCACGATAATGTCGGCCGTTACCTTGCCGGACGGATTGCTGGCGTGTGCCTCGGCGAAGCCGGCAAGGCACAGGCCTCGCACCTGGCAGACCGCATGGCACGCGAGGCGATAGCGGCAATCTTCTGCAGCCCTCGCGAACGCACGCAGGAGACGGCCAATCCGATGGCGCTCGCCTGCAATGCCGGTGAAATCGTGATCCGCGAGGAACTCGATGAGATCGACTTCGGCACCTGGTCGGGAAAGACCTTCGAGGAGCTGAACCAGGATGCCGACTGGCGGGTGTGGAATGACCAGCGCCAGCAGGCGAGAACACCGAGCGGCGAGACCATGCTGGACGTGCAGCAACGCGTCGTCTCGCTGATCGAGCAGGTCCGCGGCACCTACCAGAACCAGTGCGTTGCACTGGTCAGCCATGCCGACGTCATCAAGGCCGCGGTGTGCAAAGTGCTCGGCCTGTCGCTGGGAAACTGCTTTCGCTTCGATATCGACCCAGCGTCGATCACCACGATTGTTTTGGGAGACTGGGGGTCGAAGCTGATCAGACTCAACGAAGCTGCCTGACGAGGAATTGCCGGATGCGCATGGTCATTTTCGGTCTTACCGTGACATCGTCGTGGGGCAATGGCCACGCCACGCTGTGGCGCGGCTTGATCCGGGCGATGGCCGGGCTGGGCTGGTCCATCACCTTCTTTGAACGCAACACTCCCTATTATGCCGGGACGCGCGACCTCGACCAGTTGGATGGCGGCAGCCTTGTCCTTTACCCGGATTGGGAGGACATCCAGCGCGTTGCCGAGCAGGCGATGAATGAGGCCGATGTGGTCATCGTAACCTCCTATTGCCCCGATGCCGTGAGCGCGTCGCGCCTTGCCCACCAGGCCTGTCGCGGGCTGAAGGTGTTCTACGATCTGGATACGCCGGTGACGCTGGCGCGGATCGAACAAGGTGATCCTCCGGCCTATTTCGGGCCGGAAGGGCTTCGCGATTTCGATCTCGTGCTGAGCTACACGGGAGGAACCGCCTTAGACGCATTGCGGTCGATGCTGGGTGCACGCCGCGTCATGCCGCTCTACGGCCATGTCGATCCAGAGCGACACCGGCCGGCCCCGCCCAGGCCGGAGTTTGCCGGCGACCTTTCCTATCTCGGGACCTATGCGGCAGACCGCCAGGCCGGAGTCGAGAGGCTGCTGGTCAGCCCAGCTGCGCGCCTGCCGGTTCGCCGTTTCATTATTGGCGGCGCACAATATCCGCAAGAATTCCCGTGGAGCGACAATATCTTCTTCGTCCGGCATCTGCCGCCGGCCGACCACCCCGCCTTCTTTTCATCTTCACGACTGACCCTGAACGTGACCCGCGAGGCGATGGCCGAACGGGGCTGGTGCCCTTCCGGCCGGTTGTTCGAGGCCGCTGCTTGCGGTGCCGCGATGGTGAGCGACACGTGGCCCGGACTGGAGGCCTTTTTCAGGCCCGGTGAAGAGATCGTCGTGGCCAACAGCACCGACGACGTGGTTGCCGCACTCGAACTGTCCGACGCCGAGCTTGACGCGATCCGCCGCCGGGCGCGCGAGCGGGTGCTGGACGAACACACCTCGGCGCGGCGCGCGAAGGAATTCGACCGCATCCTGTCCGATGCACTGCACGGCTCCAAGCATGGCGAGCCGTTGAAGGAGGCAGTTTGATGTTGGGCATCGTGCCCGCAGCCGGACGGGGAAGCCGCATCCAGCCGCTCGGCTTTTCGAAGGAGCTTCTGCCGGTCGGCAGCCGCATCGACGGCAACACCGAGCGGCCTTGCGCGGTCAGCGAATACCTGGTGCGCCGCATGGTGCGCGCGGGGGCCGACAAGATCTGCTTCGTCATCGGCTCGGGTAAATCGGATATCCTCGAATATTATTCTGCCGGCTATGCCGACGCGACTGCACTGTTTGTGGTGCAGCCCTCTCCGGTCGGCCTTTGCGACGCCATCTTCCGCGCCGCGCCGCTCGTCGCAGCCGACGAGACCGTTCTGGTCGGGCTGCCCGATACGATCTGGTTTCCCGAAGACGGCTTCCTGGCCCTCCCGGACGACGGCCTGTCCTTCCTGCTGTTTCCGGTGGACCAGCCGGAGTTCTTCGATGCCGTCGTTGTCGATGAGGACGACCGGGTGAAGCAAATCCAGGTCAAGCAGCAGAATGCCCAATCGAACTGGATCTGGGGTGCGTTCAAGATGCCCGGCCGCACCCTTCACCGGCTCGCCGCGCTGTGGCGGGAACGGGACCGGTGCGACGAATATATCGGCACGCTGGTCAACGCCTATCTCGCCGCCGGAGGCGAAGCCTATGGCATCAAGGCTGGCACCGCCTATGTCGACGTCGGTACCTTCAACGGCTACCGCACCGCACTGCGGCTGCTTGAAAGCGCCGCCGGTACCAAGGACGACCAAGCCGCCATTACGCTGCCCGGCCACCAGCACGTTCCTATCCTCGCAGGCGAAGGAGGCTAGCCATGCTGCATTCCGATGCCGAGATCCGCCGCCGTATCGATGCGCTCGGCCCATGGTTCCACAACATGGAACTGGCCGGCATCGAAACCGCTCCCGATCATTTCCTTGGCAACTATCCGCTGATCAAATGGCGCAAATTCGCCGACGCGATTCCCGCCGATCTTTCCGGCAAGGCGGTGCTCGACATAGGCTGCAACGCGGGTTTCTATTCGATCGAGATGAAACGCCGCGGCGCCGGCCGCGTGCTTGGCATCGATTTCGATGAGGCTTACCTGGCGCAGGCGCGCTTTGCCGCTGAGGTAGCGGACTGCGACATCGAATTCCGGCAGCTCTCGGTCTACGACGTTGGCGCGTTGCGCGAGCGGTTCGACATCGTGCTGTTCATGGGCGTGCTGTACCATTTGCGCCATCCCTTGCTCGCTCTCGATCTGATCCGGGAGCATGTCGCCGACGACCTAATGATCTTCCAGTCGATGCAGCGCGGCAGCACCAACGTGCCGGCGCTCGAGCAGAACTATCATTTCTGGACCCACGACCTGTTCGACCGACCGGAGTTCCCAAAGCTGCATTTCATCGAGCATCGTTACGCCGACGACCCAACCAACTGGTGGATTCCCAATCGCGCCTGCACCGAAGCCATGCTGCGCAGCGCCGGCTTCGAGATCGTGCTGCAACCGGAGCAGGAGGTCTATTTCTGCCGCACCGCCGACGTACCGGCCGGCGGCGGCGGCGTCTACCCGTCGAAAGGACAGATAAATGATTGAAGCCGCGATGATCTGGAACGAGCCCAACAACAAATCCCACTGGGATCCCGAGCTCGACCCCGACTGGAGCCGCTTCGCCAATACGGCAATCCTGGCCGCCGACGCGATCGCGTCGGAGAATTCCGCCTTGACCAAAGTCCTTGGCGGCATCTCGCCGATCGATGCCGGCTTCATGACAAGGATGAAGGAGTTCGGCGTGCTCGATCATGTCGACGCGGTCGCCGTGCACGGCTTTCCGCTCGACTGGAACCTCTGGCAGATCCACGAATGGCCGCAGAAGATCGGCGAGATCTCGGCCGTTACCGATCTTCCGGTATGGGTCAGCGAGGTCGGCGTATCGACCTTCGGCGCCGAGGAGGTACAGGTCTGGGGCCTGCGCCGGACCGCGGAATTGCTGATCGGCAATGCACCGCGCATCCAATGGTACAGCCTCTACGACCTGCCGCGCGAGTGGGAAGCGACGACGCGCCATCGCGAGGCGGAAGGCTCGTCTTACTATCGCCATTTCTACATGGGCCTGCTTCGCCAGGACGGCACACCAAAGCCCGCGCTCGAGGAGTTCCTGCACCACACGCCGGCAATGGGACTGGTGCAGTGGTTCCATTTCGAAGATCACCGGCTGGACGACGCCGTTGCCTGGATGAAACGGCTCGGCGTCACCAATCTGCGCACCGGACTTTCCTGGGCCGACAGCTTCAGGCCCAACGCGCTTGACTGGTTCGACCGGCAGATGGAGGCGTTGGCCGACTTCGACGTGACCGTTACTTTCTGCTTCACGCCGGAACATCGCGGAATGATGCCGCACCACAGCAGTCCGCCGCTGGTGCCGGAGGAGTTCGCTGAGTTCTGCGCGGCAATGACGCGCCGCTATGCCGGCAGCATCGCTGCCCCTTCAGTCGGCAGGCTGCGCGCCTCCGCGGCGTGAGGAGCTTCGGCGCTCCAGCCATGACGCTCACCGTCCTCAACGTCGCCTATCCCCTCGCCCCGGTCGGGCCGGATGCGGTCGGTGGTGCCGAGCAGGTGCTTTCGATGCTCGACCAGGCGCTCGTACAGGCCGGACACCGCTCGATCGTGATCGGCTGCCAGGGCTCGAGCGCTGCGGGTGTCCTCATCGAGACGCCGGCCGAACCGGGCGTGCTCGATGAAGCGGCGAAGCGCCGGGCGCAGCGTGCTCATCGCGCCGCAATTGCCACTGCGCGCGCTCGCTGGCCGATCGACGTGGTGCATTTGCACGGTATCGATTTCGATGCCTATCTGCCGGGCGACGGGCCGACTTTGGTGACCCTGCATTTGCCGCTCGACTGGTATCCAGCCGACGCTCTCAATCCGGCGCGGGGGGACCTGTGGCTGCATGCGGTATCAGCGGCTCAGCAAAGAACCGCGCCGCCGGGCGCCAGGCTGATCGGGCCGATCCCCAATGGAGTGGACATCGACGCGCTGAGCGAGCCGCAGGCCAAGCGCGACTTTGCGCTCGTGCTCAGCCGCGTCTGCCCGGAAAAGGGCATCCATCTGGCGCTGGACGCAGCCAAGAAGGCCAGCGTGCCGCTGGTCATCGGCGGCAAAGTCTACCCCTATGAAACCCACACAGCGTATTTTCGCGACGAGGTCGAACCCCGGCTGGACGATCGGCGCCGCTTCCTTGGTCCGCTCGGCTTTGTCGCCAAGCGGCGCCTGCTGAACACAGCCCGCTGCCTGGTCATCCCGAGCCTTGCCGCGGAAACCAGTTCGCTCGTCGCCATGGAGGCGCTCGCCTGCGGCACCCCCGTGGTGGCCTTCCCGAATGGCGCAATGCCGGATGTGGTCGAGCATGGCAAGACCGGGTATCTGGTCGGGAATGTCGACGAGATGGCGGATGCCATCGTTGCCGCACCCGGCCTGAACCCCGAGACCTGCCGGGCCGAGGCGCGGCGGCGCTTTTCACTCGACCGCATGGTTTCCTCCTACATGGACGCCTATCGGGCGCTGGCACGGCTCGGCACAGACAGCGGGCAGCTCGCGACGGCGAAGTGAGGGGGACATGCTCCGCAGTGAGATCATCGACGATCCGGCGGACCTCGAAGCCCTCGAGCCGCACTGGTGGGAGCTTTGGTCGCGCAGTCCCTCGGCGACGCCGTTCCAGTCTCCCGCATGGCTGATGCCGTGGTGGCGGACATTCGCTCCCGGCGAGCTAGCGACGGTCGCCGTCTGGAGTGGCGACGATCTGGTCGGCCTGGCGCCACTCTATCTGGAACATCAGGAATCCGGCGCGCGATTGCTTCCGCTCGGGATTTCGTTGAGCGACTATCTGGATGTCCTTTGCATTCCCGAAACCGCCGAACCGGTCGCCCTCGCCATCGCCGACATGGTTCTTTCCGTCGGCTGGTCACAGTGGATCTTGCAGGACTTGCCGCCGGGCGCCGCCGGCCTTGCCATCCGGCATGCCGCGCTCGAATCGTGCCAAGCCGTCGGTCACGCCGCTTGCCCGGTGCTCGCTCTCGCCGGCGACCAGACGCTTCAAGGCTGTGTTCCGGCGCGGCGGAGGCGCCAACTGCGGCGCGCCCACAGGGCCGCGTCGAGACGCGGCCGGGTCTCCATCGAACCCGCTTTGTCCGATCCGCAGACATTCCTCGATCACCTGATCCGCCTTCACCGCGCGCGCTGGGCCGGACACGGCGACGGCGTTCTGTCCGATACCCGCGTGGAAGAATTCCATCGTCAGGCGCTGCCGCAGCTGGCCGCACAAGTGCTTGCCCGATGCTGGCTCATCACGATCGGTGACGCGATCGTGGGCGCCTATTACGGGTTCCATCATCGTGGCCGCGCTTACGCTTATCTCGGTGGCTTCGATCCGGCCTATGCGGAGGAAAGTCCCGGCGCGCTGCTCATCGGCCAGGCGATAAGGCAGGCGATCTGCGAAGGCGCGGAAGAGTTCGATTTTCTGCGCGGACAAGAGGCTTACAAATACAGCTGGGGCGCCGTCGACCGGTGGACGATGCGCAAGATCTGGACGCGGAGCAAAGGGCGATGAGCGCGACCCAGCCTGGATCTCGGCGGTCGACATCGGCAAGGCGGATGCTGGAGGACTGCATGGCAGACGGTGCCGGCGTCGAAGCCGTCATCGCCAGGCTGGCTCTCCGTTTCGAGACAGGAATCGAAGCCGCAGAACTGGCGAAGATTGCGCAAAACACACACTCGACCGATCCGCGAAAGACGGCAAAACTGCAACGGATTGCGGACCTGCTTCAGCGCAGGCCCGAGATCTTCGCCACGCTGCGCAAAACGGGTGCTGCCGTTCGGCACGAACGCGGCGAGGGAGAGACCGACGATGCGGTTGTCAAGCGGCTGGCGGCCGGGTTTGACGCGGCGGCGGCGATCTCCCCGGCGGCGAGCGTCCAGCTGTCATCGCTGGGCAATGAGGAAAAGCTCTCGGCCGCGACGGCTGAGATCGTTGCATGGCTGGAGAGGTGGGGCTTTACCGGCACCAGCCGCGACATACTGGATATCGGCTGTGGTATCGGTCGGTTCGAACAGGCGCTCTCCACTCTGTCGCATCGGATCGTCGGCAGCGATATATCCCCAGCGATGATCTCGATCGCCCGCCGGCGATGCGCCGGGCTCGGCAATGTGGAATTCCGCTCTACCCGCGGTTTCGATCTTGCCGATTTCCGGGATGCCAGCTTCGACCGCGTGCTGGCCGTCGACAGCTTTCCCTATCTGGTGCTGGCCGGCCTTGCGGAGCGGCATTTCGTGGAAGTCGCGCGCGTGCTGAAGAGGCCGGGCATGGCCGTGCTTTTGAATTATTCATATCGCGGATCGCCGGCGCTGGATCGCGCCGATGTCCATGACTTCGCCAATGCCAATGGCATGCAAGTCCTCGTCGACGGCGAAAAGCCGTTCCGGCACTGGGACGGCGAAGCCTTCCTGCTTACGATTTCCGGCGGAACATTGCGGCCCAACGCCGGTTCGGATGCCGAACGGGATAAGCCGCTATTCGACAGTATGAAGGAGGACAAGATGGCGTCCGGCAGCAAGAAGCACATCGGTCGCGGCAGTCACGGCAAAGGCGCTGGCGCTGGCGCGATGACCGATCTTCCCAAGGACAAGATCGGAGAGAACGCCGTTCTGTCCAACAGAGACAAGAAGCAGCACACCAAGGAGCGTGGGCTCGACGGCAATCGGGTCAAATCCGAGCAGTACCAGGATCATTCAGCGGATCGGCGGCCTGAAGACTGATCGTTGCGGCAGCATGTGGCTTGCAGCCGGCGAGCAATTGAAACGCAGCGAGAGCCCACTGCTGAGGAAGCTGTGCAAGGACCGAAGCCGGTCGCATGGATAGCCTGCAAATTCTTGCAAACTCGCACTGTTGCCACCAGAGTGAGGTGAAGGGACCAACATTTGCCAAGAGAACGCGATGTCTCGCTCAAGGGAAGATTCCGTCAGCGCGCGTGCCGATCTGACGATAGACCGGGAAATCGCTTCCTTGCTTGCGGCAATCGAGCAGGAAAGGGTTCCTGACCGGCTGACCAAACTTGCGGTCGACTTGCAGCGTGCGCTTGTCGAAAGGCGCTTGCGCGAGACCAGTAACTAACGTGACGTGTATTAGAGCAATTCCAGGAAAAGTGTGAAACGGTTTTCCGTCCGGAATTGCGTCAAAACAAAAGGATAGAGCGGTTCGGCGTTTCCTTGAAACGATGAACCGCTCTATCGGCGCCTCTCGGCTTCGAAGTCCAGTTGTCCTTCTGACAGATAGCTGCGCCTTTCCATCAGGGTTTGCGAGGAACTTTCGCCAAGGTATTCCAGCACGCCGGCGCGTGCCCTGTTGAGCCGGCTCTTCACGGTTCCCACCGCGCAACCGCATATTTCGGCCGTTTCCTCATAGCTGACGCCCAGCACGCCTATCAGCATCAGAACTTCGCGCTGGTGCTCGGGAAGGCTCTGGATGGCCTGGTGGACTTCCTTGCCCTGTACGGACCATTCCTGCGTCGCTTCCGAGATCGGCCGCAGCGAAGCGCAGTCGAGCAGGCCGGGCGCTTCCCTCACCGCGGCCCTGACACGCGTGTAGTAGGTGTTGCGCATGATGGTGAAGAGCCATGACTTCATGCGCGTTCCAGCCTCGAACTTGTCGATGTTGGCCAGGCCCTTGGTCAGCGTCTCCTGGACCAGGTCGTCGGCATCATCGGGTGTGCGGCAGAAGGTACGGGCGAAAGCCCTCAAAGCGGGAATGAGGTCGACGATGGAAACTTCTTCGGTTTCGCGAGTCGCCAAGGCGTAGGCTGTGGGTGGCAATGGTCCAGCTCCCGTCCAGAATGAGTTCGTGAGCGCAGACCAGTTAAATGCATTGGGCGAAAGATCGTTCCGGTTGGCGAAAATCACCCGGCTCCAGAAACCGGAGAGGATTTGGCCGAGCAATCCCAGCCGACGGCGGTATTTTTGACGGAACAACCACCGGTATCGCGGAGTTCAAAATCAAGGTCGTCCGATAATTCGGGCGCCGCCTTTTGGCGCGTCGAAATGCGATCTCGCAGCGAGCCTTGGCCGCGACCTCAAGGACGGCCCGCCACCTCAATAGACAGGAGGAGTCCATGACAGGAAACAAGCACGCCAAAGGCAAAACGCCGGCCGATAGCGATCTTGCCAACGATCCCGGCATCGGCAGTTCCAAGGGCACGATCAAGGAGGGCGACCGGCTCGATCAGGGCAACAACACGTTCGAAGGCGATGTCGAGAACGACACCACGCCGCAAGGCGGTATCAATCCCCGGCAAAAGATGCGGACCAACAAGTGACGCCAGGACCGGCTGCGCACGATCGAAAAAACCCGCTGCAACCCGTGCAGCAATCCCGCGTTAAAGAGCATGGGCCTCGTGTCCGCCCCGGGCGTTGATGCGACAGGCTCTTTCGCGGAGACACAGATGACAAAAAGATCGTTTGGCCGCCCCGTTCCAATTCTCGTCGGCCTTGGTTTCCCTCGCTATGTCGAAAACATCTGGCAGGCCTATGACGTCTTAAATGAATGGCCGAGCCGCGGTCCGGCGCACAAGGCGGCGTTCGACGCCTGTCGCGCCGGGTTGGCCGATGAGGTCGATGCCGAGACGGTGCGCGCTGCGTTCGACACATTCGCGCGCAAGGCGGGCATTCTGGCCTACGATATCGCAGCCGAAACACCAGCACGCGCCACAACACCTGCGAAGGCCCACGATGTTTGGCTGAAGCGCCCATCGGACGGCCCTGTAGACCCTGGAGACACCCATCTTACTTGAAGCGGCCAGCTTGCTTGAACCGGGAGGAATAAGGTGCTGAGAATAGAGTTCGATACTCCTGTTTGCATCTATTTCGGCAAGCCTGGGCGATCGCGATTGGTCAGTTCCGTTTTCGAAGCAGCATATTGCCTGAAAAGCGAGAAATGGCCGGCGCGCAATGCCCCGCTGGCGCTGGCCGCCGCTGATGTATTGAGTCGCGCCCGGACCGGTGAAATCGCAGCCGCCAAAGCGCTGCAAGCATTTGTCGACGCCGCTTGGGAGGCGAACATTCTTGTCGAAGGCGAGCCGCATGACGCGCGTGGCCTGACAGCCTTCATGTCGGACAGCGGGTGAACCGGCAGGCTGCCTCCCCGCAGTTCCGTCCAAAGCCCCGTTTATTGCGAATGGTTGGCGTCGGCCGCCTTTTTCTCGCGCTGCTGCCTGAGGATTTCGTCGGTTCCGACCAGCTTCTTCGATCCGCCGGAGATCGTGGTGGAGACGACGGCCGGCGGATCGCTCGCAGGGAAGGAATCTTCCAGGCCTGCCTGCAACTGGTCTTCCAGCGTTTGCGGCTCTTCAGAGCGGCCGGGGGTCCTTCGGGTATCTACGTTCTCCAGCGGCTGTGTCATATCCGGTGAAGACTTGACGTCTCGAATCCAGCCATAGAGCTGTTCGATGGCAAATTCCTTCATTGCATCGAAATCGGCTTTGTCGTCACGCGATGCCTCGATTTGATCCACCATCGTCTTCTCGAAACGTTCAAGGCTATCGCTTCCGCAGGCCCGGCATAGACGCACCAACGCCTCTCGCAATATGAGCGGCGCAAAATGCGCCGTCGCCTCAAGCCTGAGCTGCTGCAAACGCTCCGGGGTGGCGGCTTGGAAGTTCGACATGTTCGACCTCTCGCCTTGTGGAGCATGTCAACGAAAATTGTCGACGGATGTTCCATCGGCGGCGGCCGCTGCATAGCTCGACCTCAGCGGTGCGCGCCACCACCGACTGCCATGCGGATACCGAGGCCGACAACGAAGCATCTGTGTCGGGATGACCATCCCGGCCGCCGCTATCTGGAACCCATGCGGCTACTTCGGCCCGGATTCGCCAGACGCCTTCGCGCCGTCCTTCAACCGGCCGGCATCTCGCATCATCTTGAGCGCTTCGTCCCTCGTCAGGCCGCACCTGCGGGCAAAAAAATCGATCTCATAGGCCAACTCGGCCGACAGGTCGTGTTTGGCATGCATTCTTCGCTTGTGTTTGCGTGCACCCATTCAGGCTCGGTCCCGGATACGTTAATCCTCCCGAACTCACATCGGACCAGCCGGTTCCCACTGCCTGACCAATCTGCTTCCGCAGGTTTTCTCACGCGCCGTTCGGCCGGCTGACCCTGTCCTTGAGTTCGTTCAGGAATGCGAGCAGCGCGTCCTCAGGATCGTCGGCCTCTTCGGTCAGCATATCGATGCCCCAGTGGCCGAGAACAGCCTCCTGGACGATGCTCGGCTGCGACATGAAGATGAAGGATTTCGGGCGGCTCTTCTCGTAGCCGGAGCGGCGCCAGGTCTGCCAAAGCCGATGCAATAGCAGGCGGATATTCATGTCGGACATGCTGTAGCCGATGAACAGGATGGTGCGCCCCAGCGCGTCGGCGCGAAACTTCACGTCGAGCGGCGAATCGAACGACAGCCGGTCGAAATAGTCGGTCTCCGCCAGGACCAGCGACTTGTCGTCGTCGAAATCGCCGTGGAATTTGATGATCTGCGTCACCTCGCCGGTCGTCTTGGGCAAGTCCTTTGCATTCGCCACCTTCACAAAAGGCCGGTCATGTATCTCGAAGGCAACCTCGAGGTTGCGATCATAATTGGTGGTGTAGATGATCGGAAAATCGAGCGATACGATCAGCTTGTGGATTGCCGAGCGCTGCACTTCTTCCCGCGAGACGCTCCATTCACGATCCATCCAGCTGCGCAAAGGGCCGAGGCTCCCCTGCTTCAGCCGGTAATATTCAGCAAGGGCCTGATAGCTGGCCTCCGGTGCGCCGATCATGTCCTCGTCGAGACCGAGCTCGTTTTGCATGTGCTCGATGAGCTTTTGCCAAGACGGCAAGCCGACGCTCATCGACACCCCGGCTCCAACGAACAAGATCGCTCGTCGCTCTTTCACCGATTGAGCCAGTTGCTCGACTGCGGACAGCATTCGACACAACTGCGATAGGCGCCGCTCCGTTCCAGCCGAGCCCGGACCGCTGCCGGAATAGATTTATTCCGACTTGAGTGCGGACACTCAGATCGGCTGTCCCGAGCGCCCAGCCGCCGGCTTTTGGCCAACAGAACCCGACATTTATTTCGTTGCATTTGGCACTTCCGCGCCGCTCACGCGTTGGAGAGTGTTCAACAAACACGGCGCAGCTGCAGCTACTGGAGCTCTGCGCCAACGTCGGCAACTCGACAGCAAATGAGGCAAGCGCGACTGGTGGCGGCGAAAAATAGGGTGCCTGGCAAAAGGGGAAAGAGGCCAATGGCTGCGAGGCTGGGATGGACGCTGCTGGCAGGCTTCGCGCTGATCGCCGCGGCGGTTGCTCAGCCCGAATCAGGCCCTGCGATAAACCCGCCGGCCGCAGCTGCGCCGCCCGACGACGGCCAGTGGGCGATGCCGGCGAAAAACTACGCTTCGACCCGCTACAGCGAACTTGCGGAGATCACCGAAGACAACGTCAAAAACCTGCAGGTGGCCTTCACCTTCTCGACCGGCGTCAACAAGGGTCAGGAGGCAGCGCCCTTGGTCGTCGGCAACACGATGTACATCGTGACACCGTTTCCCAACATTCTCTACGCGCTTGACCTTACCAAGCCTGGCGCGCCGATGAAGTGGAAGTTCGAGCCCAATCCCGAACGTGCGGCGCAGGGCGTTGCCTGTTGCGACGTGGTCAACCGCGGTGCAGCCTTCTTCGACGGGCGCATCTATTTCAACACGCTCGACGGCCATGCCATCGCCGTGGATGCGGCCACCGGCAAACCGGTCTGGAACACCCATATCGGCAACATCAACATCGGCGAGACCATCACCATGGCGCCGCTGGTGGTGAAGGGCAAGGTGCTGGTCGGCAATTCCGGCGGCGAAATGGGCGTACGCGGCTGGATCAAGGCGCTCGACGCCGGCGACGGGCACGTCGTCTGGACGGCCTACAATACCGGCCCGGACGCCGAGGTGCTGATCGGCCCCGATTTCAAGCCCTATTACGACATGGACAAGGGCAAGGATCTCGGCGTCACGTCGTGGCCGCCCGACGCCTGGAAGATCGGCGGCGGCAATGTATGGGGCTGGATCTCCTATGACCCGGACCTAAACTTGATCTTCCATGGCACCGGAAATCCCGGTCCGTGGAATCCGGATCTGCGGCCCGGCGACAATAAATGGACCGCCGGCATCTTTGCCCGCGATCCCGACACCGGCGCAGCCAAATGGTTCTATCAATGGACCCCGCACGATTTGCACGACTACGACGGCATCAACGAACAGGTGCTGCTCGACATGACCTGGCAAGGCAAGCCCCGCAAGGTGCTGGTGCGGCCCGAACGCAACGGCTACGTCTATCTGTTGGACCGCACTACGGGCGAGGTCCTGTCGGCAGTGCCGTTCGGGCCGGTCAATTCCAGCAAGGGCGTCGACCTCAAGACCGGCCGGCTGATTGAAAATCCGGACAAGAAGACCGGCACCGGCAAGGTCGTCCGCGACATCTGCCCGACCGCGTCCGGCCTCAAGGACTGGCAGCCTTCGGCATTCTCGCCCAAGACCGGCCTGCTCTACATCCCGCACAACAATCTCTGCATGGACGAGGAAGGCGTCGAGGTGAATTACATCGCCGGCACGCCCTATGTCGGCATGAACGTGCGCATGATTCCCGGGCCGGGCGGCAATCGCGGTGCTTTCACTGCCTGGGATGTCGCCGCTGCCAAGCCGGCGTGGAGCCTGAAGGAGAATTTTCCGGTGTGGAGCGGCGCCGTCGCCACCGCCGGCAACGTCGTGTTCTACGGCACGATGGAAGGTTGGTTCAAGGCGGTCAGCGCCAGGACCGGCGAACTGCTTTGGCAGTTCAAGACGTCGTCCGGCATCATCGGCCAGCCGATCACCTATCGCGGCCCTGACGGGCACCAATATGTCGCGATTCTTTCGGGCGTCGGCGGCTGGGCCGGCGCGATCGTATCCGGCGATCTCGATCCGCGCGACGCCACCGCCGCGCTCGGCTTCGTCAACGTCATGAAGGATCTGAAGGATGTAACCACGCCGGGAGGTACGCTGTATGTGTTCCGGCTCCCTTGAGACGACCGGCCGAGTTGCGCGCGCACGGAGAAAATCTTCCCTGCGGTTTGGCGCCGCGGTCGGCGCACTGGCGGTCTCGCTTGTCGCCGCCGTTGCCGATGCGCGCGAATTGAGGATCTGCGCCGATCCCAACAACATGCCGTTCTCCAATGCCGCCAGGCAGGGCTTTGAAAACAAGATCGCCGAACTCGTCGCGACGGAGCTTGGCGCAACGGTTTCCTACACATGGTGGGCACAGCGCCGCGGCTTCGTCCGCAACACGCTGAAAGCCGGCTTGTGCGATCTGGTGCCCGGCACGCCCGCCAATCTCGAGATGCTGCGCACGACCGCGCCCTACTACCGGTCTTCCTATATGTTCGTGACACGCAAGGATGCGCCGGAAATCACGTCCTTCAACGATCCTCGCCTGCGCGATCTGCACATCGGCGTCCAGCTGATCGGCGACGACGGCGCCAACTCGCCGCCCGTCCAGGCGCTTGGCCGTCGCGGCATCGTCGGCCATCTCATCGGTTTCCCCGTCTATGGCGACTATTCGGCGCCGAACCCGCCAGCGCGCATCATTGAGGCGGTCGCGAATGGTGACATCGATATGGCCGTGGTCTGGGGACCGCTGGCCGGCTACTTCGCATCCAGGCAGAAGGTGGCGCTGCGGATCACGCCGGTTTCGCCGCGCGTGGACGGCCCGCAACTGCCGATGATCTACGACATCTCGATGGGCGTGCGCCGTGGCGACGATAAGCTGCGCAGCGAGGTGAACGCCGCCCTGACCAGACACCGCGCCGAGATCGACGCGATCCTGGCGGCCTACCAGGTGCCCCGCCTCGATCCTGTCGGAGCGCCTTGAATGAAGCGCGGTCTTCCCTTGCTGGTGTTCGCAATCCTCGGGGTTGCCGGGTGCCAGCGTGAGGAACGTGACACGCGTCCACAGTCGGCGCTCGGCTCGGGCGACCAACCGGCAGCCGTGACGGCCCTCGCGCAGGGCGGCCAACGGTCGGCCTCGTCCGACACCAAGGCCGGCGTGTTCGAGGCCAACGCCTTCCACCTCAGCGAGGGCAAGCGTCTGTTCAACTGGTTCAACTGTTCCGGCTGCCATGCCAATGGCGGTGGCGGCATGGGGCCGGCCCTCATGGACCAGAAGTGGCTCTATGGCAGCTCGATCGAAAGCATCCACGCCACGATCAGGGACGGCCGGCCAAACGGCATGCCGAGCTTTCGCGACACGATCCCGGACGACCAGATCTGGGAGCTTGCTGCCTTCGTCCGGGCACTGAGCGGCAACGCACCGTCCTCCGCCGCGCCCGGCCGCGACGACGACATGATGCCCCATCCATCCGAAAATCGCCTGCCGGATGCCGCGACGCTGGGGAAGTCGCCGTGAACCGCCTCGTCTGTAGGGTATGCTGGTGCACGGCCTGCATCCTGCTCCTCGCAGGATGCAGCGGCTGGCAATCCGCGCTCGACCCAAAGGGCCCGGCCGCGAGCGAGCTCGCATGGCTGATCTGGTTCTTCACGGCACTCTGCACGGTGGTCTGGCTTCTGGTGATGGCCGTGCTGATCGTGCCATTGGCCCGGCGCCCGGCGCCAGTCGGCGATCCGCTTGTCCTCGACGCTGCCGCCGAGCGCAGCAAGATGCGAATTGTCGTCGCCGCACTGGCCGCGACCGCCCTGATCCTGGTCGGCCTGACGCTGCTGAGCTACCTGGCTAACCGGACGCTCGCCGCCATCGGCTCGGATGCGGCGCTGACGATCCGGGTGACCGGGCATCAATGGTGGTGGGAGGTGCGCTATGAAACCGATCAGCCGAACCGCATCCTGACGACCGCCAATGAAATCCACATCCCGGCGGGCGAGCCGGTGCGGCTTATAGTGACCTCGACCGACGTCATCCATTCCTTCTGGGTGCCGAACCTCTCGGGCAAGCTGGACCTCATTCCAGGCCACGAGAACGTTCTCGATCTGAAGGCGGACAAGCCCGGCGTCTATCGCGGCCAGTGCGCCGAGTTCTGCGGCGCGCAGCATGCCAATATGAGCACCTTCATCATCGCCGAACCCCGGCCCGTCTTCGATGCTTGGCTGAACGATCAGCTGCGACCGGCGGCCGCCCCCGTGTCGGCCGAGGCCAAAACCGGCCACGACCTGTTCCTCAAACGGCCATGCGTGATGTGCCACAAAATCGGCGGCACCATCGCCGGCGGCACGGTCGCCCCCAACCTCACCCATATCGCAAGCCGGCAAACGCTCGCTGCCGGCACGCTGACAATGAGCCGCGGCAATCTCGCAGCCTGGATAGCCAATCCGCAGGGGATCAAGCCAGGCGCCCACATGCCCGTGGTGCGACTGGACGGGGATGAACTGAATGCGATCGTCGCCTATCTCGAGGGCCTGAAATGAGCAGCGCCGACGTGGCCCGTGAGCGTCGGCTCGCCGGCGAGCGCGCAGCGGCCGGCAAAGGAGACCTGGCCCCCGAGCGCGACGGTCCTCGCGATACCGGCCTCGACGACGCCAGCCTTGACCGCTGGCTGGCGCGGACATGGCAGACGGCGCCGGGCATCATCGGCGCGCTCTCGAGCGTCGACCACAAGATTGTCGCACGGCGCTACCTGATCACCGCTTTCGCCTTCCTGTGCCTCGGTGGCCTCAGCGCCGTTGCCATGCGCATCCAACTGTCGGGGCCGGAGCGCGGGCTGATCGGGCCCGACCGCTACAACCAGCTGTTCACCATGCATGGCGTGACCATGATGTTCCTGTTTGCAGTGCCGATCGTTCAGGCGACCGGCATCTACCTCGTGCCGCTGATGGTCGGCACCCGCAACATCGCCTTTCCGCGCCTCAATGCATTCAGCTTCTGGATTTATCTCTCCGGTGGCCTCTTCGCCTGGGTGTCGTTTGCACTCGACATGGCGCCCGACGTCGGCTGGTTCTCCTACGTGCCGCTGTCCGGTCCTGAATTCGGGCCAGGCAAGCGTTCCGATGTGTGGGCGCAGATGATCACCTACACCGAAGTGTCATCGCTGGCGGTCGCGGTCGCCACCATCGTCACCGTGCTGAAGCAACGCGCGCCGGGCATGTCACTGGACAGGATTCCGCTCTACGTCTGGGCGATGCTGGTCACCTCCTTCGTGGTCGTGTTCGCGATGCCGGCGGTCATGATCACGTCGACGTTCCTGATCCTCGACCGGCTGGTCGGCACCCATATCTTCAATCCCGCCGAGGGCGGCGACGTATTGCTGTTCCAGCACCTGTTCTGGTTTTTCGGCCATCCCGAAGTCTACATAATATTCCTCCCGGCTACCGGCATGGTGTCCTCGATCATCGCCGCTTTCGCGCGGCGGCCGGTATTCGGCTATCTGGGCATGGTACTGGCCTTGATTGCGGTCGGCTTCCTATCGTTCGGCCTATGGGTTCACCACATGTTCGCAACCGGCCTGCCCAAGCTCGGCGCGAGCTTCTTCACCGCCTCAAGCATGCTGATTGCCATCCCAAACGGGCTGCAGATCTTCAGCTGGCTGGCGACATTGTGGGACGGACGCCCGATAATCAGGACGCCGCTGCTTTTCGTGTTCGGCTTCTTCTTCACGTTCGTCGCGGGCGGCCTGACTGGGGTGATGCTGGCGTCGGTGCCATTGGACCTGCAAGTACACGACACCTATTTCGTGGTCGCGCACTTCCACTACGTGCTGATCGGCGGGTCGGTATTCCCGCTGCTGGGCGCGACCTATTTCTGGTTCCCCAAGATCACCGGCCGGATGATGAGCGAACGTCTCGGACGCTGGCACTTCTGGCTTGCTTTCATAGGCTTCAATGCGGCGTTCTTTCCGATGCACATTGTCGGCCTGTGGGGCATGCCGCGCCGGATCTACACCTACCCGGTGGAGCTCGGCTGGGGCAACATCAACCTGTTCATCACAGCCGGCGCGGTCGTCCTGTTCCTAAGCTTCGTTCTGTTCACCATAAACCTGGTGTACAGCGCCTCAAGGGGGGCCCCGGCCGGGGACAATCCCTGGAATGCGGGCACTCTGGAATGGGCGACGACGTCTCCACCACCGAGCTATAATTTCGCCCGGATTCCGGTGGTTACCGACGCCGAGCCGCTCTGGGCCGAACGTGACACGCTGCCTGTCGCGACCGGGCTTCGCGTCGACGCGCGCGAACTTCTCATTTCGACCGTGGCAGAGGCGCATCCCGACGTGCGCGAGAAGTCGGCGACGCCGTCGATCTGGCCATTGTTCGCCGCGCTCGCCGTCGGCGCCACCTTTCTCTATTCGATCTTCAGCCCGTGGGCGGTGGTCTGGGGAGCCGGGCCGATCGCCATCACCTTGATCGGCTGGTTCTGGCCGAAAGGCGATCCGGAGGACGAGGAATGAAACAACGTCCTGTCGCCGATCTTTCCAAACTCCCGACCTTCGGGATCGGACCGCGCAGCCCGACCTGGTGGGGTACTCTCGCCTTCATGGCGCTGGAGGGCACTGGCTTCGCGCTCGCCGCAGGCACCTATCTTTACCTCGCCTATCTGTCGCCCAAATGGCCATTGGGCGTGCCGCCGCCCAACCACTGGCCGGGCACCATCGTCACACTGTTGCTGCTCGCCAGCGTGGTGCCCAATCACATACTGAACCGCTACGCCGAAGCCTGTGCCATGGTGCCCGTGCGCATTGGCCTGATCGTCATGTCGCTGCTCGGTATCGCGCCGCTTGTCGTGCGGTGGTTCGAATTTCCGGCCCTCAACATTTATTGGGATACCAACGCGTACGGCTCAATGCTGTGGGTCCTGCTCGGCCTTCACACCACACACCTGATCACCGACGTCGGCGACACGCTGGTGCTGACGGTCCTGATGTTCACGCGCCATGGCTATAGCGGCCGGCGTTTCGGGGACGTTGGCGACAACGTCTTCTACTGGGATTTCGTGGTCGCGACCTGGATCCCGATCTATCTGTTGATCTACTGGATGCCGAGGCTCGACTGAGATGCGTGCGCTTCGCTTGGGCACATCATGGGGCGGGCTGTTGTCCGGGCCTTTGGCCTGGGCGGTGTCGACGCAGCTGAATTACGCGGTCGTGGAGTGGCAGTGCGCCCACGGTATTCCCGTCATACCGGTCATTGCGCTGGTGCTGACAGTGCTGGCCTTGCTCGGCGGCGCGCTGTCGTGGCGGGCGCGCCAGCAAGGTGGCGCCGCCTTTAAGCCCGATCGTACGCGCGGCACCGAGGATTTCGTCGCCAATATCGGCATTCTCAGCGCGGTGCTGTTTGCGCTGGTAATCGTCATGCAAGGCGCCGCCTCGCTCATTCTTGACGGCTGCCTGCGATGAGCTTCGACGCGCTCTTCTCGACCTCGATCTGCTACGGTGCCGGCGCCCCGCAGGCCGGCTGGACGCTGGCGTTGCCGATCACGCTGCCGCTAACCGTAGTCGCACTGCTTTACGCGGCAGGCGCCTTTCGGCTGTGGCGGCGGAGTGCCCGCAGCCGGCCGTTGCGGCTGCGGCAAGCCCTGCTGTTTGCGACCGGCTGGGCCATTTTGGCAGCGGCACTGGTCAGTCCGCTCCATGCATTGGGTGAGCGCGTCTTCACCGCCCACATGATCGAGCACGAGCTGTTGATGGCGGTGGCGGCACCCCTGCTGGTCTCCTCCCGTCCGGCGGCGGCGATGATGTGGGCATTGCCGATCAAGCTGCGGCTGGCACTTGGCGCAGCCGGACAGGCGAAGGTGCTTCGAACTGTTTGGGCCGTCATCAGCCGCCCTCTAGCCGCGACCTTCCTGCACGGCGTCGCGATATGGGCGTGGCACATTCCGGTGCTGTTCGAGGCGGCGCTTGCACGGGGTGTCCTGCATTATGCGCAACATGCCAGCTTCTTCGGTACGGGGCTGCTGTTCTGGTGGGTGCTGCTGCCGCGCTCAGGCCGCGAACAAGCCTATGGCAACGCAGTCATGCACCTCTTCTTCACCTCGCTGCACACCGGCCTGCTCGGCGTGCTGCTGCTGGTCTCGCCAAGGCTGTGGTACCCGGTAAACGCCGCGGGCGCGGAATTGTGGAGCCTTAGCCCGCTCGAGGACCAGCAGCTCGCCGGCTTGGTGATGTGGGTTCCGGCCGGCCTGATTTATGGCGGAGCCGCGTTGCTGCTGGCCGGTCTGTGGATTCGCGCAAGTGGACAGAGAAGAAGGGAGACGTCGCATGCGCTCCAGGCTGTCTAAGCTGGTCATTGGTGCCGGGACGGCAATTGCCGTGCTGGCCGCAGCTTGGGCGGCGCTGACGTTGTGGCCGGAGCGCCTCATCAGGGTCGCGCATAAGACGGACAATGCCACCAGCAGCATCGGCGTGCGCGCCACATCGCGCTTCACGCCGTCCGGACCCATCCTCGGCGCCGCGGCAATTGTCGTGCTCGTTGCAGCCCTGGCCGGGATCGGGTTGTACTTCGAGCAAAGCCGTCGAGTGGAGCAGAAGGCCGACAATGCGACCGGCGGTGTTGGCGCCCGCGCCATACCCATCATGATGGCCAATGGCTGTGCTGGATGCCACACGATCACCGGCGTTCCCAGCGCGCAAGGGTTGGTCGGTCCACGCCTCGACGCCAGCTTGGCCACCCGGGTCTATATCGGCGGCGTATTGTCCAACAACCCGCGAAACATGGTCCGTTGGATACGCGCCGCAAGGGAGATCAATCCGCACACGGCAATGCCTTCGACCAGAATTTCCGAGCAGGAGGCGCGGGATATTGCGGCCTATCTCTATTCGCTGAAATGAAAGTCATCGCTCATCCCGGCAGCTGCACGCGGCTTGTCTTCACCAGTCGATGGCTGGCCGCGCGATCATCAGCCAGAAAATTCCGAGCACGGCAGCGAAGGCGGGGAAGCCGAAGGCGAACCACAGCCAGAAGAGCCGGTGATAGCGCGGCGGCAACGGCGCGCCTGCAGCGGCGGCTTGCGATGCCAGCTTGCGCATCTCCATTTGCATCCAGACGACCGGGAGCCAGAACATTCCGGTGAAGATATAGAGCGCGATCGAAAGTACGATCCAGCCCGCCGACAGCGAGTAGCCTGCCTGCCAGGCGAGCGCGGCTCCGGTCAAAGGTTGTGCGACCACGGCCGTCGCGGTGAAAAGGAAGTCGGCGACGACGACGATACGCGCCACCGCGGCAACCGTCGCGGCATTGCCGGTCCTGTGGGCGAGCAGCATGAAGAAAGCGATACCGGCGCCGGTACCAAGCAGCACGGATGCGCCGATGACATGCAGAAATTTCAGCAGGAAATAGAGCATCAACGCTCCTCCAGCACTGCCAAGGCCACAAAGTGCAGTACCAGGATCGGCAACACCTTGAGGAACGGCCCAAGCGGGTCGTTCCACAGATCGGGGCTCAGGAAGCTTCCGACGACCAGGTAGAAGAGCGAGAGCGCGATGCCGCCATAGAGGCCTTTTCGCGTCGCCGGACGCCAGGCTATGAGCGCGCCGACGACGATGTCGGCAAGAGCACCGGCTATCACGGTCGGCACCGACAAGATGCCGGCCCCCGTGCTTTGCATCAGATCGACGCCGCTGACGTAGCCGGTGGTCAGCGACACAATCCCCGTCATGATCCAGAAGACGGGCAGGACGACGAAGATCGCCGGCTTGATGAAGTACAGCCGGGAAAACCATTTTTCCTGCACCGTTGCCGGATTGAGCGCGAGGAAGCCCGCCAGGGTTTGCGGGCGTATGCCGGTCGCGGCGGTCCAGTCCGAGGGATCTCCAACCGCTCCTCGGGCGATCTCCCTGGCCGCGTTGGTGCGCATCGGTGGGCGCCAGCCGAACATCGCGGCAAGGTCGCCGAGGCGGTAGAGAGGCTTTGCAACAGCCGCCGGCAAGACAAACTTGGCTGCCGGAGCCCAACCGAGCCATCGGCGATAGCTACCGACGACCTCGTCCATGCTCAGCTGTTCGGGACCGACAAGTTCCAGCACGACGCGAGACGGACTGGCGGGATCGAGAAGGAGGACGACTGTTGAGACCACGTCGTCGAGTAGTACCACCTGGAGCCGGCCGGTGCCGGGCATGGAGGGCAGCACCGGCAGCGAGGCGAGACCCCGAAACAATGCGCTGGCCCCAAACACCGGCCGGCCGAGCACCACGGACGGGCGCAGGACCACCCAATCCAGATCAAGCGCCATAAGCGCCTGGTCGCCGGCCAGTTTCGTCGCCGAGAATGTCGAAGGCTGCGCCCGATCGACGCCTATCGCCGAGAAGTGGATCACCCGGGCAACCCCGGCCCGCGCACAGGCCAGAAAGAGTGCTGCCGCCGCATCGCGATGGACTTCGCGCGTCTTTTCACGGGGGCTGTCCTGCAGGACGCCGGCACAATTCACGACGGCGTCGATACGCCTGAGATGCGGTAGCCAGTCTTCGGGCTGCAGCGCCACCGCCATGTCCAGCACCAGCAATTGATAATTGCCGGTCCGGTTTGCGCCGGGGCTGCGGACCACTCCGATTACCTCATGCCCTTCGGAAAGAAGGCGTGCCACGACGGAGGCACCGATCAGGCCGGTGGCACCGGTAACCAGGACTTTCACTGGACCCCATTTTCCGATGGCGGGAAAGTATCGTTCATTCCGGTTTATCGCCCTCGATGCTCCCCTTCATAGCGGAAAGTTCTTCCTTCGTGCATAACAACCGCGGCTGCGCCGGATCGGAGATGTCGAGCTTGTCCCAGGGGATGCGGTACATACTGTCGCGACTGCGCAGTCGAAAGACATCGAGGACCGCAATGCCGATGGCCGAAGCGGACAGACGCTCGAAGGCCGCGTGGATGCCGACATGGTACTCGGTAATCACCAGGTCGTCGCCATCCGGTTCGGCGCGCATCTCCTCGATACGGCCGATGCTTTTGCCGCGCTGCGAAAGTACATTCCTGCCAGCCAATTGCTCGAGATTGATAGTGGCCATCATCCAGCTCCCGGAATACGCCCAATGACACGGTCGCGCAGCCAGTCCTGCCAGTCGAAAATCGCCGTTTCGCGGACGTCGATATCGAACTCGATGTCGACGCCGATGTCGCGCACCTTGTTCCAGGCGATGCGGTGCGGCTCGGCATGGCGCTTGCCGCCGAGCCTTGCCGCAAGCCGCGCCATCCAGCGGCCAGGCCGCTCGCCAAGCCGACGCGCCAGCGTGATCGAGCCGAGCTCGACCGCAACGATCTTAGGCGGCTTGCCTGGCCTGAGCTCGGCCACCAGCCCGTCAACCTTGCCGATCTTGACCTGCTCGCGGTCGACCACTTGCTTGTCCAGGATGTCGCGCAGCAACTCCATCACGTGCCTCCGAATATCTGCAAAGGAATGGTCACGATCGCGAGCACGAAACCGAGCGCGATGATGAAGATGACCGCGGCATTCGCGATCGTGCCATTGCGGTGCTCGCCGACATAACGCTCGTCATTGAGCAGGAAGAGGAACGGCACCACTGTCAACGGCAGGCTGGCGGCCGTCAGCGCCATGGAAAAGATGGTGAGCTTCAGCGGATCGAGGCCCAGCGCGATCGGAATGGCGGCGAGAAACAACGAGATCGTATAAACGGTGCTGAAACCCGGGTCGTCGCGCGGTTTCAGGTTCTCGCCCCAGGTCCAGCCAAAACCCTGCGCCACAAGATAGGCCTGCTGCAGGCCGATTTCGAGCGTGGCACCGAAGCAGGCAATGCCTAGTGAAGCAACGAACAGGACAAATCCCCAGAAACCGAAGATCGGAAGCAGCATCAGCGGCAGTTGGTGGTAGTCATCGACCTGCTCTATGCCGTGCGCGGCCAGCACGAGCGCCGCCACAATCAATACACCGATAGCGATCGTGCCGCCAAAACTCATGCCCAGGCCGGCAATGGCCCGATTGGCTCCAAGATAGCTCTTATCCCACTCGTCCTCGATCGCTCCCGACGAATAGAACATGAACAGATAGGGCGAGATCGACGCACCAAGAATGCTGACCGCCATGAACCAGTAGTTGGCCGCGTCGTGATCCGGCAGTGTTGGCACGGCCCCGGCTGCGACCTGCCCCCAATCGGGCTTCAGCATGACTGCGCCAACCACGAAGCACAGCGTGACCAGCCCGAGGATCGCGACGCCTTTTTCGATGAATCCGAACGTGCCTTTCCACAGGAACAGCCATGCCAGAAACGCGACCGGCAGCGCCCACCATTGAAAGCCGATGCCGGTGGCGAGCTCGAGCGCAATGGCAACACCGCCGATTTCGGCTGCCATGACCAGGAAGTTGACCAGCAAGGTCGCAAGCAGCGGCCACAGAAAAGCATTGAAGCCGAACCGTTCCCGGATTCCGTCGGCGATGGTGTGATGGCTGACGGCGGCGAAGCGTCCGGCCATTTCGACCAGGAAGATGATGCAGATCGTGCCCAGGAGGACGGCCCATATCAGCTGGAACCTGAACGCCGCGCCGGCCTGAGCTGCGGTCGCCATTGATCCGACCTCGAGAAAGCCGCCAACGCTGGTGACGATGCCGAGCGATATTTCGAGCAGCTTCTTCATGATTTCGGCGCGAAATATTTCGCGTAGGACGTGCTCAGATCGGCGGCAGCAGCCCGAAGATCCTGCTGCGCATGTTCCACTTCCGAGCGGTTGCCGTTCTGCACGGCCGTCGCCGCGCGCATTACCGTTGCCGAAAGCCGTCCAAGCGCCATCGTCAGACCGGCTTGCTCGCTGGGCTCAGGGGACTTGGCGGACTGGATTTGTGCACCGGCATCGGCGAGCGCCTTGCCGACCGATTGCAAAGTGCGCAACGTGTATCTCGACGGGGCTTCCCCAGCGATCCAGCTCTCCAGGACCAGCGATGCGGTCTGTGTGGCGGAAGCCGCGGTTTTCGACTGCTGCTCGACCTGGCCGGAAGGCGAGCAGGCCATCAGTACAAACATTATCAGCAGCAAGCATGGGCGGCCTGGTCGAAGACCGACGGCTGTAACGGCATTTACAATACGTGCTCGTAGCTTTGCTGCCACACGATTGTTCTCCCCGCACCAAGCGACTTCGCCGTGAAGTTTGATCTAGAGCGCTGGGTGATCACGTCAACTGAACCGCGATGAACGGCGCTGGCACCGCGGAACAAACCAGCGATCGCCGGATTAGGGGATGAGGAGGCAAAGGCCATGGACAGGGAAGAGCGTATCAGGCAGCGAGCCCATGAGATCTGGGAGCGCGAAGGCCGTCCGCAAGGACGCGAGCGCGAGCATTGGGATCAGGCCGTGCAGGAGATCGAAGCTGAGGGTTCCGAGGCCGAACGCGGCCCGGTCGTGCCCGATCCAACGGTCGAGGCCGGCGCCGATCCGGAGGCACGCGGCCGCAAGCGGCGGGGGAAGTGAGGCCCGATGCCTCGTCTCGTCGCCTGGATCGTTGTCGTACTGGTCGTACTGTTCGCCGCCTGGCTGATGATCGGGCGCGACAGGACCGGCGGCGGAGGTCAGCCCACGCCGCATGCAATTGATCAAAATGGATAGGAGCCGACATGACGGGAACCGATACTCATCCTGAACAAGACCCGGCGGAAGGATCGCGATCGGTAGTGGAAAAGCAGCTCCGCAAGGAGCAAGGCGGCAAGGGCCAAAATCGCAAAGCCGAGCCAGCTTCCGACAAATCCGGCAGCAAGACCAAGACGCCTTCGGAAGCGCGCAAGAAAGGCTCAGGCTTGGATTGAGCCGGCTGACGGCGGGCTCACGCTACTGTTTGCCTCGAAGTAATGAGGATAGCGCTCCTGGACGATTTCGAGCACCTCGAAGATGCGGCGAAGATGCGTTCGCATTGCTTCTTCCGCCGCAAGCGCGTTGGCCTGCTCGAGCGCATCGACAATCCGCCGATGCTGGCCGAGGACCACCGACATGCTGTCGAGGCGCGGAAAAGACAGGAAGCGGAAGCGGTCCATTTGCAGCTTCGCCGCGCTGATGTCGGCCCAGATTCCGGGAAACCCGGCATGGCTGGCGATGTGCTGGTGGAACAGCTCGTCCGACTTGAAGAAGCGCCTGTCGTCCGCGATGGAGGCGAATGTCTCCTGGACCGCCAGTTCGCCTTTGAGCATGGCAAGCAGTTCGGCACGGCGCGGGCTCTCGACGGCGCGCTTGGTCAGGCCGACTTCGAGCGATTCGCGCAGGAACTGCGATTTCTCGAGATCGGCGATCCGGAGCGGCGCCACCATGCTGCCACGCTGCGGATAGATGTCGATCAAGCCAAGACGGGCCAGCCGGGCGAGTGCCTCCCTGACCGGCGTGCGGCTCACGCCGAGGGCTTCCGACATCGCCTTTTCAGAAATCAGCTCGTGCGGCTTCAGGCGGAAGGTCAGGATCTGGTCGAGCAAAACCTCGAACGTCCTCGCCGCGACAGATACGCCGGGGCTTGTTTCGCCCAGCCGCCCCTCGGTGATGGTCCGCATTCCCAAAAGCCCTGCCATCGGCAATCCCCTTAAAGGCTCTGCAGTTTCAAGCCGTTCATGAAATGCCTGCGCAGCAGCAGCGCCGGCGTTATTCCTTGCGCGGAGAACCGCCGATGCGCGCCAGCAGCCCGCCATCGACGCGCACGACCTCGCCGGTGACGAAGGAGGCATCGTCAGACAGCAGGAAGGCGACGACTGCGGCAATCTCTTGCGGCTGGGCGGTACGGCCGAGCGGATGCATGTTGTCGAGGATGCGCAGGATCTCGTCGGGCTTATCGTTGAGCTTGACCGCATCCCGCAGCATCGGTGTGTCGACCGCGCCCGGAGCGACGGCATTGACGCGCACGCCGAGCGGCGCATAGTCGACGGCCATCGATTTTACTAGGCCGATCAGGCCGTGCTTGGCCGTGGCATAGGCCAGAACCCCTTCCTGGCTGGCCAGGCCCTGCACCGAACTCATATGGACGATGGCGCCGCGGCTTTCGCGCAGCAGCGGCATCGCCGCGCGCGACAGCAGGTAGGCAGCCTTGAGGTTGACGTTCATCACCTCGTCCCAAAGCGCCTCGTCCGTGGTCTCCACCGTTCCGTAACGCTGGATGCCGGCATTGTGGGAGAGCATGTCGAGCCCGCCGAACGCGGACCGGGCAAGCTCGACGGCGCGGCCGCACGCTTCGGTGTCGGCGGTTGAGCCAAGCACTGTGCGCACGGTCACGCCGCGCGCCGAAAGCTGCGCCGCGACCTCATCCAGCTGATCGCCCGCCCGGTCGAACAGGATCAGGTCGACGCCTTGCTCGGCCAGCCTTTCGGCGACAGCACGGCCGATGCCCATGGCCGCCCCGGTTACCAGTGCGCGTTTTTTGAACTCAGCCATTTATCCTCCCAAGAACAGCTCCGCAGTAACTACTATGGTAGTCGATCGGCGCCACTTGACGTGCTCTTTCCACCGAGCCGGCCCAAGCGTGTTCGGCATTATGTCGATCCTTGCATGAAAGCCAGCGTTTCGGCGCGCGTCGGTGCGCCAAGACGTCCGCCAAAGCGCAGGCATTTCAGGGCGGCGGCGGCGCTGGCCACTGCTATGGCGCGCTCTTCGTCCCAACCTTCGGCCAGACCGAGAGCGAAGGTGCCGTGAAACACGTCGCCTGCCGCCAGGGTGTCGACGGCTTCGACGCGCGGCGACGGCAGATGACGGACATCATTGCCGCCCGGGTGCCGGAACGCGGTGCCGTTCGCCCCATCGGTGACGGCCATGAAGGCGCCGATCCGTTCGCCGAGAATGGCCACGGCAGAACCGGCGGATATCTCCGGACCGCACAGGATGCGTGCCGCCGGCAGTGAAGCAACGACATGCGAGGCGAGCGGCAGCAGCCGGTCGAGCACCGGTCGCGATGCGACATCGGCGTCAAGGACCGCCGGAATGCCGTATTCACGAGCTTTCGCCAGCGCCAGGGCGGCGGCTCCGGGCCAGCGGACATCGACCAGCACGGCGTCGAAGCGGGAAAAATCCGCCGGCGGAAGACGGTCCGGATCTGCTTGCGTGACGGCATCGTAGAAGGGCACAATCATACGCTCGCCGGCGGCATCGACCAGGATCGTGGCAATGGCCGAGCGGCCACCTTCAACCCTGCGCACCAGCGAACAGTCGACCCGCTCCGCCTCCATCTGGCCGATGACATCGCGGCCGACTGCATCGTCGCCGACGCTTGCCCATAGCCAGACCTGCCCGCCCTGGCGGCTGGCCGACGCGGCGGCGCTTGCCGCCATGCCGGCCGCGATCTGCACGGCCTCGCTCGGCAGGAACTTGCCGGCGCCGGAGGGCAGGACATCGAGGCGCAAGATCGTGTCGTAGGTGAGCGCGCCGACGCAGAGCAGGCGGGGCGCCGTCATTGCAGCCGGTAGCCGCGCTGATGGGCAATCGCCGTCATCACGCCTCTCAATTCGGCAAGGCCGCGAAGCCGGCCGATCACGGGGTAGCCGGGATGGGTGTGCCGCGCAGCGTCATCGATCAGCTCGTGGCCATGATCCGGACGAAACGGCAGCAGCGCCGCCGGTTCGCCGGCGTCGCGGCGGCGTTGCTGCTCGTCGAGCAAGATCGAGACCACCGACACCACGTCGACATCGCCGCTCAGATGCTCGGATTCCATGAACGAGCCGTCCGGGTCCTTGCTGACGTTGCGCAGATGCACGAAGTTTATCTTGTGCGCAAAGCGCCTGGCGATGGCGGGCACGTCATTGGCCGGGTTGGCGCCCAGCGACCCCGTGCACAAGGTAAGGCTGCTATGGGCCGATGGCACTGCGTCCAGGATAAAGGCGATGTCGTCGGCGTTCTTGACGATGCGGCACAGGCCGACGAGATCGCGCGGCGGATCGTCCGGGTGGATCGCCAACGTGGCGCCCGCCTCTTCGGCCGCCGGCAGCACGTTTTCGAGAAAACGGACGAGGTTCTCGCGCAGCCGGTCGTGCGACAGGCTCGACTGCTCGGCCACTACTTCGCGCAATTCCGCTATGTCGTAGCGCTTGAAGGCGCCCGGCAGGCCGGCCATAATGTTGGCGAGCAGACGCTCTTTTGACGTATCCGGCGTCGTCTCGAACCATTCGCTCGCCCGCTGGAGAACATCGGACGCATAGTCGCGCTCCGATCCCTTGCGCTGCAGCATGTAGCAATCGAACGCGGCAAGCTCGTGCATGTTCATGCGGAGCGCCCGTCCGCCGCCCGGCAGCGGCGCAGCCAGGTCGGTCCGGGTCCAGTCGAGGATCAGCATGAAGTTGTAGCAGACCGTGCGCACACCGCAGGCGCCGAGATTGCGTAAGGTCTGCCTGAAATTGTCGTAGAGCCGGTCGAGATCGCCGCGGCCGAGCTTGATGTCCTCGTGCACGGGGACGCTCTCGACGACGCTCCATTTCAGGCCCATCGCCGGATCCGCCTCGATAAGCGCCTGGCGCTGCCTGATGGCGTCGATCGGCCACACTTCGCCGTAAGGGATGTCGTGCAGTGCCGTCACGATGCCGGTTGCGCCGGCCTGCCTCGCGTGGGCAAGCGTTGCCGCGTCGCTCGGACCAAACCATCGCCACGTCTGCTCCATTCGACCTCCAGCTGCGCAATTTTCCGATGACCGCTGTGTATTGGATGCTACCATGGCAGTCAATCGTGCCCGTGCCGGCGTTCGGGCGGCCGCCCTTTGAAAGGATACAACGATACGTGGCGTTCAGATTGAACGGCTACGCAAGGTCCACGTTTCGGCTGGCCCAAATCGCGCCGCGTTCGAATATCGTGCGCATTTGCGGTACGGCGAACTCGTCGGCGGTGTGGCCGAGCGCGCTGTAGAAGACGCGGCCCTTGCCGTAGCGGCGCTTCCAGACAACCGGCATGACGACGCCGGCGATGAAATCGAGATGCTCGCCGGTGAAAGTAGTCGTCGCCAGCACCTCGTTGGTCGGATCGACATGCATGTAATACTGCTCCGAACGGTAGGCGAAGCCGTCGATGCCCTGCATGAGCGGATCGTCTGGCCTGGTGATGTCGACGTGATAGTCGATGATGTTGCCGGGGTGGGCAACCCACTGGCCGCCGGTCATGAATTGATATTCCGGTTCGTTGCGGAAGCTGTCGCACATGGTGCCGTGAAAGCCCGCAAGGCCGGTGCCGGCCCCGACGGCGCTGGTCAGGTTTTGCAGCTCCGGCTTTTCGATGGTCGACATGGTGATCACCGGGACAATGAGATCGAGCTTACCCAGCTGCGGATCGGCAAGCGCTGAAGTCCCCCGCTCCAGCTGCACGTCGAAGCCGTTGCCGGCCAGCATCTCCTTGACGATTTCGGCGCTTCGGGCCGGGGTGTGACCTTCCCAGCCGCCCCACAAAATCAGTGCCGTCTTGCTCATCGCATTATTCCCTATCCCAGAATTCCGAAAGGCAGGTCGGCGCGCATCGGTGCCGGCCGGGCGCAGCCATATCTGAGATCGACACGCTGCCCTGTCTCTGCTGAAGAGATGACCGATTCCATGATTTCCAGGACATGGAGGGAAAGATCGAGACTGGCGCGGTGTTGCCTGCCCGAGACGATCGCCTGCGCCATGTCGGCAAGGCCGAGGCCCCGGTAGTTGCCGTCGCCATAGGAATGGATCTGATCGGCCACCGTCCAGTCGCCCTTGCGCTGGCTGGTCCTGATGTCGCCCTGGAACTGGTTGGGATCGGAAACGATCATCGAGCCCGTGGTTCCGTAAAGTTCGATGTGATTGTGTTCATGCTTCCAGACGTCGAAGCTGGTGGTGATCGAGACCGCGGCGCCATTCTCGAATGCGAGCAGGCCGGAAATATGGGTCGGCATCTCGACCCGGATGGTTTCGCCCTGGCGCGGTCCAGAACCGATGGTGCGGGTGGCGTAGGATGACTTCGCCTGCCCGGTCACGGATTTTACCGGACCCAGGAGATTGACCAGGCAGGTCAGATAGTACGGTCCCATGTCGAGCATTGGCCCACCGCCAGGCTGATAGTAGAAATCCGGATTGGGATGCCAGAGTTCGTGGCCGGGCACCTGCATGAAGGCAGAGCCGGCGACGATGGTCCCAACCGTATCCTCATCGACCAGCCGCCGCGCCGTCTGGTGGGAGCCGCCAAGAAAGGTGTCGGGTGCGCAGCCGATGCGCACGCCCTGTTGGCGCGCGGCCGCGACCAGCCGCTCGGCGTCACTGAGCGTCGTTGCCAGCGGTTTCTCGGAGTAAACGTGCTTGCCTTGCCCGACAGCTTGCAAGCCGACCGGCACATGATGCTGCGGCGTCGTCAGGTTGAGCACGATCTCGACGCGCGGATCGGCCAACAGCGCGTCGACCGGCATGGCAGCCAGGCCGTAGGCCGCTGCCTTGGCCTCGGCCGCCGTAGGGTTGATGTCGGCAACGCCGACAATATCGAGCACCGGGAATTGTGGCGATGCCTTCAGGTAGGCATCCGAAATGTTGCCGCAGCCGATAATGCCGACACCGATCCTCCGCATGGGCTTCTCCTCAAAAGGCGGCATTGATGAAACAGCAGAACTCGTTTGTCACCCCCCTTTCGGCCGGACGAGGTTCTCCCGTGACAAGGATTTACCTTGAGAGCCTCAGAACCGCCGCCCGATCACAATCGCGCGCCCATGCGCGAGGCGCTTGCTTTCGAGGTCGAACGGCCGGTACTCAGCAACATTGCTTCATGTAGCTTGCTCGACATTCTTGATGCCGGCTTTGAGCACAGCACCGATTTTCACCCGTAGAAGGACGCACATGATCCGCCCACAAGGAACCATCGCACCGATCCTGACGCCGTTTGAAAACGACGGCCGTATTGCCCGCGACCTCTGGATATCACACGCCAAGTGGGTGCTGGATCAGGGAGCGCATTTCCTGTCGCCGTTCGGCACCACGGGCGAGGCCTTGTCCGTCTCGTTGCGCGAGCGCATGCAAGCGCTGGAGTGGCTGGTCGAGGCCGGTATTTCGCCAAGCCGTCTAATGCCCGGCACCGGTGTCACAGCACTTGCCGAAACCGTCGAGCTGACGGCGCATGCGGTCGGTCTCGGCTGTGCCGGGGTGATGGTGCTGCCGTCGTTCTTCTATACGGCCGCCGGCGACAACGGCCAGGCCCGCTACTATGGCGAGCTGATCGAACGGGTGGCGAACCCGGCGATGAGGATGATCCTCTACCACATCCCGCAGAATTCCGGCGTACCGGTGAGCCCGGCGCTGACCGCCCGGCTGAGCGAAGCGTTTCCGGATGTCGTAGTAGCTTACAAGGACAGCGCCGGCGATTGGAACAACACCGCGGCGGTCATTGCGGCAGCCCCAAGGGTCGCGGTGTTTCCGAGCTCGGAAGCACAGCTGACGAAAGGCCTCGCCAACGGTGCTGCGGGGTGCATCTCGGCGACGGTCAATCTGAATGCGGCAGCGATCCGGGCCCTCTACGACGCAACGCTGGCGGGAGAGGACATTACTGACGCGGATGCCGCCATCAAGGCGTTCCGCAAAATCATCCAGGACGCCGGCCTCATCGCTGCGATGAAGGCAGTGCTGGCGGTACGGTCCGGCGACAGACGCTGGCTGAACCTGCGCGCGCCGCATGAGAACGCGACGCAAGCCACCGGCGAAGCTTTGCTCGCCGCTCTCGGCCCGCTAGCCGACCATATCGGCCGGAGCTGACTATCGGGCCGTGTTCAGGGCGGCAGCAGCGCGTATCAGCGCCTTGAACGCATTCTCATCTATGTCTTCGCCCTCACGGATATCGATGGCGCGCCTGGTGTTGCCTTCGAGGCTGGAGTTGAACAGGCCTGAAGGGTCCGGCAGCGAGGCGCCCTTTGCGAAGGTCACTTTCACGACGCTCTTGTAGGTCTCGCCGGTGCAGATTATTCCGGCGTGCGACCACACCGGAACGCCTCGCCACTTCCACTCCTCGACCACTTCCGGGTCAGCCTGCTTGACGAGAGCGCGGACATGGGAAAGCGTCTTGCCTCGCCAATCGCCCAGCTCACTGATCCTCGCATCTATCAGCTGAGAGGGAGAGCTCTCTGCATTTCCTTCCATCGAGCCACTCTTCATCATCATTGTCGCTTTCCCTAGGGTTGTTGCCGCTCGCCCGTCACATGAATACCTAGTCGGCACCGGATTTGCGGGAATGACTGGCATTCCCGCTCACATTCGCTCGCCAGGCAATTGGCTGGCTTGCTTTACCCAGTCGGTGAGTTGAGCTTCGTCGAGCTGGTCGTCCTCGCGGATGTCGAGGTAGCGCACGTCCTTGTGCTTGGACTCGCCGGGTGGGACGGGACGCAGCGACGCACCGCGGAAGAAAGCCAGCTTGATGTACTTCGTGAAGCAATGGAAGTTGAGGAACCAGCCTTGACCCTCTACGCCATAGAAGGGCGAGTTCCATTTGACGGCCTTGCGCAGGTTGGGAACGTTGCGCTCGACGAGTGCGTCGAGGCGGCGCCCGACGTCGCGTTTCCAGCCCGGCATGGCCGCGATGTAGGCCTGCACAGGAGCGTCACCATCACCCTTCGGGATCTGCGGGTTGCCGCCTGCGAGGAGGACCGGCTTGGCGGCTGCAGGCTTGGCCGCTGTAGGCTTGGCGGCGGGCTTCTTCACGACCGCCGCTGACTTGATGGACGTCTTGTCGGCCATGCATTCACTCCAAGGCGCCTGAGCCCCCGGCGTTGCGCCACTTGGGAGCGTAAGGCAGCACGAACATGTACAGACCGGTAAGCAGGAGCAAGCCGAGTGGAAACAGCGGCAAGAGGTACACCCAGTAGGCGGGTTCCTTGCCTACTCCCAGGCTGATGAAGATGGCGGCGACGACCGCCGCAAAGATAATCGACAGCCAGCGGTGGATCTGCCGAACCCATTTGTTCCAATCCATTGAGACCTCCTCTGAAGACGAACCGAGCGGATCGGGCGGCCCGTTTGGCGGCTCTCGCCAGGGAGCCACGCCACTGAACGCTTGCCTTACCAGCGCGCCAGCTGGGTGATTTGAACGAGATTGCCGCAGTTGTCGTTCAGCTGGGCGATGATCGAGCCGGTTACTTCGGTCGGCGGCATCGTGAACTCGGCGCCGCGCGCTTTGATGCGCTCGTAATCGCTCTTGACGTTATCGGTGAAGAACATGACCGCGGGCTGGCCCTGCTGGAAAATGGCTTGCTGGTAGGCTTTTGCAGCCGGGTTGTCATTGAGCGCGAGTTGCAGCTCGGTCCCGTCCGGCTCGTCGGGTGATGCGACGGTCAGCCAGCGAAACGGCCCATTGCTGAAATCGGCCCTTTTTGTAAAGCCGAGCGTTTCGGTGTAGAAATCCAGAGCCTTTTCCTGGTCATCCACGTATACTTTGGTCAACTTGATCTTCATTGGCTTGCCTCCATTATCGCCCGCCATCTGCCGCTCTGTAACAGAGCCCCTGCTTGAATAGCGCCCGCGGATCTCAGTCCGTCCGCGCCAGAACCTGCTCCAGATCGTCAAAGAACCTCGGCCAGCCGACTTTGGCACCCCGGAAGTAGGGCTGCTGATCCGGCCGGAAGCCCGACTGTTCCATGCGCAAGCGGGCACCGGTGCTCGTGGGGGTGAGAGTCCAGGAGACGACACTCTTGAGATCCTTGGTATCCCACGTGTAAGTCAGCGTTCTGTTCGGCTCGACCGTCTGCACCTGACACTCGACGAAGCCCCAGTCTGCGTGAAGATTGAAGCGGTGGTTCGCGACAGGTTTGAAGTCATTTTTCATGAGCCACTCCTCGATCAAGTGTGGTTGGGTGAGCGCGCGCCAGATCTTCTCAGGCGGATAAGCGATTTCCCGTTCAACAACGACGGAGAGTGTTTCGGTCGACGTTCGGTTCACTGGTCCATCCTTTTGAGCAGGTCTTCGAGGTCGTCGAACCGGCTCTGCCAGAATCCGGTCATCTGGCTCGTCCAGTCGAGCAAGGGGGCAAGCGCTGCAAGCTGCGCACTATAATGGGTCTGCCGTCCTGCATGGCGGTCGCGCACGAGCCCGGCCTGCCTCAAAACGCCGAGATGCTTCGACACGGCCGGTTGCGAGATCCCGGCCTGAGCCGTCAGAGCCCCGACCGTCTGCTCTCCTTCACGACACAGTCGCTCAAAAATAGCGCGCCGAGTCGGATCGGCAAGCGTTCTGAACAGTACATCGTGAGCGTTTGGCATTGGGATCGATAACCCTTCGGCTATTGATCGATGTATAACCATCGGGATATGTATGAGTCAAGCGCGAAGCGGCATAATTCTCGTTAGTCACCTGCTTCGCTCACGCAGCCAGTTGCTTATTCGCTGTGCTCTGCACTGGAATTGTCACGTGTTATGCGCTACATGACCATCTACATGGTCAGGAGCGTGACATGAACGCGGTCAATCTGGCGGACGCCAAGGCACATCTGAGTGAGCTCGTCGACCGGGTCGAGGCTGGAGACTCGATCGACATAACTCGGCGTGGCAAGCCGGTCGCCAGGCTCACGGCCGTGGCCCGCCCTCGCAAACGGATCGACGCCGTCCTGCTCCAATCCCTGACCGCAACCATGCCTCTGCAGGCTCAGGCTGCCGCCGATCTGGTGCGGTCGATGCGAGATGGCGATCGCTACTGATGCTTTACCTCGACACTTCGCTGATCGTCGCGGCGCTATCCAACGAAGCCATTACCGCGCGCGTTCAGGGCTGGCTGGCGGAGCAGGACCCAGCGCAACTTGTGATCAGCGACTGGACCATCACCGAGATGTCCTCCGCCATGGCGATCAAGCTTCGGACCGGACAGATCGACCTGGAGCAGCGCGCAGCAGCGCTCGCGATGTTCAATAAGCTGGTCGCTGAGAGCTTCACCGTGCTGCCGGTGACGGGCGGACATTTTCGGGTCGCCGCGAAATTCGCCGATCAGCATACGCTGGGGCTTCGTGCTGGCGACGCCCTGCACCTCGCGGCGGCATCCGAGCATGGCGCCACGGTGCGAACCCTCGACCAGCGGCTCGCCGAGGCAGGACCGATTCTCGGCGTGCCGACGCAGTTGCTGGCATGATCAAGGCCCTCTCCCTCCAAAATGAATAAACCGATTGGCTGCAATTCTTGACCTTGAGGACTTCTGGATATACATTTCTTCCAGCGTATATCTAAGAGAGGAAGTGGTATGCAGGTTGCCAAATGGGGAAACAGTCTTGCGGTCCGCCTTCCCGCCGCTGTGGTCGAAGCGCTTGAACTCAGGGAAGGCGATGAGATCGAAATCCATGTCGCTGACGCCCGCCAGCTTGGCGTCGCGCGAAAGCCCGGGCGCGAGGAGTTGCTGAAGCGTCTCCGCGCCTTCCGCGGTCGGCTTCCCGCTGACTTCAAATTCGATCGGGACGAGGCAAATGCCCGTTAGTTTTTTCGACACCAATGTGCTTCTTTACATCGCGTCAGGCGATACGGCGAAGGCGGATCGGGCCGAGGCGGTCATCGCTGCTGGCGGGGCGATCAGCGTGCAGGTTCTCAATGAACTCACCAATGTCGCGCGTCGGAAGATGCAAATGTCATGGGACGACACGCATGCGCTGCTGACCATGCTGCGCGGCCTGTTGACGGTTCATCCGCTCACGCTCGAGACCCACGAAACAGGATTGAGGCTCGCCGAGCGGTACGGCCTTTCCACCTATGACGCGATGATCGCCTCCGCGGCGATTCACGCTGGCTGCGATACACTTTGGTCAGAGGACATGCAGCACGCATTGGCGCTCGACGAAGGCTTGCGCATCGTTAATCCCTTTCGCGTTGCGAGCTGATCACGCTCATTGAAGGGAGCTGGCCGGGAGCGAATGGCGGCTTTCGATGTTGCCGAGCGGCGCGTCAGGCACGGAGAGCGATGCTGTCAACCACAAGCATCTGCGCGGGCGAGGAGAAAGGCCGCTTCGCGCACGTTGCGGGTGAGCTTGGCCGCAGTCTCGAATTCGGCGCGGGCCTCGGCCAGCCGGCCAGCCCGAAACAGAAAATCGCCCCTCGCCGCTGGCAATGGCGCATAATTGCGCAAGGCGGCGGCGTCGGCAATCTCGTCTACCAGCCGCAGGCCCGCTTCGGGCCCGAAAGCCATGCTGTGGGCGACCGCTCGATTGAGATCGACCACCGGCGAGGGCATCACTGCATGCAGCCGGTCGTAGAGCGCTGCGATGCGGGGCCAATCGGTATCGGCCGGACTGCGCGCCCGCGCGTGACAGGCTGCAAGCGCGGCCTGCAACACATAGGGGCCATCGCCCCCGAGGGCTTCGGCACGGGCCAGCGCGTCAAGGCCTCGGCGGATCAGCAGCTGGTCCCAGCGCGCGCGGTTTTGCTCGGTCAGGGTCAAGAGGCCGCCGTCCGGCCCGATGCGTGCCGGCAGGCGCGATGCCTGGATTTCCATCAGAGCCAGCAGGCCGAACACCTCGGCATCCTCGGCCATCAGCCCCGCCAGCATGCGGCCCAGCCGTTGTGCCTCCAGGCACAGGCCCGGCCGGACAAGGTCGTCGCCTGCCGTGGCAGCATAGCCTTCATTGAAGATGAGATAGATGACCTCCAGTACCGAGGACAGTCGCGCCGCACGCTCGGCGCCGCGCGGCACCTCGAAGTTGAGCCCGGCCTTTCCGATCGTCCTCTTTGCGCGGACGATGCGCTGGGCGATCGTCACCTCGCTCGACAGGAAAGCACGGGCGATCTCGTCCGTCGTCAGGCCGCCGATGACACGCAGCGTGAGCGCCGCGCGGGCGTCGGCCGAAAGTATGGGGTGGCAGGCTGTGAAGATGAGGCCCAGCAGCTCGTCGCCAAGATCGTCGTTCATGGCCGTTTCGTTTCCCGCGGCCGTACCATCGCACTCGCCGTCCAGCTCCCGCGCGATCTCCTCATGTTTGCGCTCGCGCATCTTGTCGCGACGGATCGCGTCGATGGCGCGGCGTTTGGCGACCGTCATCAGCCAAGCGCCGGGATTGGCCGGAACGCCGGTCCTGGACCATTCGGATAGGGCTATGACGAGGGCGTCCTGCACCAGTTCCTCTGCAAGATCGACATTGCGCACGAGGCGGGCCAGCCCCGCGATGAGCCTGGCCCGTTCAATGCGAAAAATCGCCTCGATCGCCTGCTGCGTCTCGCCTGCCGTCATGCTGCCTTATCGGCCAAAGCCAAAACGAAGGCAAAACAGGTTGCGGCCGACAGGTTCAGCTGCCGCTGAGCTTCTCGCGCGTCCGGTCATGGATTTCCGTGACCTCCGGCGTCAGATTCCCATTGCCAATCAGCCATCTCGTACAGCGGCCGGATCTCAATCTCGCTCGGTCCCGGCATGGGATTGGGGCAGCGCTTCACCCAGGCGACCGCCTCGTCCATGTCCTTGACTTCCCAGAGCCAAAAGCCGGCGACCAGTTCGCGGGTCTCGGCGAAAGGTCCGTCGATGACCGTCCGGCGTGGACCATCGAACGCAACGCGCTTGCCCTGCGAGGAGGGCTTGAGGCCGTCGGCGTCGAGCAAGATGCCGGCATGGCGCAGCTCGTCGTTAAACCTGCCCATCGCCTCCATCGCCTCCTTCGCCTCGGGCGTGGGGAGAAAGCCCTTTTCGCTGTCCTCGGTAGCCTTCACGAGCACCATCACACGCATCGTCTGTCTCCTTGTTGAGCCGGCCTCACCGGCCGGCATCGAAACGACGAACGGAGTTTAGGAAATCGACATTGTCCTGCAAATTTTTTTCGAGGTTGAGGAGAAAGACGCCGATCGCGGCGCCCCTGGTCAGGGATCGCGATGGCGCGATATCGGGATTGGCGCAACGCAGGTCGCCAATTGTAAGTAAATTGAATGGCGCCTAAACCATTTCGGGACGTTTTGAGGCCTCGCGGATCGCCTTGTGCACGCTGCGCTGCAAATCCATGAAGGCCCGGGTTTCCATGACCTCTTCCCGGCGCGGGCGCTCAATGTCGACATTGAAGGTCTGCATGATGCGTCCCGGGCCGATCCCCATCACGACGATGCGGTCCGACAGGTAGACGGCTTCTTCCACATCATGGGTGACGAAGAGCACGGTGAGCCTGTGCTCCTCCCAGATCTGCGTCAGGAGTTCCTGCATCTGATGCCTGGTCAAGGCATCGAGCGCGCCAAAGGGCTCGTCCATCAGAAGCATTTTGGGTCGATAGGAAAGGGCACGCGCTATGGCCACCCGTTGCTTCATGCCGCCCGAAAGCTCCGACGGATAGCGATTGGCGCTGTGAGGGAGCTTGACCAAATCGAGATGCTCGCGTGCTATCCTGCGGCAGGTCGCGCGATCATGACCCGCGGCCTTGAGCGCGAACTCGATATTCTGCTGCGCCGTCAGCCAGGGAAGCAGGGTGTAGGACTGGAAGACGACGCCGCGGTCGAGGCCCGGCTGCAGGATCGGCGCGCCATCGATGGCAAGATCTCCCGCGTCGAAATCCTGCAGTCCGGCAACGATCGACAGCAGCGTGCTCTTGCCGCAACCCGACGTGCCCACCAGCGAGACGAACTCGTTGTCGGCAAGATCGAGATTGATATCGCGCAGCACTTCCGTGCGCCGCGCGCCCGTGCCGAAGCTCTTGTGGAGACCCTCGATCCGCAGTTTGGGCAAACTCATCGGCCCGGCCTCATTGCACGTGACCCTCCTGCCGGAACAGCGCTTTTCCCAGTGCCTTCATGACCTGGTCGGTGATGAGGCCAAGCACGCCCAGCAGCAGGATGTAGCCGATGATGGTGTTTGTCTGGAAATAGCGCTGGGACACGGTGATGCGGTAGCCGAGGCCTGATGTCGCCGCGACAAGTTCCGCCAACACCAGCCAGGTCCATGCCCAGCCGAGACTAATGCGCAACGTATCCCAGATGCCTGGCAAGGCGCTGGGAACCACGATGCGCGTCAGGATCCTGCGATCCGGCAGGCCGAGCGTCCTGCCAAGGCCGATGAAATCAGCGGGAACCCGTTTTACATTGTCCATGATCATCAGCACCTGCTGGAAGAAGGTGCCGATGAAGATGATCAGGAACTTCTGGGCATCGCCCGTGCCCGACCACAGGATGGAGAGGGGCACGAAAGCGACCACCGGCATGTAGCGGATGAAATCCACAAGCGGCTCGATCGCCGCTTCCCAGGTCCTGAAGCTGCCGATCAGCACGCCGATCGGAATCGCCAATGCCGAGGCGATGAGGAAGCCAACAGAAATACGGTATATCGAGGTCCTGAGATCCAGCCACAGCGTGCCGTCAGCCGAGAGCTTGCCGAGCTGGGTCACCACGCTCCCGGGCGAGGGCAGGAAAATCGGCTTTACCAGCCCCAGCCCCGTTGCCGCCCACCAGGCAAGGCCGAGGCCGGCAAAAACCGCCACTGCTATCATCAGGAAGCGCGAGCGTGCGAGGGGCGCGCCTATCCCGGTGGAGGGGCGACGGCGCATCGGCTGTTTGATTACCGGCCCCGGCACTGCGTGAGACGGGCTTGGCTTGGTCGCACGCTGCTCGGACATTTGCGTCACCACCGCGAGCCGGCCCTCGTCATTTCGCGGCCTTGACGAATGACGGGTCGATCATCTGCTCCGGCGTCACGTCCGCCTGAAGCAGCCCGGCGTTCTTGGCGGCCGCCTCGACGTCGGCGAATATCTTGGTGGAGAATTCGCCCGTCAGCGCATCCTTGTTTTCGGCGAGAGTATAGTAACGCACGCCATCAAAGGCGGTGTTGAGGTCTTCGACGCTCGAACCGACCGCCTTGGAGATGATCGCCCGGCCGTCGGGCGTGTCGGCATTGTAAGCCTTCAGGGCCGCATCCCAGGTCTTGATCATGGCAAGCACCTGGCCGGGACGCGACTTGATCACCTCATCGCGCACCACAAACACGTCGCTGATCAGGCCGGGATCTTCGCCTGCGGTGAAGAGCAGCTTGACGTCCTTGTTCTGTGCCCTGGCCGCGGTGAGATAGGGCTCATAGGTCACCGCGACCGGAACCTGGCCGGCGATCAACGCACTGCCGGCATCCGCCGCCGGCATTGGAACCGGCTGGACATCGGCGATGGACATGCCGTTCTTGGCGAGCGCGTATTTGAGCAGGATGTCGCTCGTCGTGCCTTCCTCGAAAGCGACCTGTTTGCCCTTGAGGTCGGCGACGGAGGCGATGTCCTTGCCGGCGATCATGGCGTCTGCAGTCATGCTGACGTCGAGCAGAAGCACGATCTTCACCGGCAGGCCGGCCGCAACCATGCCCATAGCCGTGTGGGTCGCGATATTGGCGGCATCGAGTTGGCCGCTGGCCAGGGCCGCGTTGATGTCCTTGTCCTCGGCGAAGTTCACGATCTGCACGTCCGACAGCCCGCTTGCCTTGAACAGGCCCTTGGCCTCGGCGACGTGCCACTGGCCATAGCCAAGCCATGGCTCGATGCCGATCTTGAATGTTCCTGCCTCAGGCGTCGCCGGAATTGTCGTGTCGGCCGCGTAGGCCGCCGGGGCAAACCCGACGGCAGCAGCCATGACGAGTGCCCGAAATTGTCCTGCTAGGTTACGCATCATCTTGTTCCCCTTGATGATCAGGCCGCTTTTTTGAACCAAACATCCGGCCTGGTGAGAATGCGGGCTTCTGCTCTTGCGGCACCGTGCCTCGGCATCTTAGCTGTCCGTTCAACGAAAGTGCGACGACACTTCAACGTCAGCGACAGCGGATGTCAAGGCTAAATACATACATGCATATACAAGTTGGACCCCTCCTTCCGACTCTGATTCGCTTCACTGCGATCAGGTTTTTTTGGATGGAGAATATCGACTGCCAAGCGAGTAGCGGCTGCCAACGTAAGTCAGCTTGCTGATCGTGGCAATGACGGCGCCGGTCCATGTCCGGCGATGCAGAAACAGGCAGCAGCTGCCGACGTCGATGCCCAGATACCGCGCCGTCTCTGCATCGGCAGGAGTCGCCGAGATAATGTGCTCGACCTCCGTCACCGGGGTTTTCTGCATGAGGTAGTCGTAGGTCGCTGTCTTGGAAAAGTCCTGCTTGTCATAGTCGGGTATCAGGCCCGGGTTGACGAAGCGCTCTTCCAGTTGCACAGGCAGGTCGTTCTCGAAGTTGACGACGATGGAATGATAGAGCGACGCGCGTTTTGCGAACTCGAACGAAAGCGCGAGCTCCTTTGTCGGCGTGATCTTTTCGAGGACGATAACCTCGGAACGATGCCTGTTTCCCCGCGCGACAATTTCCGCCGCGATGTTGTTGATCTCGATCAGTGCGGATTGCGGTCGAGGTGGCGCGATGAATGTGCCGACGCCCTGGAGCCGGATCAGAAAACCCGCAGAGGTCAACTCCCGCAAGGCACGATGGACCGTCATCCGAGACACGCCGAGTGTCGCCACGAATTCATTTTCGGACGGCAGCTTCCGGTCCTTGCTCCATCGCCCCGTTCCGATGTTCGTCAGGATGTAGTCCTTGACCTTCTCGTAAAGAGGGCTGGCGGTGTCGGGCAAAGTGATCATTTCAAAAATCCTTTCCGGCAAGATTCGGAAATCACACGCGCCCGGCAGACCGCATCCGGATGATTGTTTTCAAGCCGTCGCCCTGCCCCGTCAGCAGCCGCTCATAGGCTGCGGGAACATCATCCAGGCCGATCTCGCGGTCGATCAGTTCGACCATGGGCTCGGTCAACTCGCCGAGCATCCGAATGGCGTCGGGAAACTCGTCGGCAAAGGCGTGGCATCCCAGCAATGCGATTTCGCGTTCAACCAGGATGTTGGGATCGATATCGAGGCGCCCATGGAATATGCCGACCATCGCAACGGTGCCGCCGGCATCCAGAACGCCGAGCAACTGGCTGAGTGCTGCGATGCTGCCGGTCGCTTCGACGGCAGCGAGCAAGGCGGTATCCGCGGTGGCGGCGGCAATGGCGTCCCGATTCAAGTCGACGATGCTGGCGCCGGTGACCCGCGCCACGCGGGCGCAGCGGCCCTGATTGCGGTCGGCGACGAGCACGGTACCTGCGAATGTCCGGGAAAGCAGCAGTGCGGCAAGCCCGCCGATAGTCCCGCAGCCGACGACAAGAACGGAGCCGGCCGTTTTCGGCAGACGCCGCACTGCGTGCAACGCTACAGCCAGCGGCTCGGCCATCGCCGCGACCCGTTCGTCAAGCGCGGCATCGACGACGTGCAGCAGGCGTGCGGGCAGGACCGCCTGTTCGGCAAATCCGCCGTCGCATATCTCGCCGACGAAGCCCAGCGACGTGCAAAGGTGCCGCCTGCCTGCATGGCATTGCGCACACTCTCCACACCAGAAACGGGAATCGGCGACCACTCGGTCGCCAACAGCGACGGTGTCCACGCCCTCGCCGATGGCGATCACCGTGCCTGTCAGCTCATGGCCAGCCGTCGAAGGCGATCGGCTTATCCATTGGCCCGTGCGGAAGTTGTGGAGATCGGAACCGCAAATGCCTGCGGCATCGACCCTCAGCTTCACCCAGCCTGGCTCGGGAGCGCCTGGTGCGGCGATATCCTCCACACGCAAGTCGCCGGGTCCATGGAGTCGCGCCGCCCTCATCGTCATCGTTTCCGCTCAGCCGGCGAGATAGCGATCGCGGATCTCCGAAACCGCGTTCTCATGCGAGCTGAATCCTTCGTAGCGGGCGAGCCTGCGCGCATGCAGGGCGAGTTCCGGATAGGCCGCCGAGGTCACATAGCCGACCGACGATCTCTTGACGAAATCCGTCACGGAAAGCGGTCCAAAGGTTCGCGCCCACCGGCTGGTCGGCAGCACCGCATTGGGTCCCAGGACGAAGTTGGCGAGGGTCACCGGCGTATGCGGTCCCATGAGGATCTCGGCGGCTTCTGTAATGCGTCCGAGATGCGCAAATGGCTCCGTTGACAGAATCTCGAGGTGCTCCGGTGCATAATCGTTGATGAAGCGGTAGCTGTCCTCCAGCGACTCGGTCAGCACGATGCCGCCGCGCTTTCCAGTCAGTACCGCGCGCGAGAACTCCACACGCTGTTCGCTCATGCGGGACCAGTGTTCCGGTATCGCAATCAACGCGGCTTCGGCGACCTTGCGGCTGTGCGTCACCAGATAGGCCGAGGAATCCGGCCCGTGCTCGGCCTCGATCAACAGGTCAAGAGCAGCCAGGCCGCCGTCGACGCTGTCATCGGCAAAGATGATCGCTTCGGACGGACCGGCGGGGAGACCTGTGTTGATGATCGGGGACAACACGCTCTTTGCCGCCACCACCCACGGGCTCCCCGGCCCGACGATCTTGACGGCAGGCTTCACGGTCTCGGTTCCATAGGCGACGGCGGCGACCGCATGGGCGCCGCCGCATTTGTACACGGTCTCCACGCCGGCGATGCGGGCAGCAACCAGCGTCGCGGCGTCGACGGAACCGTCCGAAGTCGCAGGCGTCACGATCGCGATCTGGGGAACCCCGGCAATCACCGCCGGAACCGACGTCATCATCGTCACCGAAGGGAAGGCGCCTTTGCCGCGCGGAACATAAAGCGCGACCGAAGCGATTGGTGTGTATCGGTCACCCGCATAGGCGCCCGGCCGAACTTCCTTGAGCCACATCGTTTCCGGGCGCTGCTCCTCGTGGAAATGCCTTATGTTCTCGATGCCGAACCGGATACTCTCGACGACATCTTTGTCGACCTTGTCGAATGCCGCGTCGAACTCCGCTTCCGAAACTTTCAGTCCACCGTCGGCAACATCGGCTTTGTCGAGCTCGCGTGCAAACCGGAGCAAGGCCGCGTCACCTTCATCCTTGACGGCCTGGATGATTGGACGGACCTTTTCGATGAAGGAAGACAGATCTCCCTCGGCGCGTCTCAGTAAACTGGCCCGCTGATCGACACTGAGGGATGACAGGCGGTGGAAGCTGACGTCAGACATGGCGGCTCCTTTTCTTGAGACCCAATTACGATTAGCGCTTGTCGATCACTTCTGGGATACGTCTCCGGCCCTGAAGCCTTCAAATCGATGCGAGAAAGCCTCCATCCACGGGAATGGACTGGCCGGTTATGTAGGCTGCCGCATCCGAAGCGAGGAACACCGCGATTCCGTGCAGGTCCGAGAGATCACCAAAACGGCGCTGCGGAATCTTGGCGAGCATCGATTGCTGCCATGCCTCGTTGCTGTAGAACACGTCTGTCATCGCTGTCCTGAAATAGCCAGGCGCAATGGCGTTGACCCGGATCCCAAGATCGGCCCACTCCGCCGCAAGCGCCCGCGTCATGCCGAGGAGGCCTGATTTCGACGAGCCGTATGGCACCGCCGTGGGAACCCCAACCTCAGAGGTCAACGAGCAGAGATTGATAATGACGCCGGGCCGTCCGGCGTCTCTCATCTGCCGCGCGGCGGCTTGGGCGCAGAAGAAGGCGCCTTTGAGATTCGTATCGACAATCCTGTCCCACAAGGCCTCGTCGACATCGAGTGAAGGCCGGACCTCTTCCACCCCCGCATTGTTGACGAGAATATCGAGACCTCCGAGCAGGTTGCCGGCCTCGGCTGTCGCCGCCCGGCAGCGGTCGACATCGGTGACGTCCAGGGCGATGGCATGCGCGACCCCGCCGGCAGTGCGGATTGCGGCCATCGTCTCCTCGAGCGAGGCGACGCTGCGCGCCGTGACCGCGACGTCGGCGCCGGCCGCGCTGATCGCCTCGGCGATGCTGCGCCCGATGCCGCGGCTTGCGCCGGTTACAAGCGCCTTCCTGCCTGACAGGTCGAAGAGAGATGCGTTGCGCATGTCATCCTCCTTGGTAATGTCGCGCTTGGACCGATCGTGTCGAGACTATCCGAATGCAGCTTATCTATACAAGCATGTACATCATGGCTGTAGTGCGCCATGCGAAACTTTGCTTGTCAGAGCGGCAGCGCATTGGTCGACATCGGACCGGTCTACGCGGTTCGCCCCAGCCCATCTGGAGTTCATCGGGAGGGATAGATGAAGCGCGCAGTAGACCACGACGCGATGAGCGTGGTTGGTTATACCACCCCCTGGAGTGCCAAAGCAGGCCAGCGGATCAGCCTCAGCCTGTCATGTGATCGGCCGATAAAGGCCACACGAATTTGCCGGCTCGACAAGCCGGCTCCGGAATTTCTCGCCTGGCCAATCGAAACGATAGGTGAAGCACGGCATCGGCATTTCGACCAGGGGTCGTTCCTGTTCGTGCGAGCCGGCGAACTGGCCAAAGTACAAGCCCTCCACGGCATACGTTTTGAGCTGTTCCTCACGCGCAACGAAGGTGCGCGCACGATCCTGGAGGCAGGCGCCCTTGGGCTGCGCCTCCGCGACGGCGCATTTGTCGTGGAAATCGGCGGCGAAACCCTTGTCGAGAAGAAGGCGCCAACGGGTGTGTGGCTCACTGTCGAGTTGGATCTGCGGCAGGAGCAATCGCGTCTGCGCATCAAATCCCATGATCTTCTCGCGCCTTACGAACTCCATGAAGGTTTTGGCAGCCCGGCGCGGAACCTCCAGGCGCGCAGCATCCATTTCGGCGCAGGTGCTACCCACCACCAACCTACCCTCAACGCGAAATTTGCAGCTATCCGGCTCGATACTCCACAGGGGATCATTGCCTGGGATTTCCCGACGCTGTTACCTGCGCAGCCGATCCTGTCGTCGGGCGGAGCCGATCCGTTGCTCCTCGACGTGATCAATCAGCCAGCCTTCTGCGTGACTTCGGCACGCTGGGACGGATCGAGCTTCGAGCCTCGCTTCGTGCCGTCGCACTACGACGCTATCCATTGCCACGACGACGACATCGGCCCGCTTGAGTGGCCGGCATCGCACCGCGTGACGATCCCGGAAAACGCACGCCCAGGCGTCTACGCGTTCCAGATCGAATGGGATGGTGGCTACGAACGCGTGGTGTTCTTCGTCACCTCTTCACAGGTTTCGTCGCCGCTGTTGTATCTCGTGCCGACGGCCACCTATCTCGCTTATGCGGACGAATATCTCCCCGATCATCTTTATGAATGGAAAGGCGACGACCGGGGACATCGCTTCGCGATCGCCAACAATCTGAAATCTCTTTACGACTACCATTCCGACCTTAGCGGTGTTTCCATCTGCTCCTACAAAAAGCCGAAAGTGACGCTCAGGGACGATTACGATTATCCGCTCTGCGGCTGCCCACACAATTTGCCGGTCGATCTGCACTTCCTCCGATTCTGCCACGACAATGGAATCGTGTTTGACGTCATGACCGATCACGATTTGCACGAATGCGGCATAGATGGTCTGCGTCGACATCAGGCCGTCGTCACCGGCAGCCACCCCGAATATATGTCGATCGAGATGGAGCAGGCACTGCGGCAGTTTGTGGCCGAAGGCGGCAGCCTCGCCTATCTCGGCGGCAACGGCTTCGCTGCCACTGTGGCTTTCAAGGATGACCTGATGGAGCTGCGGCGCTCGCCGCTGGAGGCAGGCCGCACCTGGGATGGCCCGGTCGCCGAACAGGCGCTGTCGATCACCAACGAACCAGGCGGCTATCTCCGCTCCCGCGGCCGAGGCGAATTCTCGCTGATCGGCGGCGCGATCTCACTGATGGGCTTCGAAGGCGCGCACCCCTTCACGCGCACTGAGGAAAGCCATGAAGCAGGATGCGCATGGCTGTTCGAAGGCGTTGAAAATGCGACCTTCGGCACGGACGGCATCGTGCTGGGCGGTGCCGCGGGCTACGAAGTGGATGCGACGGATCCAGCCCTCGGCACGTCCGCTGACACCGTCGTGGTCGCGCGTGCGACCGGATTTCCCGACAGCTTCTTCCAGGATCCGACGCGCTGGTATGAGGGTGGGGATACCCAACGCATCGCCCGCCGCTGCGCCGAAATGACCCTGCGAAAGCTCGCAGCAGGCGGCTTGATCTTTTCGGCAAGCTCGGTTGCCTGGTGCGGCGCGCTGCCAGCCGCAGGCGCCATGAACGACGTCGGCAGGATCACGCTCAATCTGCTCAACCGCCTCGGTGCTACGAAAGGAGAACTCAATCCCAGCCGAGAAAATCGATAAATACCTGTATCCGCTTTCGCCCGGCGGCGCTATGCACGTCGAGTTCTGAGCCCCGGCTTTAAATGCGCAATGCGGCCGCGACGAGGCTCTGCATCAAGGTGGTCGGACGACCGATCAGCCGCCCCAGGGCGCCTCCGTCATCGAACAACGCTCCGCGTGAGGCTGCAGCGTCGGTATCGGCCAGAAGCGCAGCGAAGTCGGCCGGCAGCCCGGCCCCCGTCAACACATCCTGATAGGCGGCTTGGGAAAGATTGTCGTAGGCAATAGCCTTGCCCGACTCCCGCGAGACCTCCGCCGCAAGCTCGGCGAGTGCAAAGGCGTGGTCTGCGGCGAGTTCGTACGTCTTCCCCGCCTGGTCGTCGGTGGTCAGAACCACTGCCGCAGCTTCGGCATAGTCCCGCCGCGCCGTGGACGAGAAACGCCCGTCTTTGGCGGCGCCGACGAAGGCTCCATGCTCGAGAGCCGTGGGGAGCGCCAGCAGGTGGTTTTCGATGTACCAGCCATTGCGCAGAATGGCGGCGGGCACGCCGGAGGCCGCGATGATCTCCTCCGTCTGCCGGTGCTCGACCGCGAGCGTTGCGGGAGACGTGTCGGCGTGCAGCATGCTGGTGTAAGCGATCAACGAAACCCCGGCCCGTTGGGCTGCCTCGATCACGGCGCGATGCTTCGGCAGGCGGCCGCTGACTTCGGTCGAGGAAATCAGCAGCAGTTTCTGGACGCCGGCGAAGGCGGGGGCGAGCGTGTCGGGACGGTCGTAGTCCGCCTCCCTCACGATCACACCGCGCTCCGCCAGATCGCTGGCCTTTGCCGGATTACGGACCGCCGCGACGATCCGGTCGGCCGGAATGGTCTTCACCAGTGCCTCGATCACGAGGCGGCCAAGCTGTCCTGTTGCTCCAGTTATTGCGTACATCGTTCAGCCCATTTCGTGGTTGCGTGGATCGGAGAGCCTTCGAATAGCGGCCCTAGTTACCATTTGAAACCACGTATCTTGTGGTTACCGCAATTTTCCGGTAACCAACTGGAAACTCCCCCGAGAAGGGTGCGCGATGGTTCTCAAGACGCGAAAAAAGGTGAAGGCTCTCGCCGGCTGCCCCATGTCGAGGTGCATGGCGCTGCTTGGCGGCTGCTGGACACCCGAGGAGCGAAGGCCCGCGTCGGTTCTCGGAACTCCGCCGCGATATCCCAGCCGTTTCGGCGAAGGTACTGACCAGCAGACTGCGGGATCTCGAGGAGCGCGGCGTCCTCGGTCGCAAGGTGATGGCGACCTCGCCGCCGACAGTGGAGTATGAATTGACGTCGTTGGGACAGGAACTGCTTCCCGCTATCAGGTCTATCGTGGACGTCGGGTCGCGCCTGCTGCTCCGCGATTCTTCGGCTAGATGATCGTGAGCACATCGTTTGGCGGCCAGACTGCATTCAGGCGTTTCCCTGAACAGGGTGCCGCTTGATGTGCCCATTGGTCTGATGGTGGAGCAGTTCCGCCCGCCGGCATGTCAGCGTTCGAAGTGGATGGCCAGCTTCAGCTCGGGTCATCGTTAGCCTGAATGCCCCTCAGACCGGCCCGACGCAGCAATTGGCAGATCGGAGAGTGTGGCGAGGATTACTTCGCCGAAGCGGAAAATCAGGAGTTGCTCCGCTCAAGCAAAGACTGGTCGAGGTGTGTTTGCGGCAATCCAGCGCGCCGGAGCGATCGCCGAGAGTGAACAAGGCAGCCCCCATAAACTCGGACCTGCGCTCACTGATAGGCAGCGACAGGACTGATGCAAATAGCTGGCGGGCATTTAGAGGGTGGTAATGCGCAGTGACTTCGGCCGCCCAGCAGTCTAGGCTAGCATGCCTGCTGTCAGCACGAAGATTGCCGCATGCCCCGCTTTCTTGCCGTCTACACCATGAAGCCCGAAGACCTCGCCCGCTTTCGCAGCCTGCCTAAGCCCGAGCAGGATGCGATTGATGCCGTCGGCTTACAGCAGTGGGCGGACTGGGAGGAGAGAAATGCCGCATTTTTCCCCGATCGCGGCGGCATGGTCGGTAAGACGAGGCGCGTTACCAGGGACGGCATCGCCGACGCCGTGAACCCTTTCTGCGGTTATATTGTCGTCGAGGCCGATACCATCGATGCCGCCGCCCGCCTGTTCGAGAACCACCCGCATTTCACGGTCTTCCCGGGAGACGGCGTGGACATCATGCCCTTCCTCACCGACCCTGCTCCGACTTGAACATCCGCTAATCGCTTGCGGTCTACCAGAAGGGGCGGCGGGCAACGCAGCCCACTCGGCCTCCCCCTTGCACGCCGCCCACCCGTTTGTTATATACTGAACCATATGGTTCAGTATACCCAGACCCGCCTCGACGCCTCGTTCGCCGCACTCTCGGACGCCACCCGACGCGGCGTTCTGGAGCAGCTCGGACGTACAGACGCTTCGATCACAGAGCTTGCCGAGAAGTTCCACATGACCCTCACGGGCATGAAGAAGCATGTCGGCGTCTTGGAGCAGGCGGGGCTCGTCACCACGGAGAAGATCGGGCGCGTGCGGACCTGCAAGCTCGGCCTGCGCCGACTGGAGGAAGAGGCGGCATGGATCGAGAGATACCGCCAGATCTGGGACGCACGTTTCGACGAGTTGGACAAGGTTGTCGAGGAACTGAAACGGAAGGAGAAGGTCGATGGACGAAGGAAGAGATAATGAGCGCACTCCCATGAAGAACCGCACGACGGTGGAACGGAAGTCCGACCGGGAGCTAGTCGTTACGCGAACCTTCAACGCCCCGGCGCGCATCGTGTTCGAGGCATGGACCAAGCCCGAGCTGTTCAAGCAGTGGTGGGCGCCGAAGTCGATGGGTATGTTCCTGCGTTCCTGCGAGATGGATGTTCGTGCCGGGGGCAGGTACCGTTTGGTGTTCGGCCACGATGCCTCAGAACCTGACGAGTTCTTCGGTAGGTACATCGAAGTGACACCGCACTCGCGCCTCGTCTGGACCAATGACGAAGGTGGTGACGGTGGACCCGTCACCACGGTGACCTTCGAGGAAAAAGGTGGCAAGACGCTGCTGGTCATGCACGAGCTCTATCCCTCGAAGGAAGCTCTCGACGCTGCCGGAACCGGGGCGGCGGATGCGATGCCCGAGCAGTTCGAGCAACTGGACGAGCTTCTCGTCACCCTGAGCGCGAGCGTGCGACGGTGATGAAGTCGTCGATCTCCTGGTCGGCCGCGTGGATCTTCAACTAGACGGAAGAGAATTCCGACGAGATGGCCGCCGCCGACGGGGCCAATCATCAAACCCATTGGCAACGCGATCAACCGAGGTGGTCTCGTCGTGCCCGTCCGACTCGATCCACCTTTTTGCGCGCCATTCTACGCTGGCGCACTACCGCCTTCCGGAACCGACTTTACATCGTCCTGAAAGTGGGCGCAGACCGGCTTGCGAAAAATTGCCACCGAACGCTGTTGCCGCCGTTTCTCACTCCCACTCGATTGTGCCCGGCGGCTTTGACGTCACGTCGTAGACGACGCGGTTGATGCCGCGCACCTCGTTGATGATGCGGGTGGCGGCTGCTCCCAGGAATGCCATGTCGTAGTGGTAGAAGTCGGCCGTCATGCCGTCGACCGAGGTGACGGCGCGCAGCGCGCAGACGAATTCATAGGTGCGGCCGTCGCCCATCACGCCGACGGTCTGCACCGGCAGCAGCACGGCGAAGGCCTGCCAGATGGCGTCGTAGAGGCCGGCCTTGCGGATCTCGTCGAGATAAATGGCGTCGGCCTCGCGCAGGATCTCCAGCTTTTCGCGGGTAATGCCGCCCGGGCAGCGGATGGCAAGACCGGGACCGGGGAACGGATGCCGGCCGATGAAGCTGTCGGGCAGGCCGAGCTCCTTGCCGAGCGCCCTCACCTCGTCCTTGAACAGTTCGCGCAGCGGCTCGACCAGCTGCATGTTCATGCGTTCGGGCAAGCCGCCGACATTGTGGTGCGACTTGATCGTCACCGACGGACCGCCGCTGAAAGAGACGCTTTCGATGACGTCGGGATAGAGGGTGCCTTGTGCCAGGAAATCGGCGCCGCCGAGCTTCTCGGCCTCCTCCTCGAACACTTCGATGAACAGCCGCCCTATGGTCTTGCGTTTCTTCTCGGGGTCCGACTCGCCCTCGAGCGCGCCGATGAAACGGTCCGAAGCGTCGACCAGGATCAGCGGCAGATTGTAATGCTGGCGAAACATCTCAACGACGCCGGCCGCCTCGTCCTTGCGCATCAGCCCGTGGTCGACAAGGATGCAGGTGAGCTGGTCGCCGACCGCCTCATGGATCAGCAAGGCCGCGACCGAGGAATCGACGCCGCCCGACAGCGCGCAGATCACCTTGCCCTCGCCGACCTGTTTGCGGATCGTCTCGACCGCGTGCTCGCGGTAGGCGCGCATCGTCCAGTCGCCTTCGATGCCGGCGATGTTGTGGACGAAGTTGCGTAGCAGCCTGGCGCCGTCCGGCGTATGCACCACTTCGGGGTGGAACATGAGGCCGTACATCTTGCGCTCGATATTGCCGAAGATGGCGAAGGGCGAGCCCTCCGATTTTCCCAGCACCTCGAACCCCTCCGGCAGGGTGATAACCCGGTCGCCATGGCTCATCCACACCTGGTGGCGCTGGCCGGGCGCCCACAGGCCCTCGAACAGCGGGCTGTCCTTGGCGATCTCGACGAAGGCGCGGCCGAATTCGCGATGATCGGAGCTTTCAGCGACGCCGCCCATCTGCACGCACATCGCCATCTGGCCGTAGCAGATGCCGAGCACCGGCACGCCGGCGTCGAAGACGATCTGCGGCGCGCGCGGACTGCCGATGTCGCCGGTCGAGGCCGGACCGCCGGACAGGATCACCGCCTTCGGATTGATGCGCTTGAACGCCGCCTCGGCCGACTGGAAGGGCACGATCTCGGAAAAGACGCCAGCCTCGCGGATGCGCCGGGCGATCAGCTGGGTGAACTGGCTGCCGAAATCGACAATCAGGACGGTGTCGGGATGATTGGCTGTTTTCATGGCGAGCGTTTAGAGAAAGAAACGAGTCGGCGCAATGGGTTGTGAGGTCGCGCGGTCACTTCGATTCCGGCGCGTCGTCCTGAACGCCAGAGGCTTTGTCCAATGCATCAGTTCGCGTTCTATCGAGTGATCGCAAGGCGCCCATCAGCGCTGCGAAACGCTCATGGCCAAGGCGGGCAACATAGCTCCGTTCGATCTGCAGCTTGATGCGATCGCCATCGCGGAGGGCGTCCAGGCCCTTGCGCGTGTAGCGAACAAGCTTGCCGCGGCCGTCTTGCGGATCGGGCAGACGCTGCAACACACCTTCCGTCTCCAAGCCGTCGAGCAATTGCTGAACCGCCTGCTTTGAGATCGCCGAGCGCTCGATCAGCGCCGACTGGCGCATGCCGCTGCGCGGGATGTGTCCAAGCAGGCCGGCACGCGCTTCGGTGAACCAGTGATGGCCGGCAGCGCGCATCGCCGCGGCGAATTCGGTCTGCCAGGCGCGGCTCGCCTGCCACAGCCGCCAGCCTATGTGATCCGGCAGCGTTTCGGATTTTTCGTCAAGGCTCTTGACCAAATTCTTCTCACCCGATACATAGTCAAGCATCTTGACTACTAGTTCACTCTAAGTGGCGATGCCGGTCAAGGCAATCGGCGACTTCAATTCAGGAGGAAATCATGGCAGCACTTCAGAAGGAAACCCTTGCGATGCTCATTCCGGGCATGACCCATGTGTTGGAACGAAACGGCAAGGAGGCTTACGTCTATTTTGAAAGCGAGGGTGCCGCGCACATGCTGCTCGACGATGGCGAGGCGCGAAGCGGGCGCTGGCGGATGCTCGATGACGGTTATGTCGCCGACTGGGACACCGGCGCGACCGGACGCTGGACCCTCGATCACGAGCCCGGGTCAGTCACTTACGTCAATCGCGCCAACGCCGTTCGCTTCAGGATGATCGGCGTGCTGTTCGGTAACGCTAAGAGCCTGCCGCCCCAACAAGCTTGAAGTCGATCGCGCCGGAGGCGATCGCCTGTTCCAGCAGTTGCACCGCCGCGGCCAGCTTCTCGTCTATGACGTGCAGATATTCGGTCCAATCGCCGACATGCCTCAGATCGGCCGCGCCGTCGGAAATGCCGCGCAGGCCGATAAGCGGCACGCCGAACAGCTGGCAGGCGCGCAGGCAGGCGAAGGTTTCCATATCGACCATGTCGACAGCGACCGCGTCGTAAGCGGCGCCGGTGACTATTGCCGCCCCGGTCGACAGCGTCGCCGGCCTGATGCCTGGTATCCTGAACGGCAGCGGCACGCTGACGGGCAGGTCGAGGAACGGCGTGGCGCCCTTCTCGAAGCCCAATGGCGAGGCATCCATGTCGCGGTAGCCAACTGACACGGCCTGGTAGATTTCGGTCTGCTCCAGCGTCCGGCTGCCCGCCGACCCGAGCGACACGACGAGATCCGGCAGCGCGTTTTCGGCCGCCCGCCGGGCCAGTTCGGCGCTCAGCCCGACGCCGGCCTCGACCGGTCCGACGCCGGTCATCAGCGGCGTGAACAGCCGCTGCAGATGTGGACCGTATTCGGCTTCGGCCGCCATGACAAAGAGCACGGACTTGCCGGACAGGCGAGACACTTTACCGGTCACGACGATCTTCTCCTTTCTGGCCCTGCCACCGGAGCCGGAAGGTAAGAAGGGCGACGTGCCCTCACCGGCCCCCGGCCCTTCGCTATGGCTCCGGGCGTTCGTCGCTCGAAAGCCCATTTAGCGGCTTTTCGTCCGCTGCGTGGACCGCTCGTCACCCCTCGATACCGTCGCGGCCGAGCACTGTCATCATCGTCCCGGTCATTGTGGCGATCAGCTTGGCCTCGCCGTCGGTGGCGAACGCATAGGCTTGTCCGTCTGCGACGATGATGGTGCGGCCGGGCTTAGTCACCGAGCCGCGGAACAGGAAGCGCTCGCCCCGGCCGGGCGCCAGCAGATTGACCTTGAACTCGATAGTCAGCACGCCGGAATTTTCCGGCATCAGCGAGAATGCCGCATAGCCGCAGGCCGAGTCGAGAGCCGTCGAAATGACGCCGGCATGGAGAAAGCCGTGCTGCTGCGTCAGTGCCGCCGAATAGGGCATTTCGATCTCGATAATGCCGGGCGTCACCAGCGTCAGCTCGGCGCCAATCGTCATCATCGCGTTCTGGCGCGCAAAGGACGTCCTGACGCGGTCCTCATAATCGGGAGCAGGAACGATCTTTGCTGCCATGGCCGTCGTCCTTCATTTCTCGGCAAATCTTATTGTAAAGGCATTTATCGCAGAGGGGTGGGCGGCAGGCAATCGCAAATGCTGCACTGCAGCATTCTGCCCGGCTCTGTGTCCATGGCAAAGGTTCAGCCGACGCGGCGCAGCGCGCAGAAGTAAAAGCCGTCGGTGCCGCTCAGCAACGGCGACAGCGAAATGCCGCCCGCAGCGCCGATACGCACTGCCGCCTCGTGGCCCGCAAAACGGCTGTCCCAAAGCTGGCGGTGATCGACCGGGACAAAACCGGGATGGCGGTTCCGGAAGGCCGAAACCTGGTCGCCATTTTCCTCATCGAACATCGAACAGGTGATGTAGACCAGCAGGCCGCCGGGTTTGACGAAGTCCTTGGCGGCATCGAGGATCGTCTCCTGCTCGCTTTTGCGGGCGTCGAGCTGCCTTTGCGTCAGCCGCCATTTGGCATCCGGCCGGCGCCGCCAGGTGCCGCTGCCGGTGCAGGGCGCATCGATCAGGACGATGTCCATATGCTTGCCGAGCGGCGCGAGCTCGGCCGGCTTGGTGACGATCTGCACATTGCGGTTTTCCGAACGGCGTATGCGGTCGAAGATCGGCGCCAGCCTGGCCTTCTCGGCGTCGTGGGCGAAGATCTGGCCGCGATTGTCCATGGCCGCGGACAGCGCCAGCGTCTTGCCGCCGGCGCCGGCGCAAAAGTCGAGCACCTGCATTCCAGGCTCGGCGCCGGCCAGTTCGGCCGCGATCTGGGAACCCTCGTCCTGAACCTCGAACCAGCCTTTCTGGAAGGCCGGCTCGGCCTGTACGTTCGGGTGCCTGCCATCGCCTTCGATCGGCGGGATGCGGATGCCGTGCGGCGCGAGCCGCGCAGGCTTGGCGCCGGTCTCCGCCAATTCCGCCAGCACCTTGCCACGATCGGCCTTCAGCGTGTTGACCCTGAGGTCGAGCGGCGGGCGAGTGCCAAGCGCGGCACCCTCTTCCACCCAGGCCGTGCCGAACGCCCGTTCGAACAGCGGCATGCACCAGTCGGGGATGTCTGCCCTGACGGCCGGCGGTGCGTCGGCAAGCCGGCGAGCTGCCAGCGTTGTCAGTTCGTCGGCGGTAAGCAGCGGCGGCGCGAACTTGTCGCCCTCGAGCGCCTCGTTCAGCGACTGCGCGGTCTGGCCCCATTCGAGCAGCAGCGCGCCGAAGCCGATGGCGCGCGGCGTGTCTTCGCCGAGCAGCCAGCCGGCCGAGCGCTTGCGGCGCAGCGCGTCATAGACGATGTTGCCGATCGCGGCGCGGTCGCCGCCACCGGCGAAGCGGTGCGACAGGCCCCAGTCCTTCAGCGCATCGGCCACCGGCCGGTGGCGCCGGCCGATGTCGTCAAGCACTTCGATGGCTGCAGCCAGCCGCCCGCCCAGTCTCATTGTCGTCTTCCATTACTCAGCAAACTAATTCCGGCCCTGCTCTATCGCATCGGCCCGACAATCGGAAACCGATTTTCGGAAAGCACGATACGTGGGTTCCAGAGTGGCCAGAGTGTGCATTGTGCGCTCAAGTGAACGCATGCCGCTCTAAAGCGCGCAACTGACACGCACAAGCACGCCGGCTGGTGCAACTGCTCTGCTTTGCAACTTTTGCGGTTGCGAATACTCTTTGCGCGGTGATTCGCGTCGCAGAAAAAGGCGAAGCCGCGGGTCGATACGAGGAGAGGGCAATGAAAACTTATCTGGCGGAAGTTCTAGGCACGTTTCTATTGGTGTTCATCGGCACGGCTTCGGTGGTGACGGGCGGCTTCGGCGGCGCGCTGCCGCTTGGCCAGGAAGGTATCGGTCTGGCGTTCGGCATCGGCCTGATCGCGGCGGCCTATGCGATCGGCCCGATTTCGGGCGCGCACCTCAATCCGGCGGTGACGCTCGGTGTGTTCCTCGCCGGGCGGATGCCGGCCAGGGACGTCATTCCCTATTGGATCGCGCAGGTCATCGGCGCCATCATCGCGTCGCTGGCACTGTGGATCATCGTCTCCGGACAGGTCGGCGGCCACACCGGCGGCTTCGGCGCCAATGGCTGGGACGTGACGAAATGGGGCGTCAGCTCGGCCTTCCTGTGGGAGCTGATCGGCACCTTCACCTTCGTCACGGTCATCCTCGGCGTAACCAACGCCAAGCACACCACGGCCTTCGCCGGCCTCGTAATCGGCCTGACGCTGGCGGGACTGCACTTCGCCATCATCCCGGTGACCGGCACATCGCTCAACCCGGCCCGTTCGATCGGACCGGCGCTGTTTTCGGGAACTGCGGCGATCGGCCAGCTGTGGCTGTTCATCGTCGCGCCGCTGATCGGCGGCGCTATCGCCGGCGTCGTCGCCAAGGCCGGCATCTTCGAGAAGGACTGACTTTTTCGCAAGCCCAACGAAAAAGGCGCGGGTCGAGGCCCGCGCCTTTTTTGTTGCATCGAGAACTTCGCGTGCCCGGATCAGGCCGCAAGGTCAAAACGGTCGGCGTTCATCACCTTGGTCCAGGCAGCGGCGAAATCCCGGGCGAACTTCTGCCCGGCGTCGGCCGATCCGTAAACCTCGGCAAGCGCACGCAACTGTGCGTGTGAGCCGAAGATCAGATCCGCGCGGGTGCCGGTCCACTTGACCGCCCCGGTCTTGCGGTCGCGCGCTTCGTAGACTTCATCGGAGCCGGCGGCCGGATCCCAGATCGTGTTCATGGAGAGCAGGTTGACAAAGAAATCGTTGGTCAACGTGCCCGGCCTGTCGGTGAACACCCCGTGCTTCGACTGGCCGGTGTTGGCACCGAGCACCCGCAAGCCGCCGACGAGCACCGTCATCTCCGGCGCCGTCAAGGTCAGCAGCTGCGCCCGGTCGACCAGCATCGCTTCGACCGACATCGGCGGCTTGCCCCTGACATAGTTGCGGAAGCCATCGACTTTCGGCTCGAGCGCGGCGAAGGACTGGACATCGGTCTGTTCCTGCGAGGCGTCCATGCGCCCTGGCGTGAACGGCACCTTGACGTCATGGCCGCCGTCTTTGGCCGCCTTCTCGACCGCGGCGACGCCGCCGAGAACGATCAGGTCGGCAAGCGAGACCTTCTTGCCGCCTGTCTGCGAAGCGTTGAAGCCCTTCTGGATCGCTTCGAGCGTCTCGAGCACCTTGGCCAGCTGTGCTGGCTGGTTGACCTCCCAGTCCTTCTGCGGCGCCAGGCGAATGCGGGCGCCATTGGCGCCGCCGCGCTTGTCGGAGCCGCGGAAAGTCGAGGCCGAGGCCCAGGCGGTCGAGACCAGTTCGGAAACGGACAGGCCGGAGGCCAGGATCTTCGCCTTCAACGAGGCGATGTCCTGTTCGCTGACCAGCTCGTGGTCGACTGCCGGTATCGGATCCTGCCATATCAGCTCTTCCTTCGGCGCGAGCGGGCCGAGGTAGCGGACGGCCGGACCCATGTCGCGATGGGTCAGCTTGAACCAGGCGCGGGCGAAGGCATCGGCGAACTGATCCGGATTCTGATGGAAGCGCCGCGAGATCTTCTCGTAGGCCGGGTCGGCCCGCAGCGCGAGATCGGTGGTCAGCATCGCCGGCGCGCGGCGCTTCGAGGCATCGTGCGCGTCCGGCACGGTGCCTGCACCGGCGCCGCCCTTCGGCGTCCACTGATGGGCGCCGGCCGGGCTCTTGGTCAGCTCCCATTCGAAGCCGAACAGATTGTCGAAGAAGTTGTTGCTCCATTTGGTCGGCGTCGTGGTCCAGGTCACCTCGAGGCCCGAGGTGATGGCGTCGCCGGCAATGCCGGTGGCATGCTTGCTCGACCAGCCGAGGCCCTGCGCCTCGATGCCGGCGCCTTCCGGCTCTGCGCCCACCAGCGAGGCATCGCCGGCGCCGTGGGTCTTGCCGAAAGTGTGACCGCCGGCGATGAGCGCCACGGTTTCCTCGTCGTTCATGGCCATGCGGGCGAAGGTTTCGCGGATGTCGCGTGCCGCGGCCAGTGGATCGGGCTTGCCGTTCGGCCCTTCCGGGTTGACGTAGATCAGCCCCATCTGAACGGCGCCGAGATGGCCGTGAAGTTCGCGGTCGCCGGAATAGCGCTCGTCGGCGAGCCACTTGGTTTCCGACCCCCAGTCGACGTCCTGCTCGGGCTCCCAGACATCGGCGCGGCCGCCGGCGAAGCCGAAGGTCTTGAAACCCATCGATTCCAGCGCGACGTTGCCGGTGAGGATCAACAGGTCGGCCCAGGAGATTTTCCTGCCGTATTTCTGCTTGATCGGCCACAGCAGCCGGCGCGCCTTGTCGAGATTGGCATTGTCCGGCCAGCTGTTGAGCGGTGCGAAACGCTGCTGGCCGGCGCCGGCGCCGCCACGGCCATCGCCGATGCGATAGGTGCCGGCGCTGTGCCAGGCCATGCGGATGAAGAGCGGGCCGTAATGGCCGAAATCGGCCGGCCACCAATCCTGCGAATCGGTCATCACCTGGTGCAGATCCCTGATCACCGCATCGAGATCGAGGCTCTTGAATTCCTCGGCGTAGTCGAAGTCCTCGTCCATCGGGTCCGAGAGGCTGGACTGCTGGTGGAGGACGCCAAGGTCGAGCTGGTTTGGCCACCAGTCACGGTTGCTCCTCCTGGCCGATCCATGTGGGACCGGGCATTTGCCGGCGCTGTTGTCGTCGGTTTTCGCATCCATCTTTGCCTCCGATTTGTTGATTTTTGGGATTTGTTGATTTTCCGGCCAGGGCCAGCGGCCGCGCCATTCTGTTCCAGACTAGCCTGCCCAGCCGATAAAGACAAATTGCCTTTGCTGTTTATTCTGATAGGTTTTCCTTATGATCGGCTTGACCGTCCGGCAGATGCATTATTTCGAAGCGCTGGCGCAGACGCTGCATTTCGGCCGCGCCGCAAAACTCGCCGGCGTCAGCCAGCCGGCGCTGTCTTCGCAGATCGCCGAGATGGAGCTGCGGCTTAATTGCCGGCTGTTCGAGCGCGGCGGCAAGGCGGTGCGGATGACCGACGAGGCACAGGCCCTGCTGCCGCGCATCGAGCGCATTCTTGCCGATATCAGCGATGTCGAGGCCACGGCCCGGCGCGGCCGCCCGGCGCTGGAGGGACGCTTCCGGCTCGGCATCATCCCGACGGTGGCGCCCTATCTGCTGCCGCATGTGCTGCCGGAGCTGAAACGGCACTTCCCGGCATTGCAGCTCGAATTGCGCGAGGCGGTGACCGCGTCGCTGGTCGAGGACACCAGCTCGGGAAAGCTCGACGCCTTCGTCGCCGCACTGCCGCTCGATTACCCGGGCCTGGTTACCGAGGAACTTTTCTCCGACCGGTTCTTCCTGGCCGTGCCGGCCGGCGATCCCGCCTTCGCCTCGCCGCCGGTGCCGCCGGAAAGCCCGGCGCTGGAAAGGCTGATGCTGCTGGAGGAAGGCCACTGCCTGCGCGAACAGGCGCTCGCCGTTTGCGGCAGCGTGCGGCCGGTGGCGATGGCAAGCTACGGCGCGACCAGCCTGACGACGCTCTTACAGATGGTGGCGCACGGGCTCGGCGTCACGCTTATCCCGGAAATGGCGGCAGGGCCGGCCAGCACCATCCCCGATCTGAAGATCGTGCCGTTCCAGGAACCAATGCCGCAGCGCACGATCTGCCTCGCCTGGCGGCGCAACAAGGTCCGTCACGACGAATGCGTCGAGCTGGCCAAGATCATTCGCGGGCTGGATGCGGCGGTGCTGGCTGGGTGAGGTACGCTGTACCATCTAGCGGAAGTTTGGTGTTGACCCGAAGTCGACCTTCGCAGACCTGAATGGCTGCTTTGCGCCGCATCACAGCCGTTCCGTAGGGAAGATGGTCATCCCGAAAGCCGAAAGTTCCGTTTGTTCGAATGATGACAACTAAGGAAATAGGAAACAGCCTTTGCGCGCAATTCCGTGCTTGGCGTTGCCGAGGGTGCTTCACTAGCATTGAACTTTTTGGTGCGGCATCCGCGGCGCCGCGGCGTGCAGTAAGTGGAGAATACAATAGCGGTGAGGGCCGCGATCGGTGAGGTTCAGTGATGAATCATGCGCAGAGTACCAGGTCAAAATCCCTCCGCTGTGACTTCACCTTTATTAAACCACGGCCCTTGATTTTACTTCACGAGATAGGCGGCATGGGGTGCAACGCCATGCCATCCCTCATTCCGTTATGCTTCGTTCTGCTGTTGGCATTTCCGGCAAATGGTCAGTTGGCGCCCGAAGCGCCAGCGGTTGCCACAGCTAACGACAGCTCGTCGGTCGTGGTTTCCGAACACACCGAGGTCGGCAAAGAACCGGGCAAGCCACAACCGAGCGCGCTCGGATCCCATACATCTAGAGAGCTGGTGCTCAGCGAAACACAGGCACTCAAGGAGGGCGCGCGAACGCCGCTCGGCGAGCATGAGGAGGCTTTACGCCGCGAATTGGCCGCAGCACGAGCGGAGCTAGAGGTTATGCAGCGCGGCGTCCGTGAGCTAAGCGCCCAGGCACACCTACTGGCAGAGACGGTGGCTCAGCAAGCACAAACCCTGAAAGAGCAGCAGCGAACAGAGGAAGCGCTCGGGCTCGATCTGGAGACGGCGCAGCGCGTTATCGAAAGCTACAGGGCCGAAGCCAGTCTCTGGAACAGCGAGGAGGCTGCCGCGCCTGGAGCGCACCCCTCTATGGACGCCTCCCAGCTTGCTGCGAAGCGAGCGCTTGATGACGAGCGGCACAAGGTCGAGCTCTTGGAGCAAGAACTTACCACGGCTCGCCAAACTATCGATGCTCTTAAGGCAGGCGCAAAGCTGGCAGCCGTCGAGCAGGCCAACGCCATAAGGGACCGACAGGTGGCCGAGGCCGCTCTAAAGCAGGCTCGAGAAACACTCGCGCTGGGACGCGAACGAGCAGATTCAGCAGTGCGTGACCTCGATATTGTTCGCCAGGAACGCGATGCTTTAAAGCAGAACTCGGCAGAATTGAGTGCGGCGCTCGAGCAAGAGCGTGAAAGGGCTATCGGTCTAGCCCGCAGCCTCAGTGCCGCGCGTGAGGCAATTGATATCGTCAAGGGTAAGCGTCGCACTGCGGCTGTGGAGCGCTCGTCGAAAGCGCGTACCCCCGCGAGTGCACTTGCAAGTAGGTTATCGCGTTCGGACGCCCAACCAGCCCGTAAACCGGGCTTGCCGAAAAAACAGAAAATGAAGGTCCAAAAGCCGCCGCAAACCGTTCTGCTCGCAACCATACCTCTTCCCGCAGCATTGCTTCCAACACGGCCATCAAAAAGCTCGAGCCGCGCCAGTGAAGACTAGTGAGCGAAATGTAATGCCGCAGGAGAGACGCGAATGAAGAAGTATGTCGCGGCCGCGTTGACGATCGGGATCACAGTTGGGCCTGCCTCGGCCCTTGAAGCAGGCGTGGGCGGTAGGGCGGGCGGTGTCGGGGTCGGTGCTGGAGTGAGCGCCGGTTCGCAAGGCGTATCCGTGGGGGCGGGCACGAGCGTCGACGGCGTAGGCGGAGCAAATGTTGGAGCTTCGGTCGGGGCGGATGACGGATCAGTCGACGCAGGCGTTAGTGCCAGCGGCAACGTTGGTGACACAAGCACAAGTACCAGTGTGGGCGACGATCCGTCCGCCGAAAACGAAGCGGCAACCGCACCCGACAGTTCGACTGCAGTGACAGCCCCTTCCTCTGCCAAGACCGCTGGGCAATCCATCGTCCTGCCACCCGTCCTCAGGCCTTCCAAAGCCGGTGAGGGTGACTCCACCAAGGGATATCCCTTTGTATCTCCGGGACCACTGACAGCGAAACCCGGTACGCCGATTGTGATCGTGCGAGCCTGCCGCGCGGCGATCCTGGCCGCTGCGACGCCACTTGGCGCCGTCCGTGTCCACGCGGTAAGCGCAGGCGCATTGCATCAAGGTCGGGGTGGACTCACGGCGCCGATCGAGGTGCGAATAGACTACGCTGGAAAAGGTGGCATCGAAGTCCGGCAGGCGCAAGTCAGTTGTCGCCTCAATGCGTCGGGCAGGGTCACTGCAATAGTATAGCACCAAGCCTGATCGCCAGCGCTGCCGCACGCCGACAGCGGCACGATCCGCTTCGCCATCTATCTACAAAGCGGCCTTCTTAGTCGGGGGCGCAGTAGGTGTTGGTCAAAGGTTCGGTTTGAGCCCTGAAGCCAACCCGCAGCCCCTTCGAAAGGAACGACTTCAGTCCCTTTTCCAGGCTGCGAGCAACGGGCCTGTGCCTCCGTAAACAGGGTCCTTGCGCGGACGGCCGACCCTGGGGATCGTCACCACTGCCTTGGCATGATCGGCAGTGGTCGTACACAGGTCATAGGTGCCGGATGGAGGATAGGCGCCGACGACCAAAAAGTCGTCGGATGCGGAAAGACGCTGGTGCCCGGTGCCGGCCGGAAGCACCGCGACGTCGCCGGCCTTCAGCGACAGCGTTCGTCCCTTGCTGCCGCCAAAGCGGACTTTCGCGGTGCCGCGCGCAACACCAAGCACCTCGTGGATCTGCGAATGATAGTGGACGTAGTCGTAGATACCGTTGCGCCAGCTATCGCCCCAGCCATTAGCGTCAAAAAGCGCCTCCATGACCGCCGCCGGATCGAATTCCTCAGGCAGCTTCACGGCGCCGCGAAAGACGACAAGCGGCCAGGACGGATGGTTGGGCACGAGGCCATCATCGCTGAAGCGAAACTCGTTCGGTTTGCGCTGCATCACAAGATCGGCGACCTCGCTCTTGCCGGGCCTGGCGAGACCGGTGACCTGCTCGACGGCTTTCTTCGTGGTTTGCAGGATGCTCATGGTGTGGCCCTGGGTTGGTTGGGAAGGTTCTGCCGAAATTAACCGGCTACATGGTGGTCGGTTCCGCTGAGCGCGGAGATTTGCGATCTATGCGGCCGGGCGACCATCGTGGCCTGATCACCAAGGAGCTGTTCTCCGACCGGTGCTTTCTGGCGATGCCGGCCAGCAATCACTGTCGCGGGCGCGGCCGGAAAGCCCTGCGCTGGAGCGAAAATGCTGTTGGAGGAACGCCACTGCCCGCGCGAACAGGCGTTCCGGGCAGCGTGCGGCGAGTGGCGATGGCAAAGCGGCACGACCAACCTGACGCCGTCGCAAATGGCGGCGCACGCGGTCGGCAAGCGCGATGCGCGACCTGAGGATCGTGCCGTACGCAGGTAACGCAGCAGTAACGCACGATCTACCTCACCTGCGGTGCAGCAGGATGCGGCATGACGAGTGTGCTCAGATGATGATCAAATTTCGGCCAAGAGGCATCGGGCCGCAGACGGCTCGCTCGGTGAGCGCCTAACGCTCGGTGAGCTCTTATTGAATGAATCGGTGGCTAAACACAGAACCCGTGTGAGAGGACCGCTGATTTGGTTAAAATAGCCGCCGAGTCGTCGGGTAATTACACTGGATATCCATGGATTTCGTCGAACTTCATCGCTGGTTTGCGCCTATCAGCAAAGATCAGGAACTCAACCCTGAATACGGGGCTCACTGGGGCGCGCGGCTCTCAGGCTGGCTGGATTGGTCGGGTTTGCTACAACGGTGCCGCGTCGTTGTTCTTGCAGAAGCCGCCAGCGGCAAATCGGAGGAGTTCCGAAATCAAGCGCGCCAGTTATCCCTCCAGGGCAAGCCGTCCTTTTACCTTCGCATCGAAGAACTCGCCGATCAGGGCTTTGAAGCTGCTCTCGGTCCAGGCGAGGCACACTCATACGAAGCATGGCGGACTGGCCCCGCCGAAGGTTGGTTCTTTCTCGATTCAATCGATGAAGCGCGGCTCAATCGGAAGAGCTTCGAAAGTGCGCTCAAGCGGCTTGCCCGAGAAAGCGGTCCGGCGCTTGAACGCGCCAATATCTTCATCTCGTGCCGGGTGACCGATTGGCGCAATGATGACGATCGTCGCGCGATCAGGGAATGGCTGCCGGCGCACCGGAAGGCAGAGGCTCCGGTCGACAAGGGCGACGAAGCCAAACTTCTCGAACCGCTTTTCGATGAACGCAAAACGACCGAGCTACCACAGAGGCCTGAAGCTGCACCGCATGAACTGCTTGTGGTGCAGATCGTGCCCCTTGATGGAAAACAGTCGGCGGCGCTCGCGTCGGCGGCAGGCGTGGCCGATTCCGAGACGTTTGCTGCCGCGATTGTGAAAGCTGGGCTCGAAGCCTTCCGTCAGCGCCCCGGCGATGTGCTCGATCTCGCCTCCTACTGGAATGAACGCAACGAGTTTGGCAGTCTGGCTGCGATGGTCGACTATGGCATCGAAAGGAAGCTGGCAGAGCGCGAGCCGCACCGTCCCGATAACGATTCACTGGCGCCAGCCAAGGCACGGCACGGCGCCGAGAGTCTGGCCGCGGCGCTAAGCCTAGGTAAATCCTTCACCCTGCGTGCGCCAGGCGGACAGACCGATCCAAGCCTTATGGCAGGCGCCATTGAGCCGGCGCGCATGCTTGATGAATGGAGCGATGCGGAGTGTAACGCGCTTCTGCGGCGGGGGATTTTTGCTCCCTCAACCTTCGGCCGGGTGCGCTTTCACCATCGGGGAACACAAGAATATCTCACCGCACGATGGCTGGACCGTTTGCTACGGGACGGTTGTCCTCGTGCTGAAATTTGGAATCTCATTTTTGCCGACCGTTATGGCGTTGCGACACTCGTGCCATCGCTGCGGCCGGCTGCCGCTTGGCTGGCATTGTGGCACGCCGACTTTCGCGACGAGATCATTCGCCGCGAGCCCATTGTACTGATGCAACATGGCGACCCGCGTTCGCTCGACATCGACTCTCGTCGCAGAGTCCTTGCGGCGCTTGCGAACTTGCACGCAGAAGGCGAGATTGCGGATACCAGTTTGGATTCTCGCAACTTTGCGATGTTCGCCGATGCTCGCTTGGCTCCCGACATTGTCAAGGCTTGGGAGGTAAAACAAACACGACGACTTTCGCTTCATCCTGCTGCGCTTGATACGCGACGGGGCGATTCCAAGTTGTGAACTGCTGTTGCGTAAAGCAGCGAGCAGCGAAGGGCCAAGAGATTATCGCCGTATCGTTGCTATTGAGGCGATGAAGGCGTGTGGTGATCATGCCGGATGCCGACAGATAGTGGGTGACGCGCTGGCCAATCCCGGCAGGCTTAGTGCCTCTGTGGCGGCCGGGATCTCACAAGCACTTTATCCGGAATTTCTCACCGCAGGCGATTTGCTGCGGCTCATCTCAGAAGCAAAGCTGCCGCGCCCACATTCGACTGAGGGTTTCGCCTATGCCATCGCTGGACTCTATCTATCGGCCGCAACGCCGCAGGACCGAGCCAAGGTCGTGAAGGGGATCGGTGACCTCTGCCTGATGCCGCCGCTCGTTGACTCTTATCATCGTGTATCCGTGAAGTACGGCTACCTCGCCGATCACCTTCGGCCGATCGCCGCCGCCGAAATCAAGGCACTCGGCGAAAAGACGCCCAGCCAGGCCCTCGTCCGGCTGCTGATGGCAATCGAGCGGGCTAAGCGGAGCTGTTCCTTCGAAAAGGACGAGCCACCACTCCCTGAGTTGGTGCAAGCGAATCCGAGGCTCAATCGAGCGTTGTTTTGGGCTGATGTAGCAGATACCCGCTCCCTGCCTACTGAGCGTGCGGTTAACCGGCACTGGCACGTCTACTTTGGGTCGGGCAATCAATTGTGGGGTGCGTCTGAACGAGACCTTGAATGGCTATTCGATGATGCTCTGGCGTTGCCTGAAATCGATGACCGGCGTGTCGCGCTGAGCCTCATCGTCGCGCTGCTCAAGAATGCTGGATGGCAAACGGCGGAACAGGGACGCCTACAAGCGATCGCGGCGACCGCACCCGCCCTCGCTGAGGATCTAGCAGCTTATAATGCGCTGCCGGTGGAAAGAGAGGAAGACCGGACGCACCGCGCAGAGCGCGAAGCATACCAACGCAAGCGGAACCAACAGCAAGAAGAGGACAAAGCCTCCTGGGTGAGGTTTGCTGATTCCCTGCGTGTCGATCCCGGCCAACTCTGCGCGCCGGCGAATCTGGCGTCGTGGCAGACCGGTATATACCGGCTCAATCACCTGACCCACTGGCTGCAACGCAAGACCGGGCTTGCCGATCATGACGCACCCCGCGAGTGGCGCCTTTTGGAAGAAGGGTTTGGCCGCCAAGTCGCAGAGGCGTATCGCGACGGGATGATGGCGCTCTGGCGCACGGTCAAGCCGAAGCGTCCACAACGCAAGCCGGGAGGCGCGGTCACCATCAACTGGACCCACATTTTGGCCTTCGCCGGTATTGGAGTCGCCGCGCGGGAGCAACCCGACTGGCCTCTGGTCCTAACCGCGGAGGATGCTGGACGTATCGCGCGCCACGCCTGCTTTGCCGAGCAAGGATATCCTGTGTGGCTCGATAAACTGCTGCTCGCCCATCCGACGGCCGCGCTGCCTGTCGTTGCACGCGAAGTCGGCCGCGAGTGGCGCTCGACCGAGCAAGGCAGTACCGATTTCCTGTACTACTACGGATCGGCTGAGGCTCCGATCTCGCAACCGCTCCAGGCGGTAATGCTCAAAGCCGTCGCTCAACGCGAGGCTGGGCGCGTTGATAACATTGAGCGGGCGATCGCCATCCTTCGCAAGCTCATCCTGGACGACCGATCGCGTCTCAGCTTGCGGCTGCAGATTGACGCGAGGTTTACCCAAAGCGCCTCCGCTGCGAAGCGGGATTTCGCGACTGCCAATCTTGGCCTTTTGTTCGTCATCGATCCAGACTGGGCGGTTGGGCGCCTCGATGAATGGATCGGATCGGACGAGCCCGCGCCCGGCAATACACGCGTCGCGTTCGTGCTTGCCACCTTGTTTGACGGGCATCGTCGCGGACTGGTCGTCTCAGCTCTGGATCGTGCCGGCGTTGCCACGCTCGACCGACTATTGAGATTTACCTATCGACACATTCGGCCAAAAGATGACGCCCATCACATTGGAACATTCTCGCCGAACACGCGCGACCATGCGGAGAGCGCCCGTAACACGATCCTATCAAAGTTGCTTGACCGTCCCGGGCCTGATGCATTTTGGCGCGTGCGTCGGCTCCCGGAAGAGGATCCGGCCTTTGCGGATCGCGCTGAGCGGTTTCGTGAATTGGCGCACGCCAAGGCGGAGAAGGATTGTGAACCGCCTGCCTGGGACTCCCTCGAAGTCCGGCAGTTTGAAAAAACGCACACGGCTCCGGTCAAGACTGGCGCCGACTTGATGCGCGTCGTCATGTCAGTTTTAGATGAGATTTGCTTCCAATTGAAAAAAGGGGATGTCAGTTCGCGACCCTTGCTGGAGCGAGCGAAGGACGAAGACGAAGCACGTAATTGGTTGACCGAACAACTAATGCTGCGGGCAAAGGGGCGGTTTCATGCTTATCGGGAAGCCGAGGTGGCCTTGAGAGACCGGCCCGATATTGCCATCGCGTCTACAACCGCTCAATGCGAGGTCGCCATTGAAGTCAAACATGGCGGTATGGGCTGGACGATGCGCCAGCTCGACCACGCCCTGCGTATTCAACTCGCAGAGGACTATCTCAAGCCCGCTACGCGTCGCCACGGGATCCTGATCGTCACGAATCATGCATCACGAATTTGGATCGATCCGCAAACAAATGAACGGCACGGTTTTGAGAAGCTAATCTTGATACTCAACACAGCGGCCGGTGGGATCACTGAAAACAGCAGTGGCGCCATCGAGGTCGCATGTATGGGGGTAGATGCCACTGAGACTATGTCTTAATATGGGCAGGAGACATGTTTCCGAGAGTTTCAGCGCCTCTTTTACCCTGATCTACAATAGTTCGTGAGAGTAGCCTGACCTCACTGGCACAGTAAACTTCCGACGCTCACACCACCTTAGCTGTCACGAGCCGCAGTTCCTCGACCATTGCTTTGGCACATCAGGAACTCCTGCGGCTTGCGGGCATCGGCAACTCGATGCGAAAGCGGATGGTTGCTCGTTGAACCCGATCCACAGCGGTTCCTTAGTTCCTCAAGGGTCTGCGCCCGATTTCCCTATCGCCCGCACCCCCCTCAAGGCACAAATATCAAAAACACATACGTGCAAAACACCACCAGATGCACCAGCCCGGTCAGGAACGTCGTCCTCTCCGTGCTAAAACTCACATTGCAGATGAAGAGCGCCAGAACCAACAGCACCGTGTCGGTCGCCGGCAGTCCCAGGGTCAGCCCTCTTCCTGTCAGCAGGCTGGCGGCGGCGATGCCCGGTATTGTCAGGCCGATCGTCGCGCAGGCCGAACCCATGGCGACGTTCAGGCCGCGCTGCAGCTCGTTGTTGAGGGCGGCGCGGACCGCCGAAATCCCCTCCGGCATCAGAACCAGCCCGGCGATCATTGCGCCGACAATGGCGTCGGCCTGCGGCACCTCGTAGGCGACGAGCGCATCCTCGACGCTTGCGGCGACCTGTTCGGCCAGCATGACGATACCGATCAGCCCGATCAGCAGGAGCACTGCGCCGGCGGCGAGGCTTTCGTGAGCGTCGGTTCGCGCTGCGGCGCCGTGTGCTTGTGCGTCGATGAAATCGTCACGGTGGCGGACGGTCTGCGCGAACAGAAAACCTGCATACAGCAGCACTGAAAGCACGCTGACGAAGCCAAGCTGAGCCGCCGAGAACGTGCCGGGATCGGTGGTTATCGTGTAGGTCGGCAGAATGAGCGTCATGACACTCAGCGCGACCAGAACCGCCAGATAGGCACTGGTGCCTTGGCGGACGATCGCCTGTTTGCGATGGCGCCAGCCGCCAAACGTCAGGCACATGCCGACGACGCCGGTCGAGGTGATCATCACCGTCGAGAACACGGATTCGCGTGCCAGCGTCGGGTTGTTGGCGCCGTGCAGCATGATGGAAACGATGATCGACACTTCGATTGCCGTCACCGCAATGGTCAGCACCAACGTGCCGTACGGCTCGCCTACGCGCCTGGCCACCGCCTCGGCGTGGTCGAGCACCACGAAAATGGTGATGAACATGATCGCGCTCGACAGCGCGCCGATGAATATCCGAGTGCCCAGCGACCCTTCGTCCACCGATACCCCGCTGGCCCTGACCGCGACAGCCATCGCCAGGGCGGCCAGCGGTATGCCGTAGGAAACCGCCGATCTTGCGAAACCACTCATTGTCACTTTTTTGCCTTCCACCCGCAGGGAAGCTCGTGCGCTAGCCGGGCGTGTTGGCCTTGACGACCTTCTTGCATTCGGGCGTCAGCTCGCTCATGTGACCGGCCAGGCATTTGACGATGCGGCCGCCGCCCGGCAACACGCCCTTGCACAATCTTTGGTAATCCGCCTGGCAGGCCTCACGCTCTGCCGCCGTCTGCGCCAGCGCCGCGGTGGCTGCCACCTGAGTTGCCAGGAAAAGCACGCCTAACCCAAACCGCATGGAACACCCCTCAATCTGTTGCCCAAACAACGCTTCCGTCGCGCGTAGACGGAAGCCTTTTCACGCCGTCTTCTGCGTCACCAATCCCAGTTCATCGATCATCGCCTGGCGCATCAGGTATTTCTGCGGCTTGCCGGTCACCGTCATCGGCAATTCGGTGCGGAAGCGGATGTAGCGCGGGATCTTGAAATGGGCGATCTGGCCGGCGCAGAAGGCCTTGATCTCCTGCTCCGTGGTGATCTGGCCGGGCTTCAGCACGATCCAGGCGCACAGCTCCTCGCCATATTTCGGGTCGGGAATGCCGAACACCTGCACCTCCTTGACCTTGGGGTGGCGGTAGAGAAACTCCTCGACCTCGCGCGGATAGACGTTCTCGCCGCCGCGGATGACCATGTCCTTGACCCGGCCGACGATGTTGCAATAGCCCTCGGCATCGATGGTGGCGAGGTCGCCGGTGTGCATCCAGCCGTCGGCGTCGATCGCCTCGCGGGTCTTCTGCTCGTCGTCCCAATAGCCCTTCATCACGGAATAGCCGCGCGTGCAGAGCTCGCCCGGCGCGCCGACCGCGACGGTGGCGCCTTCGGTGTCGATGGCCTTGACCTCGACATGCGGATGGACGCGGCCGACGGTCGAGACGCGCTTTTCCAGGGGATCGTCGACGCTGCTCTGGAACGACACCGGACTGGTCTCGGTCATGCCATAGGCGATGGTCACCTCGGCCATATGCATCAGCGACACCACCTTCTTCATCACCTCGATCGGGCATGGCGAACCGGCCATGATGCCGGTGCGCAGGCTGGTGAGATCGAAGGAGGCGAACTCCGGATGGTCGAGCAGGCCGACGAACATGGTCGGCACGCCGTAGAGCGCGGTGCAGCGTTCCGTCGCCACCGCCTTCAGCGTGGCGCCGGCATCGAAACCCTCGCTGGGGAAAACCATGGTCGCGCCTTTGGTGACGCAGCCCATCGTGCCCATCGACATGCCGAAGCAGTGGTAGAGCGGCACCGGGATGCACAGCAGGTCGTCGACGGTGAGCCTGATTGCCGACGTGACGAAATTGCCGTTGTTGACGATGTTGTTGTGGGTCAGCGTCGCGCCCTTCGGCGCACCCGTGGTGCCGCTGGTGAACTGGATGTTGATGGCATCGTCCGGTTTCAGCCCGTCCGAGATGCGGTCGAGCTTGTCATGCTCGTCGCGCCCGGCCATCGCCAGCACGTCGGCGAAGTTGAACATGCCCGGCGAACTCTCCTCGTCCATGCGGATGACGATCTTCAACGCCGGCAGCTTGCTGGCTTCGAGCTTGCCGGGGTTGGCCTTGGCGATCTCCGGCGCCAGCGTCTCGATCATGCCGAGATAGTCGGAGCTCCTGAACTTGGCGGCGGTGACGAGCGCTCGGCAACCGACCTTGTTCAAGGCATATTCCAGCTCGACCAGCCGGTAGGCCGGGTTGATGTTGACCAGGATCAGGCCGATGCGGGCGGTGGCGAATTGCGTTACCAGCCATTCCCAGCGGTTCGGCGACCAGATGCCGACGCGGTCGCCCTTCTCGAGGCCGAGCGCCAGGAAACCAGCGGCGAGCGCATCGACGGTCTCCGACAGTTCCTCCCAGGTAAAGCGCTTGTCCTGCTCGACGAAGACAGCGGCATCGAGCGTGCCGTATTTGCCGACCGTATCGGCAAACAGCGCCGGGATGGTCAGGTTGAGCAGCGGCACGCTGCGCTCGCCCGAGACATGCGCCATGCCGTCGACCGGCGCAATGAACGAGCCGCCCTCGCGCTTGCCGCGCAGGCTGGTTGCATTCTTCAACTCGTCGAGATTGATCGGCATCGCCGTGTCCTCCGCAGACAGGCCGAGCCTATCAGCCCGGCGGGGTGGTGGAAATCCCGCCGATGGCAGGGCTGGGCTGGAACTCGCCCGGTCAGGGCCGAAAAATAAAAAACCCGCCTCGGCGGGCGGGTCTTCGGGGCCAATTGGCACCATAGCGAGATTAGTAGCATAGCTGCCGGCACAAAGCAAGAACAAAATTGCTGTATGTCAGGAAAATCGCTTCAGGCGCCAGCGGCGCAGCTGCTTATCTCCCCCCTCGAGGGGGAGATGGCCGGCAGGCCAGAGGGGGGTCGTCTCGCGTGGAGCTCCTGCCTGTTCTGTCGGTTAAGAGAGTCGCGTCAAGACGTACCGACCCCCTCTGTCGCCTTTGGCGACATCTCCCCCTCAAGGGGGGAGATAAGCAGCGTCAAGCTGCGTTCACCGATGCCATCCTGCCCGCAATATCCCGCAACGCCGCCTCGTCGGCCGCCGCCCGCACCTTCCTCGATGCTACGAGGCAGGCCTGCGAGCGCAGGATCACGCCATCGGCCAGCACTTTAAGATGGTTGGCGCGCAGCGTCGCGCCTGACGTGGTGATGTCGACCACGATATCGGCCAATCCCGCCGCCGGCGCGCCTTCGGTGGCGCCGAGGCTTTCGACGATGCGGTAGACCTGGATGCCGTGCTTTTGCGAAAAGAACTGCTGGGTCAGGCGCCAGTATTTGGTGGCGATCCTGAGCCGCCTTCCATGGCGCTGGCGGAAATCGGCGGCGACGTCGTCGAGGTCGGCCATGGTATCGACGTCGAGCCAGATGTCGGGCACGGCGACGACGACATCGGCATTGCCGAAACCGAGGCGGCCGATGATTTCGGCGCGCGCCTCGCAATCGGCAAGGTTTTCGCGCAAAAGGTCCTCGCCGGTGATGCCGAGATCGACCGAGCCCTGGCCGATTTCGCCTGCGATCTCGGAGGCCGACAGGAACGCTATCTCGACGCCGTTCAGGCCGTCGATGCGGGCGCGGTATTTGCGCTCGTCACCGGGCAGGCTGACGGCAAGCCCGGCCTTGGCCAGCATTTCCAGCGCCTGCTCCTTGAGCCGGCCTTTCGACGGCAGTGCCAGCGTGATCATGGCGCCGTCTCCCGCAGCGCCTCGATGCGGTCGAGCCAGACGGAAAAACCGACGCCGGGGATCGGCGTTTTGGCGCCGAGCAGCGTCAGCAGCCGGTCGTAGCGGCCGCCACCGGCGAGCGGCCGGTCGCCGCCCTGCGCCGCGATCTCGAAAACCAGCCCGGTGTAATAATCGAGCGGCCGTCCGAAGGCGGCGTCGTAACGGATTTCAGACATCGGCAGGCCGAGGCTTTCGATGGCCGCGGCGCGGGCGGCAAAATTCTCCAGCGCGGCGCCCAGCGAAAGCCCGGCATCGGACGCGAAACTTTCGAGCGCCCCGGCGGCGCTATCGAGCGGCACATCGATCGCCAGGAAACTCTTCAGCGCCGCGAAAGCCTCGTTCGACAGCCGTACGCTGCGCAGCTCGGCCTTCTCGATCAGCCGCCGCGCAATCTCGGATGGCGAACGCCCCGCCGTTGCCGACAGGCCGGCTTGTTCCATGCCGCCGGCGATATGGGCCGAAAGGCTGTCAAGATCGCCGTCGAGGACCAGCGTAGCGACCGGGCCGGCGAGCTGGCTGTTGCGCGGCGGATTGGCGAGGTCGGCAAGGGCAGCCTCCAGCATCGGCGCCGAGCCGAAGGCACGGGCCAGCCGCATGCGCCAGCCGCGCGGCAAGCCAAGCGCTGCCAGCACCGCTTCGAATATGGTCTGGTCGCCGAGCGTGACCGCCAGCTCCCGGCCGGGCAGCACCAGCGACAGCAGCGCATGCGCATCGGCCAGCGAACGCGCGTCGGCGGCGGCCGTGTCGCGGTCGCCGAGATCCTCGATGCCGGCCTGGAAGAATTCGTTGTCGCCCTCGCGGCGCTGGCGAAACACCTCGCCGAGATAGGAATAGCGGCGCGGCGTGCCGGCCTGGCTGGCAATGTGGTCGAGGCATACCGGAATGGTGAATTCCGGCCGCAGGCAAAGCGTCTGCCCGGTCTCGCTCTCGGTGAGAAAGATACGGCGCCGCAAATCCTCGCCGGCCATGTCGAGGAACGGATCGGCCGGCTGCAGCACGGCAACCTCGACCGCATGGGTGTTGCGCGCGGCGAAGAGCGTCGCGATGTCTGATGCGATGGCGGGGCGCGAGGTCATGGGGATGTAGGGCGCGAGGCACCCCCCTCTGGCCTGCCGGCCATCTCCCCCTCAAGGGGGGAGATTGGCAGCTTCGCGGTCGGCGCATCGCTTGCTATTTTGAAAACTTGGCGATGGCGGCGGCGAGATTGATCTCCCCCCTTGAGGGGGAGATGGCCGGCAGGCCAGAGGGGGGTGCTCACGCGCCACCTTTCGCCCGGTCGGCCGCCTGCGCCGCCAGTATCTTCTTCACCTCGGCGACCAGCCCACTCTCCGCCACGGTCACCTGCGCCGGCCGTGCGGCGCGCCATTCGGCGTTGTCCACAATCTCCGCCGACATCTTCGCACCCTCGATCAGGTCTTTGATCTGCAGCTCGCCCTTGGCGCGCTCGTCGCCGCCCTGGATGATGGCGACCGGGCTACCGCGGCGGTCGGCATATTTCAGCTGCGCCTTCATGCCGGCGCCGCCGAGATACATTTCCGAGCGGATGCCGGCGGCGCGCAGCTCGGCCACCATCTTCTGGTAGCGGCCGAGGCTTTCCGTATCCTTGTCCATGGTCAGCACGACGACCGGCGCGATGATATCGGAAGTATCGAGCTTGCCGAGGTTCTTCAGCGCCGTCATCAGGCGCGAGACGCCGATGGAAAAACCGGTAGCCGGCACCGGCTCGCCGCGGAAGCGCGAGACCAAACCGTCATAACGTCCGCCGCCGCCAACCGAACCGAAGCGCACGATCTGGCCGTCCTCGTTGGGAATTTCGGCCAGCAGCTCGGCCTCGTAGACCGGGCCGGTGTAATATTCGAGGCCGCGGACGACGGAAGGGTCGATGCGGATGCGATCCTCACCGTAGCCGCTTTGCGCGACCATGGTTCTTATCTGCTCCAACTCTGCAAGGCCCTCGACAAACGAGGCGTTCGTGATGCCCAGATGTTCGAGTTTCCTTTCCTCGATAAGATTGCTGAGACCGGGGTTGATGGATCCCAGTGTCTGGACAATTTTTTCGGGATCGTGCTGCGCCATGACTGTGAAATAGCTGATGACAACGTCGATTTGCGCATTGTCCAGCCCGGCGCCCTTGGTGAAATCACCGCTCTCGTCCTTGCGCCCCGCGCCCAAAAGCAGGCGCACGCCCTCGACACCAAGCTTGTCCAGCTTGTCGATCGCGCGCAGCACGGTCAGCCGGCGGCCGATATTCTCGTCGCCGCCGAGACCGATCGCCTCCAGCACGCCGTCGAGCACTTTGCGGTTGTTGACGCGGACGACGTAATCGCCGCGCTTGATGCCGAGCGCCTCCATCACGTCGGCCATCATCATCGCCATCTCGGCATCGGCGGCGACGCCCGGCGTGCCGACCGTGTCGGCGTCGAACTGCATGAACTGGCGAAAGCGGCCGGGACCGGGCTTCTCGTTGCGGAACACCCAGCCGGAGCGATAGCTGCGATAGGGTTTCGGCAGGCGCTCGAAATTTTCGGCGACAAAGCGCGCCATCGGCGCGGTCAGGTCGTAGCGCAGCGACAGCCACTGGTCGTCATCGTCCTGGAACGAGAACACGCCCTCGTTCGGCCGGTCCTGGTCGGGCAGGAATTTGCCGAGCGCATCGGTGTATTCGATCAGCGGCTGGTCGACCGGCTCGAAACCGTAGAGCTCGAAGACCGAGCGGATCGTGGCCATCATCTTCTCGACGGCGCGCAGATCGTCGGCGCCGCGGTCGACAAAGCCGCGCGGCAGCCGCGCTTTCATCTTTTCGGATTTGTCGGCCATGGAATGGGTACTTTGCTAGGTAATCGGTGACTTATTTCGGGTCGGCGTGTCCTACCGATGCAGCCCGGAGAAGGCAAGGGTGCGCTTCTCCCTGCTCCCCCTGCGCGAGAGGGCAGGAAAAAGATGCTGAAACAATTGCGCCATGCGCGCGGCATCGTGCCGACACAATCCGGGCCGATAAGCGCGCCGAAACACGGGGTTCGGGGCCATGGCCACGCTAGAAAAGTTCGACATCATCGATAGCGGCGCACGTGACGCCTCGGTCCGGCTGCGGCCGGCCGATGGTTATGCGCCGAAGACGAAGCAAATCGCCGGACCGTTCGAGATAGCAGCGCAACAGCGCAGCGGGCCGACCATGCGCGACGTGCTGATGACCGGCCTGCTGGTGATCTATCCGGTGTTCGCCGCGCTGGCGGCCATCCTCGCCGGGTTTTTCCTCGCCGGCGCCGGCGGCGCCTGAGCCGCTATTTCGGCCGCTTGAACGCCTTCCGCTCCGCCTCGACCGGCTCGCGGCAGACGCAGCCCTCAAGATGGTCGTTGACCAGTCCCATTGCCTGCATGAAGGCGTAGACGGTGGTCGGGCCGACAAAGCTCCAGCCGCGCTTCTTCAGCTCCTTCGAAATGCGGACCGAGACGGCCGTCGTCGGATTGGCGCGCAGATGGGCGAGATCGACGATCTCGGGCCGCTCGTCGGGGCCGGGCTCGAATTTCCAGAACCATGCGGCCAGCGAGCCGGCCTCGTCGATGAGTTCGCGGGCGCGTTTGGCGTTGTTGATGGTCGAGACGATCTTGCCGCGGTGGCGGATGATCCCGGCATTGCCAAGCAGGCGCTCGACATCCTGGTCGGTGAAGGCGGCGATCTTGTCGACATCGAAGCCGGCAAACGCCTCGCGGAAATTGTCGCGCTTGCGCAATATGGTTAGCCAGGACAGGCCCGACTGAAAACCTTCGAGGCAGATCTTCTCGAACAGGCGGCGGTCGTCGGCGACCGGCCGGCCCCATTCGTGGTCGTGGTAGTGCAGATAATCCGGCAGATTGCCGTGCCAGAAGCAGCGGGCGACGCCGTCGGGACCGGCAAGCAGACCTGTCTTTTCGTCCATGGCGGAATTCCGTTCGTGTCCTGGCGTTAACGCGTTTTGACGCGGCCTTTACCGCGGCTTTACCAGATTCCTGAACCTGGCGGTAACCACACCAAAAGCTTTACTGACAGATCGGTATTTTACGCATTCCGATTCATGTTTCGGTTGCCGCTTCGCGCTCAATGTCGGCGAAATCGGGGAGGCTTTGTACCCCGGCATGTTCGACGATCAAGGTGCGTTGCGATGAAGATATTCTTGTTCCCACTGTTCGGCGCCGCGGCCGTGCTTGCGGCCGGCACCGCCAATGCCAACGACCGCTATGCCGAGAGGCCGCCGGTGGTGGTCAGTCCCGACCTTTCGGCGCCCTGGGTGCTGCAGCTCGGCCATGCGCCGGGCATCGTGCGGCAGAGCCGGCAAGAGGCGCAGCCGCAACGGCGTTACCGGCGGCTGGCCGAACCGGATCAGCTACGCACCGCAGCGGTGCAGGCGCCGGCCAAGCGCATGGTGATGCGGCGGCAGATCGACCCGATGTATCTGCCGCAGGAAGTCGCCTATGACGGCCCGCAGAAGCCGGGCACGATCGTCATCGATACGCGAGAGAATTTCCTCTATCTGGTCGGCAAGAACGGCAAGGCGCGGCGCTACGGCGTCGGCACCGGCAAGCCGGGCTTCGAATGGTCCGGCACCCACAAGATCACCAACAAGCGCGTCTGGCCGGACTGGCGGCCGCCGGCGGTGATGATCGCCCGCGAAGCCGCCAAGGGCCGTTATCTGCCGACCTATCTCGCCGGCGGCATGGAAAACCCGCTCGGCGCACGCGCGCTCTATCTCGGTTCGACCGAGTACCGCATCCACGGCACCAACCAGCCCTGGACGATCGGCGGCGCCGTGTCGTCGGGCTGCATCCGCATGCGCAACGAGGACGTGGTCGACCTTTACGAACGCGTGAATATCGGAACAACGGTGGTGGTGATATAGTTGCGGTAACGAATCACCTGGTCTAGAAAGACATTAGCTTTGGCTTTCTAAGGCCAGATGAATGAATAACGGGGGACGGGCCGTGTGGGGATGCGGCCAGTCACGAAAGGGCAGCGCGGCAAGCCGTGCTGCCCTTTTTGTTTGCGCCAGCGCCAGCAAGAATTGACGGGAAGATTTCGCCAGCACGTCGCGCGACCGGCATGGCGGTTCGCTTTTCGCGCTGCCTTTTCGCCGTTGCCTTGCTATGTGGCGGCTAAAATCCAGATAAAGGCCCCATCCCGATGTCCCTTTCCGATGACAGCCGCTATCTCAGAGGCGGCCCGGTTGCCCAACGCATCATCGCCGGCGTGCGCGAAGACGCCGCGATCGCAACAGCCGAAGGCTTTCCGCCCAAGCTGGTATCGATCACCGTCGGCGACACCGCGGCGGTCGATGTCTATGTCCGCAACCAGCGCGCCAAGGCGGGGCTGGCCGGCATCGGCTTCGAGGAAAGGCGTTTTCGCGCCGACATCACCGCCGGCGAACTCGAAGCGGCGATCCACGGGCTTAACGCCGATCCGCGCGTCACCGGCATCATCATCCAGCGGCCGGTGCCGGTGCACATTCCGATCAAGACGCTGCAGGCGGCGGTGCATCCGCTCAAGGATGTCGAGGGCATGCATCCGGCCTCGATCGGCAACATCGTTTACAACCAGCTCGACCTGGCGCCCTGCACCGCCGCCGCCTCGGTCGAACTGCTCAGGGAAACCGGGCTCGACCTCAAGGGGCTCGAAGTGGTGGTCGTCGGCCATTCCGAGATCGTCGGCAAGCCGATCGCCTTCCTTTTGATGAGCGAAGGCGCGACAGTGACGGTCTGCCATCACATGACACGCTCGGTGGCGGCACACGCACGCCGCGCCGACGCGCTGTTCGTCGCCGTCGGCAAGCCGCGGCTGATCAAGGCCGACATGGTCAAGCCGGGTGCGGCGGTCATCGATATCGGCATCAATTCGGAGATCGGGCCGGACGGCGAAAGCCGCATCGTCGGCGACGTCGATGCCGAGAGCGTCAGGCATGTCGCGTCGTGGATCACGCCGGTGCCGGGCGGCGTCGGCCCGATCACCGTGGCGATCCTGCTGCGCAACACGATGGTGGCGCTCAGCCGCCAGCGCGCCCGCTACCAGGCAACCTACGGCACGGCGGACAGGCTGGCGGCGGAGTAGGCGCTTTCGTCACGTGTATTGCAGCACATGGCAGGTGATCCGGGACTCGTCATCCCAGAAGACGTAGAGCATGCCGCCGCTGCCCCAGAAGAAACCAGCGAGTGAATCGAACTGAAGAAGAAATTTCATTTCCCGCTCCGTTCCGGGAACGACTGGAAACTGCGGTCCCTGAATCCACGACGGCAACCCACCGAGCCGAAACAGGTTTTGCCTTGAATTGCTTATCCCGTACGACTGCCTGAGCCATCGTTTAGGGGTCGGTGCCAACTGAACAGTTCTTTTCTCGGCGGCTTGTGCAGGCCTCACAATATAGGGCGAATGCAGAGGCGCGATCGGCGTCAGCATACCGGCAGCGTCGTGGGAATAATAGGTCGGTTGGAGAGAATTTGCACAGGTCTCGATACGGAGTCTGGGGATGCGCATCGTCAGCTCGCTCCCAAGGTTGTCCAGAGTAACCAGATGTATCAGTCGCTCGCGACAGGCCGGGCACACTGCCGATCCCTCGCCGCCAACCGTAAATGGCGGTCCTGCCCCCGGCAGGTGCCAAGTGGGATGGTTGCGATGCGTCGGAAAAGACATGTCGCTCGGAGCGCCTTCCTCAAAGATGAAATGATGACATGCCGGCGGCGAACGAGGATCATCATGCGTCAGCCAGTCTGCGAAATCGGGAATGTCAGCCAACGTGCTGTCTGGAAACAATTCCGGCGCCTGCAAGGCAACGTGAGCCAGCAGATCCTCCACGTCTATTCCGCGTTTCACTTCCTCTTGCAGGAAAAATGCCAGGCGAGCCAAATGCGCGTCGTCGAGAAACGAAATCACGTCATCAATCAAAGTGGTCTGGTGAACGTCGGCTGCTACCGCCGCCTTTATCAGCGCAAATAGGAATTCGGACCCGTCCTTGAGATGCCGAGCCGCGATTGCCGTGCAGTCTTCAAAGCGTGCCTGGATTGTCGCGCGCGGCGTCTTCGACAACAGCCGAACGATGGTTTCAATCTCTAGTGATTCTAAATCGGACATTGCCCTATTCTCATGAGCGAATGCAGAGCAATCAACCCATTCTTGGCGGCTCGCCACCATAAGCCCAGTCGAGCAGCTTTATCGTGTGCACCACCGGCAGCTTGGCGGCGGAGGCAAGCTGGGTGATGCAGCCGATATTACCGGTGGCGACGATTTCGGCGCCGGTCGCTTCGATATTCCTGACCTTGCGGTCGCGCAGCGTCGCCGAAATCCCGGGCTGCAGGATGTTGTAGGTGCCGGCCGAACCGCAGCAGAGATGCCCCTCGCGCGGCTCGCGCACGACGAAGCCAGCTTTGACCAAAAGCTCCTTCGGCTGGCGGGTAATCTTCTGGCCGTGCTGCATCGAGCAGGCCGAATGATAGGCGACGATAGTGCCCGGCTTGCGCACCGGCTCCGGCAGGTCGAGGCTGGCCAGATATTCGGTGATGTCCCTGGCCAGCGCCGACACCCGCGCCGCCTTGTCGGCATAGGCCGGATCGAGGCGCAGCATGAAGCCGTAGTCCTTGATGGTGGTGCCGCAGCCGGAGGCAGTAATGATTATCGCGTCGAGCCCGCCTTGCTCGATGGCGCGCGTCCAGGCGTCGACGTTCCGTCGGGCGGAGGCCAAGGCAGCGCCCTCGCGGCCCATGTGATGCACCAGCGCCCCGCAACAGCCCTCGCCCTCAGGCACCACGACCTCGACACCAAGCCGGGTCAGCAGCGAGATCGTCGTGTCGTTGATGCCGGGATCGAGCACCGATTGCGCGCAGCCGGTGAGGATGGCGACGCGGCCATTTTTCTGGGCGCCCTGCCCGGCATGGATGCCCGGCGAAGCCATCGGCGAAACTGCCGGGACCGACGCCGGGGCCAGCTTCAGCATCGCCGCCAGCGGCTTCAATGCCGAGATTTTCTCGAACAGACCGGCGAATGGCTGGCCGAACTTTGCCAGCTTGAGCGCGGCGCGGAAGCGCTTGGGATAGGGCAGCACGAAGGCCAGTATGGCGCGGGTCAGGCGGTCGGCCAGCGGACGCCTGTAGGTCTCCTCGATATGGGCGCGGGCGTGGTCGACCAGATGCATGTAGTTGACGCCCGACGGGCAGGTGGTCATGCAGGCGAGGCAGGACAGGCAGCGGTCGATATGGGTGACGATCTCCTTGTCGGCGGGACGGCCGTTTTCCAGCATGTCCTTGATCAGATAAATTCGGCCGCGCGGTGAATCCAGTTCGTTGCCGAGCGTCACATAGGTCGGGCAGGTGGCCGTGCAGAAGCCGCAATGCACGCATTTGCGCAGGATCTTCTCCGATTCCGCGACATGCGGATCGGCGAGCTGGGCAGCTGAGAAATTGGTCTGCATCGACTTCGCTACTCTTCCGGCTCGAAGCGAAAATCGATCGCATAGCGCATCAACTTCAATGCGGGCACGACCCTAGCCGCCGATCTGGAACGCTTGTCGAATTCGTCGGCCACTAAGATTCCACGAACGACACGGCCTTCTTCTTCTTCCTCTGCCAAATCCCCCATGTAGCCTAGAATTTGGCCAATCGCACGGCTGTCCGCCTTCCCAGCTTTCAGTTCGATCACAACCAGCGCGCCATCTTTGCTGTCAATGCAAGTGATATCGATCAAGCCCGAGTCAACTGATCGTTCGGCGCCATCGTCTATGATTGAGAGCGTAGCGCCCAACTGTCCTATTCGGAGGCGCAACGCGGCTTGCATATCGCGCTCAAGCGAGAGTTTTTGACGAAAAAACTCGGCCTCGGCCTCGATCGGCGCTGGCATAGAGGCAGGTCCTAAAATGACCGGCGCTTCGACATCAGACCGCTCCCAACCTGTCAGAAACTTGCGATATCTCACCACCGCATTCTTATAGGAGGCAAGATTATTCCGAATATTTCCTTCGATCTGTATCTTAGACGGATTGGGCTTATTATGACGCCCGTCTTCGGCCGAATAGTTCAATTCATCTATAATGTTTTGCAGTGTCCCGTTGGCGAAATGTGCATCGAGGTCGCCGTAGAATTTTTCCACACGCCCAACACGATGGAGTTGGGCGGTGATTGTGCCTGAGTCGTATTTCTGTTCTTCGAGCCATGCCTTATAATCTTGTCTCATAATCTTCTCTCATTGCCCCAGAAACCAGCTGTCCGGGTTCTTGACCGGCTCGCCGCGCTGTAGCGCCTGCAGGCCGAGAATACAGCGGGCGATGAACCAGACGGCAACGGCAACCATCAGCACGACACCGATGACCACGACCATCAGCAGCGCCGAGATCAGCGCATAGAGCAGGCCGATCCAGAAGGTGCGGATCAGGAACGTGTAATGGCTCTCGACGAAGCCGCCGGCCTTGCCGCGATTGATATAGGCCAGGACGATGCCGACAATGTCGCTGACCCCGATGGCTAGGCCGGCGAGATAGAGGATGTAGATGACCAGCGCATTGGTCGGACCGGGCTCCAGCCAGCGGTCGGTCTGGCGTGACGTACCGTTTTGGCCTGGATCGCTCATTGTGCTCCTCCCTCGGTTGCCGGCGAAAGAGTAGCAGAGCCTGCGCCCGGCACCATACGCCCCGGATTGAGGATATTCTTCGGGTCGAATTCGGCCTTCAGCCGCGCCGACAGTGCAGCCAGTTGCGGCGCTTGCGGTTCGAACACGGGTATCGCAGCGCGGTGCGAAGGGGTTGCGCGCACCAGCGTTGCATGGCCGCCGCCATGTTTTTTGATCAGGCCGCGCAACAGGCCGGCCTCGGGATCGTCCTGCTGCATGCGCAGCCAGATCAGCCCGCCCTGCCAATCGTAGAAGGCATCGACCGCGGCCTGCATGCGCAGCGCCAGCACCATAAGGTGGCCCTGCGACGGCGCCATCGAGACGCGCCATACCGGCCTTTCGCTGCCATCGGCGAACGGCCCGCAATCGCGGATATCGCGCCAGACCGAATACGAGACCGAACCCGAAATCTCATGCAGCGGCCCGGCGTTTTTCAGCAGGCCTTTCAGCGCGGCGATGCGGTAGGCGACCGACGGGCCGAAGCCCTCGATGCGCAGCAGCGTCGCAGCATCGCTGCCGAGACTTCCGCCGGCGACCCGCGCGGCGACCCGTTCGGGAAGATGGGCAGCGCTCGACACTTCGGCGCTCGAGCCGAGCGCCAGCGCCATGGCGGCGACGGCATGATCGTCGAGCAGGCCGCGGATCGCGAGCGTGACTTCGGTCTCGGCTGAAGGCAGCACCTTGAAGGTGACGTCTGTGAACACCGCCAGTGTGCCCCAGCTGTTGGCCATCAGCTTGGACAGATCATAGCCGGTGACGTTCTTGACCACGCGGCCGCCGGACTTGAAGGCCTCGCCGCGCCCGGAAACGGCCGCTATGCCGAGAATGTGGTCGCGTGCAGCACCGGCCTTCAGCCGGCGCGGCCCGGAAAGGTTCGCGGCGAGTGCGCCGCCGATCGTGCCTCGCCCTGGCTCACCGCCGAGCAGCGGGCCGTAATCCATCGGTTCGAAGGCCAATTGCTGGCCGTTTTCGGCAAGCAGGCTTTCGATCTCGGCCAGCGGCGTGCCGGCTTTTGCCGACAGCACCAGTTCGGCCGGCTCGTAAAGCATGACGCCGGAGAGTTTGGAAAGGTCGAGCGTATGCTCACTCTGCTGCGGCCGGCCGATGCCGCGCTTGGAGCCGTGGCCGAGGATTTCGAGCGGGGAGTCTTCCGCGGCTGCCCAGGCGACGGTGGAGAGGGTTTCCGCGGCGGTTGAGGGGGTGAAGGTGGTCATGGCGACATAACCACCTCGAAGGAAAATAAGTCGAGTTCCTTCGCGCCCCCCTCTGTCCTGCCGGACATCTCCCCCTCAAGGGGGGAGATCGAATGCGGCGTTGGGTTTCGCCAATCTTCAACCTCCAAGAAAGAGCGAGGCGCGCAAGCTGCCAATCTCCCCCCTTGAGGGGGAGATGTCCGGCAGGACAGAGGGGGGTGTTCAAGCGCCAACGCTTCCACTCAAAACCTCGGAATGTCCGGAAACGCCGTCTGCCCGCGATGCACGTGCATCCTCCCGAGTTCGGCGCATCGCCTCAGCTGCGGGAAGACCTTGCCAGGGTTGAGCAGATGGTTGGGGTCGAAGGCGCATTTGACGCGCATCTGCTGGTCGAGATCGATCTGGTTGAACATTTCCGGCATCAGGTCGCGCTTCTCGACGCCCACCCCGTGCTCGCCGGTCAGGACGCCGCCGACCTTGACGCAGAGCCGCAATATGTCGGCGCCGAAGCTTTCCGCCTTGTCGAGTTCGCCCGGCACGTTGGCGTCGTAAAGGATCAGCGGATGCAGATTGCCGTCGCCGGCGTGGAAGACATTGGCGACGCCGAGCCCGTATTTCTCCGACAGTTCGCGCATGCCGGCGAGGACGCGCGGCAGTTCCTTGCGCGGTATGGTGCCGTCCATGCAGTAATAGTCGGGCGAGATGCGGCCGACTGCCGGGAAGGCCGCCTTGCGGCCGGCCCAGAAGCTCAGCCGCTCCTGTTCCGATTGCGAGATGCGGCATGTGGTCGAGCCGTTCCTATAGGCGATGGCCTCGACCAGGCCGATCAGGTGATCGACCTCGACACCCGGCCCGTCCAGCTCGACGATCAGCAGCGCCTCGACATCGAGCGGATAGCCGGCCTGGACGAAATCCTCGGCGGCGTGGATGGCCGGGCGGTCCATCATCTCCATGCCGCCCGGGATGATGCCGGCGCCGATGATGTCGGCGACGCATTGGCCGGCCTGCTCGCTGGTCGGGAAGCCGATCAGCAGGGCACGCGCCGTCTCCGGCTTCTTCAGGATGCGCACGGTGACCTCGGTGACGACGCCGAGCAGTCCTTCGGAGCCGGTCATCACGCCGAGCAGGTCGTAGCCTTCCGCGTCGAGATGGCTGCCGCCGAGGCGCACCACCTCGCCATTCATCAGCACCATCTCGACGCCGAGCACATTGTTGGCGGTGAGACCGTATTTCAGGCAGTGCACGCCGCCGGAATTTTCCGCGACATTGCCGCCGATCGAGCAGGCGATCTGGGAGGATGGATCGGGGGCGTAATAGAAGCCCTCCTGCTCGACGGCGGTCGTGATGCCGAGATTGGTGACGCCGGGCTGGGCGACGACGATGCGGTTCTGAAAATCAATCTCGAGGATGCGGTTGAAGCGGCTCATCACCAGCAGCACCGCGTCCTCGAGCGGCAGCGCGCCGCCGGAGAGCGAGGTGCCGGAGCCGCGCGGCACGACGCGGATGTTGCGGTCGCTGCAATATTTCAGCACGCGCGAGACCTGCGCCACGGTTTGCGGCAGTACCACGACCAGCGGCAATTGCCGGTAGGCGGTGAGCCCGTCGCTCTCGAAGGCGCGCATTGCATTGGCGGCGTCGACGACGCCCTCGCCCGGCACGATGATGCGCATATCGGCGACGATCACGTCACGCCGGCGCATCGTGGCCTCGTCTGGTTTCGGCATGGCAAGGCCGGACATCGACAGCCTCCTTCGATCGACTGGTAAAAATCTTTTACCAGCGACGGCTGTCGGTTGCAAATGCCGCTTTGGCCGGGATGGAAGGCCTGTGGCCGGGACAGGCTTCCGCAGCGGCAATCTGCCGCTGGCTTTCTCCCCCCTTGAGGGGGAGATGGCCGCGAAGCGGTCAGAGGGGGTCCTGGCGCGTAAAGTGCCAACGTCATTTCTTGTCGGTAGAGCGTTGGCGCTCCACGCGAGGCGACCCCCTCTGTCGCCTTCGGCGACATCTCCTCCTCAAGGGGGGAGATTACCTGCCTACTCGCCCGGCTGCTTGCCTGGTTCGGAGTGCATGCGGCGGACGCGGCGCACGCCCCACCAGACGAGCAGGACGGCGAGCGGCACCGAGGCGGCGGTGACCATTTCCGGCGCAAAGGCATGGCCGAAGATCGAGACGCCCTTGGCGACGTAGCCGATGAGGCCGACGACATAGTAGGACACCGCGGCGACCGAGAGCCCCTCCACCGTTTGCTGCAGGCGTAATTGCAGGCGGGCGCGATTGTTCATCGATGCCAAAAGATCGCGGTTCTGCTTCTCGACCTCGACGTCCACCCAGGTGCGCAGCAGCGTGGTGGCACGGGTGAGCTTCGTCGACAGGTTGGCCTGACGCTCCTCGACCGAACGGCAGGTACGCATCGCCGGCGCGACGCGGCGCTGAAGAAAACCGCCCCAGGTGTCGTAGCCGGGCACCGCCTCTTCCTCGAGCGCCTCCAGCCGCTCGCCGACGATGCCGTCATAGGCGCGGCTGGCGCCGAAGCGGTAGAGGCTGGAGGCGGCATCGGCCTCCAGCTCGGCGGCAAGCTCGGTCAAGTCGGCAAGCAAGGTCTGGCTGTCCCGGGTCTCGGCGACCTTCATTTCCAGCGTGGTCTGGGCCAGCCTGTCCTCGATGCGGCGGGCCCGCCCCGAAAGCGTCAGCGCCAGCGGCAGGCCGAGCATGGCCAGCGTGCGGTAAGTTTCGATATCGATCAGCCGCTGCGACAGCGCCCCGGTGCGCGCCGGCGTCAGGCCGCGGTCGAGCACCAGCATGCGGGTCAAGCCGTCGCCATCCTGACGGAAATCGGTGACGATGGCCGCGTTGCCGCGCTCGACCAGCGAATAGCACAGGCTGGTCGGGTCGAAACCGGCGATCAGTTTTTCGTTCGCCGGCGTCCATTTGCGGATTTCCAGCCTGATGCCGGAAATCACCGTGCCCGGCGGCGAAAACCCGTTGCCGAAGGGTGTGTCTCCTTGCCCCCTGCCGTTTTCGGCGAGCGGGCCTTCCCAGAGATAGGTCGAGAACTCCGTGTGGCGTTCCCAGCGCAACGAGCCCTTGCCCCATTTCATCGCGTGGTGGCGGGCGTGAGGGTCGGGCGCGGCGATGCCGAGGCGTCGCGACAATTCGGAAAGCACGGCCTGATCGACGCCGGATCCAGCTTCGGTCATGAAGGAAAGTTGCACCAGCACGCGCGGCTTTTCGACCAGCGGCTGCGGCCGGGCGTGGACCTCGCCAAGCGCACCGGGGCGACCTTCATGCGCCGGAAAGCCCATGACGCTGCCGCCCACTCCTTTGGCGCGCAGCTGGAATTCGAGGTTGGAAGGGTCGGCGTCTGGCACGGCTGGTCCCCGGGCTTCTCTGAGCCCTTTGGCAATGATGTCCCTAGAGGGTCCATCGTTTCACGGAAACGCCGAACCGCTCTATCTCTTTGTTTCTGCGCAATTCCGGACGGAAAACCGTTTCACACTTTTCCTGGAATTGCTCTAGAGGCAATCTCGAGGGGACGCAAACACCAGTTTAGCTGAAGCTGATATGAAGCCGCGGCTGTGAAACCGGCCCGGCCGGGCGAATTGGATAAATAATTTGACCAGTTGACGACGCTGGCTTTATCTTGCGCAACATCGGTTCAACCCCCAGGCCCCCGTTTGAGCGACATTTTCTCCCGGATCGAGCATTCGCGCACCGCCGACGAGGTGGTGCAGCAGATCGAGAGCCTGATCCTCGAAGGCGTCCTGCGCACCGGCGACCGGCTGCCGGGCGAACGCGAGCTGGCCCGCCAGTTCGAGGTGTCGCGGCCGATCCTGCGCGATGCCTTGAAAGCCTTGGAAGGGCGCGGGCTGTTGACGACACGGCCAGGCGGCGGCACCCATGTCGCCGATGTCATCGGCCAGCTGTTCACCAAGCCGGTGACCGACCTGATCTCTATGCATCGCAAGGCGGTGACCGACTATCTGGAGTACCGCCGCGAGATCGAGGCGGTGGCGGCGGAATATGCGGCGCGGCGCGCCACATCGGACGATCTGGCGCTGCTCGACCGCATCATGGCACGTATGGACGAGGCGCACCGGACCGGCAATTTCGACGACGAGGCGGAAATCGACGTCGAGTTCCATCACGCGATCTGCGAATGCGCGCACAACATCATCCTGCTGCACACGCTGCGCTCCTGCTATCGGCTGCTGTCGGAAGGCGTGTTCCAGAACCGGCGGCTGGTGTTCAGCGTGCCGGGCGCGCGCGAGGCGCTGCTTTCGCAGCACCGGGCAATCTACGCCGCGGTCAAGGCCGGCGATCCGGCCGCGGCGCGGCAGGCGGCGATGGACCACATCTCCTATGTCGAACGGTCGATGGCAGAGGCCGAGCGCAGCGGCGACTGGCAACGCGTGTCGCGGCTGAGGCTCAGGCAGCGCTCCGAGCCCGGTGACGGCGAGCCGGCAAGAAAACAGCCGTAGGCACCGGCCAGAAATTCAACGACGACCAGCGAAGAACCAACGGAAAAGATCCATGAGCAGCATTCTCACCATCGCCGACCTCAAGGACCTGGCGCGCCGCCGCGTGCCGAAGATGTTCTTCGACTACGCCGATTCCGGCGCCTGGACCGAAAGCACCTACCGCGCCAACGAAGAGGATTTCCAAAAGATCAAGTTCCGCCAGCGCGTGCTTGTCGACATGGACAACCGCTCGCTGGAATCAACCATGATCGGCGAGAAGGTGACGATGCCGGTTGCGCTGGCGCCGACCGGCATGACCGGCATGCAGCATCCGGACGGCGAGATGCTGGCGGCGCAGGCGGCGGAAGAATTCGGCGTGCCGTTCACGCTGTCGACAATGAGCATCTGCTCGATCGAGGATGTGGCCTCGGTGACAAGGAAGCCGTTCTGGTTCCAACTCTATGTGCTGCGCGACAAGGATTTCGTCTTCGATTTGATCGACCGCGCAAAAGCGGCGAAATGTTCGGCGCTGGTGCTGACGCTCGACCTGCAGATCCTCGGCCAGCGCCACAAGGATATCCGCAACGGGCTTTCGGCGCCGCCGCGAATGACGCCGAAGCACCTCTGGCAGATGGCGACAAGGCCGCGCTGGTGCGTCGGCATGGCCGGGACAAAGCGCCGGAGCTTCCGCAACATCGTCGGCCATGCCAAGGGCGTCGGCGACCTCGCCTCGCTGTCGTCCTGGACGAAGGAGCAGTTCGATCCGCATCTGTCATGGAAGGACGTCGCCTGGATCAAGGAACGCTGGGGCGGCAAGCTGATCCTGAAAGGCATTCTCGACAAGGAAGATGCGCTGATGGCGGCCAGAACGGGTGCCGACGCGATCATCGTATCCAACCATGGCGGCCGCCAGCTCGACGGCGCCTCGTCGTCGATCATGGCACTCGAAGAGATCGCCGACGCCGTCGGCGATACGATCGAGGTGCATATGGACGGCGGCATCCGCTCCGGCCAGGACGTGCTCAAGGCGCTGTGCCTCGGCGCCAAGGGCACCTATATCGGCCGGCCTTTCCTGTACGGCCTCGGCGCACTCGGCAAGGAAGGGGTTACCAAGGCGCTGGAAATCATCCGCAAGGAGATGGACATAACGCTGGCACTGTGCGGAAAGCGTCTGGTCACCGACATGGGCAAGGATCAGCTTCGGCGCTAAAGTCCCGTGGCGGCATGACCACGGAGGCGACGCAGGCATTGACGGAGCCCGGCATCAGTTTCTACGAGGCGCGCGGACCGCAAGGCATGCGCCTTTACGCGATCGGCGATGTGCACGGCCGGCTCGATTTGCTGACCGCCATGCACCGGCGGATCGAGGCGGAGCTCAGTCAACGGCCGTCGGTCGATTGGCGCGTGATCCATCTCGGCGATTATGTCGACCGGGGCCCGGACTCCAGGGGCGTCATCGATTTCCTGATCGACGCGCAAAGACGCGATCCGCGTCACCTGATGCTGGCCGGAAATCATGATCTCGGCTTCCTCGATTTTCTCGATGTCCCCGACCCGGACGGTCTGTTCATGCGCTATGGCGGTATCCAGACGGCGCTGTCCTATGGCGTGTCGCTCAGTGGGAGCAGCGCCTGGTTTGGCCGCGCCGATGCGGCATTGCGGCAAGGGCACGCCGCACTGGTCGAGGCGGTGCCGCAGAACCATGTCGAGTTCCTGCGCTCGCTGCCCTTCTCAGTGACGTTCGGCGATTTCTTCTTCTGCCATGCCGGCATCAGGCCCGGCGTTGCGCTGGAAAGCCAGAGCCGGCAGGACCTGATCTGGATCCGCGAGGTCTTCCACGACCACACCGGTCTTCATCCCAAGATCGTGGTGCACGGCCATACGCCGGTGCCCAAGGCCGAGATCACCGGCAACCGCGTCAATGTCGACACACTCGCCTGGCAGTCGGGAAACCTCACCGCACTCGTGGTGGACGGTGCGGACAAGCATATCCTGACAGTCACGGGTGAGCGGGCTTAGTTGATATTCAGCCGAAGCCGCGACGCTTGAGTCACGGCAGAGATCCCAGGGCCTGCGCTCCGCTTCGCGTTCGCGGCGCGCTGGACGACGAAGGCTAGCGAAGCGCGGCGGTGACGCCGTAGCCGTCGACGGCATTGTGGTCGTTGGCCGCGTCGGCGGAATAAATGCCGAGGCCGCACAACACGATAGCCGACAACATGACAAAGGACAAAAAGGCTGCTTTCACGGACGTCATCTCTTGTTGAGCTTCCTGCATCTATGCACGAGCGGGTTACCAATGCGTTGAAACGCAAAACACGTCGCAAATGTCTGACGGTTTCGCGCTTCTAGGCATGTTCTGTATCGGCGGTGTGTCGCGCGGGTCACAGGAAAGGTTCATCGCGGTTGCACGCAAGATGCAGAGCGGGCGCCTTTTAGGCTGGCCGACAGACACAGGCCAAGGATGAAACGCGTTATCCCCGGAGGATTTGCCGCCGCGTGCCAAATATGCAACGTCGCCAACTACGCTGACTGTATGAGCCGTCAGATCGTCGCCACCCAGGCGCGGGCGATGGCCAGGCCGGCGGCATCGGCTTGCGGTCCGTTGCGGGCCATTTCATCGTCGAGCCGGACGGCCCATTCAGGATGCCGCTCGGCGATCAGCGGTGCGAAGGAGGTGCTCCAGTCGCGAACCATCGGCCGGTCGGCCTCGAAATGGAACTGGAAGCCGTAGACCGCGCGGCCGATGCGGAACGCCTGGTTCTCGGCGACGGCGTTGCCGGCCAGTCGCACGGCCCTCTCGGGCAAGACAAAGGTGTCGTCGTGCCATTGGAAGATCGGAAATTTTTCGGGCAAGGCGGCGAGCACCGGATCAGCCTGCGCCGCCGCGGTAAGCGCGACCTCCTGCCAGCCGAATTCCGAGGCACCGCCTATCTGGTTCTCGCCGCCAAAGGCGCGCGCTACCAACTGGCTGCCAAGGCAGATGCCGAGCACCGCGCGATCCCTCTCGCCAAAGTCGCGCGTCAGGTCGAGCAGGCCCGGAAAATAAGGGCAGAGCTCGTCATCCAGCGCATTCTGGGCGCCGCCGAGCACCACCATGGCGTCATGCCCGCCGCTAGCTTGCGGCAGCGCGTCGCCGCGATAGGGCCGGCGCAGGTCGATATCGGCGCCCGCCTCGACCAGCGCCGCGCCGATCTGGCCAAGGCCCTCATTGTCGAAGTTCTGGACCACCAAGACCCGCATCGAAACCTGCTGACATGAAATTGATGCAACGAGCGATATCATGGCGCCAGCATTGCAGCCAACAGGGAACGCCTATGCCACTGCAAAACCGGGTCGATCCGTTCGGCGCCATCCATGCCGTGCCGGAGCGCGGCCTGTTCATGGGCAATCGCGGCATTATTCACGACCCCGAGACGAGAACGCTGTTGAAGAAGCGCTGGGCGCTGCAAGCCTGGATCATCTGCGTCTGCGAATACCGCAACGTGCGGCGAGAGCCGATGGGGCGCAACCGGCAAAGCGACGACCAATTGGGCGGCAAGGCCGGCTGGACCGAGCTGTTTTTCCTCGACGAGGTGACGGCACTTGCCGCCGGGCACCGGCCCTGCTTCTTCTGCCGGCGCGAGCGGGCCAGGGATTTTGTCCGGCGTTTCGGCGACGCCTTCGGCATTACCGAGCCGCGCGCGCCGCAACTCGACAAGCGCCTGCACAAGGAGCGCCTGGCCTCGGGCGGACAGGCGCCGAGACTGAAACCGGAGGCGCTTGCGGACTTGCCGGACGGCACGATGATCTCGTCGGGAAACAGGGCGTACGCCCTGTTTGACGGCGCCGCGCTGCCCTGGAGTTTCGGCGGCTATGGCGAACCGGTGGGGTTCGGCGGTTTTACCGACAGTCCAATCCGCCTGCTCACGCCGGCGACAACTGTTTCGGTGCTGCAGAAAGGCTACGAGCCTGTCTGGCATCCTTCCGCCGAGGCTTGACGCCGAGGGTGACGTTGCCGCATTCCTCGGCGATGCGCGCCAATTACAAGATGCAGCGGCTGTTCGTGCCGGACGAGCTTGGACCGGACATCGAGTTCGACGTCGGCTCGCAGCAGAGCCATTATCTCTCGCATGTGCTGCGGCTCGGCGAAGGCGCCGAGCTTCTGGTCTTCAACGGCCGCGACGGCGAATGGTCGGCGGCAATCGCCGCAAAATCGAAGAAGGCGGTGCGCCTGAAGGTGCTGGCATTGCAGCGGCCGCAGCCGCCGTTGCCCGATCTCGTCTATTGCTTCGCGCCGCTGAAGCAAGGACGGCTCGACTACCTCGTGCAAAAGGCGGTGGAGATGGGCGCCGGCATCCTGCAGCCGGTCATCACCCAGCATACGCAAGTGGCAAAACCCGGCATCGAGCGCCTGCGCGCCAATGTCGTCGAGGCGGCCGAACAATGCGGCATATTGGCGGTGCCGGAGCTGCGCGAAGCGGAAAAATTCGAGCGCCTGCTCAGCAACTGGGACCGAGAGCGGCGGCTGATCTTCTGCGACGAGGATGCATCGACCAACAATCCCCTACCGGCATTGCAGGCGGTCCGGGAGGGAAAGCTCGGGCTGCTGGTCGGGCCGGAGGGCGGCTTTTCCGACGAGGAACGCAAGATGCTGAGAGCGCTGCCCTTCGTTACCGCCATTCCGCTCGGGCCGCGCATCCTGCGAGCGGATACGGCGGCGGTGGCAGCTTTGGCGCTGATCCAGGCGACAATCGGTGATTGGTGATCAATTCCCGTTACCCTCTGGCTCAGGATTTTTCGCTTGATCGGCTACTGACATTTCGTCCATCTAGCGCCGGCAGTGGCCGCGTGTCCTTTCGGGCGCGTAAAGGACGCTGTAGCATTTGATTGGGCACCTGATCCCTTCCGAAAATCGAAGCCGGTTTTCGGGGTCATGTGCGGAGGGCTATTATGGCGCGCGATACTACCGATTTCCGGCCGATCGAAGGCGTCGACGAACTCGTCGAGCACCTGGCCGAAGGCAACAAGCCGCGCGACAAATGGCGCATCGGCACCGAGCACGAGAAATTCCCGTTCTATGTCGACGGCAATGCGCCGGTGCCCTATGGCGGCGAGCGCGGCATCCGCGCCATCCTCGAAGGCATGCAGGACAAACTCGGCTGGGACCCGATCATGGACGCCGGCCGCATTATCGGCCTGGTCGAGCCGACCGGCCAGGGCGCGATCTCGCTGGAACCAGGCGGCCAGTTCGAACTGTCCGGCGCGCCGCTGGAGACGATCCACCAGACCTGCCGCGAAGGCAATGCGCATCTGGCGCAGGTACGCGAGATCGCCGAACCGATGGGCATTCGTTTTCTCGGCCTTGGCGGCAGCCCGAAATGGTCGCTGGCCGAGACGCCGAAGATGCCGAAATCGCGCTACGAGATCATGACCCGCTACATGCCCAAGGTCGGCACCAAAGGCCTCGACATGATGTACCGGACCTGCACGATCCAGGTGAACCTCGACTTCGAGAGCGAAGCCGACATGCGCCGCAAGATGCAGGTATCGCTGAAGCTGCAGCCGCTGTCGACGGCGCTGTTTGCCAACTCGCCCTTCACCGAAAGCCGGCCGAACGGCTTGCAGAGCTGGCGCGGCGAGATCTGGCGCGACACCGACAATCAGCGCTCCGGCCTGCTCGAATTCTGCTTCTCGCCCGATTTCGGCTTTGCCGACTATGTCGAATGGGCGCTCGACGTGCCGATGTATTTCGTCATCCGCGACGGCCAGTACCATGACATGACGCACATCACCTTCCGCCAGTTCATGGCGGGCGCCGCCCGCAACGAACTGCCGGACGGGCTGCCGACGATGGGCGACTGGGCTAACCATCTGTCGACGCTGTTCCCGGACGTGCGGCTGAAGCGCTTTCTCGAAATGCGCGGCGCCGATGGCGGGCCTTGGCGGCGCATCTGCGCGCTGCCGGCCTTCTGGGTCGGGCTGCTCTACGATGCGGCGGCGCTCGACGCCGCCGAGGCGCTGACCTCGAGCTGGAGCTACGACGAAGTGCTGGCAATGCGCAACGCGGTGCCGGAACACGGCATTTCGGCGCCCTTCCGCAACACGACGTTGCGCGAGATCGCCCGCGACGTGCTCGTCATCTCGCGCATGGGACTGAAGAACCGTGGCCGCAAGAACCGCGACGGCTACGACGAGACGTCGTTCCTCAACACGCTCGACGAGGTCGTCGCGCGCGGCACGACCAGCGCCGAAGAGATGCTGGCGGCCTACCACACACGCTGGGGCGGCTCGATCGAGCCTGTGTTCATGGAATACGCGTATTAACGCTTCGCTATCCGCTTGGCCGGTGGTCCGGCAAATTCGCTTCAATCAGTGATGGAAACGAACTAGGCTTCTCCAACGAGGATTTTCCCGGAGGAGAAAACAATGCCTTCCTTGTTCGATATTCTGGCGCAGTCCCAGAACGGCAACGGCATGCAGGCGCTGGCCCAGCAGTTCGGGCTGTCGCAGCAGCAGACGCAGGCGGCGGTCGCGGCGCTGCTGCCGGCCTTTTCGCAGGGACTGAAGCGCAACACAGCGGATCCTTATGGACTCGGCTCCTTCATGACGGCGATGGCCAGCGGCCAGCACGCCAAATATTTCGAGGATGCAAGCCGGGCCTTCTCGCCGCAGGGTCTCGATGAAGGCAACGGCATTCTCGGCCATCTGTTCGGCTCGAAGGACCTGTCACGCGCAGTCGCCAGCCAAGCCGCGCAGGCGAGCGGTGTCAGCCAGCAGGTCCTGCAGCAGATGCTGCCGGCAATCGCCTCGATGATGATGGGCGGGCTGTTCAAGCAGACCACCAACCAGCTGGGCGGACAGATGCATGCGGCAGGCGGCGGCGGCAATCCGCTCGGCGAGCTCATCGAGCAGATGATGCGGCAGGCGGGCGGCGGCGGCCAGGCGCCGGCCCCTCAGCCTGCGGGCCCCACGGATAACCCCCTCGGCAAGGTGCTGCAGGATATGTTCGGCGGGCAGCAGCCGCAACAGACGCAGAGCCCTTACGGCGACAACCCGCTCGGCAAGGTGTTGCAGGACATGTTCGGCGGTGGGCAGCAGCCGCAAAGCCAGCCGCAGCAGACACAGAACCCTTATGGTGACAATCCGCTCGGCAAGGTGCTGCAGGATATGTTCGGCGGCGGCGCACAGCAGCCCGAGCAGCCGCAAAACCAACCCCAGCAAACACAGAACCCTTATGGTGACAATCCGCTCGGCAAAGTGCTGCAGGACATGTTCGGCGGTGGCGCACAGCAGTCTCAGCCGCGTCAGGCGCCGCAGCAACCCCAGGCGCCGCAGCCGCAGGCCAATCCGAGCGGCAGGCCGAGAAATCCGTTCGACGACCTGTTCGGCAAGATGTTCGAGACGGGCGCCCAGCAGCGCGACGACTACCAGAAAGGCATGGAGTCGATCTTCGACCAGTTCAAGCAGGGCATGGGCCGGCGGTAGGGCTTGTCATCTCGATAAAAATCGCGATGCGGCCTGTCAGTGTCGCCCAAAAAGAAAGCCCGGTCCTGGGAGGACCGGGCAGCGCGCAGGCTGGCCGGGGGGATCCGGCAGGGAGTGGGGAGCCTGCGTAACTTGGTGGCGTCGTGCCTCAAAAAGGTTCAATGCGACCAAAATCGCGAAGTTGTGCGATCAGGCCACCTTGCGGGCAAGATCCTCGATCCTTTCGGCGCGCTCGATGGCGATAACGCGAAGCCGTTCGGTCGGATCGCGGCCAAAGGGCACACCGACGGCGACATGCAGGTCGGCGCGGGTCAGGCCGATGTCGGCGAGCTCGGCATCCGACATCTCGCCGAGGCGATAAAAGGCGCGGCGGTTTTTCCAGGCGCGGTAAACATTGGCAGCGGCATTGGCCACGCGCGTCGCAACGGCCGGACGCGAAGTGATGCGCGAGGTCTCGGTAGCGAAATCAAACGTAGCCATGTCGGTCTCCTTCACATTCAAACGGGCGAAACCGGTCGATCGGGCGCTGGCGACAGCGGCCGTTCCGGCTTCGATTCACATGCCTTCATGTGGACAATGCGAATTTGCCACGGCGCGATTGATTAATCCAACGAATGTTTCTAATCTTTAGCATCAGCATCAATGATGGATTAGGCCGATGAAAGCGCCGCTCGATCTCGATCAGTTGCAGACCTTCATCTCGATTGTCGACACCGGCAGCTTTACCCGCGCGGCGGAAGCGGTGCATCGGACCCAGTCTGCGGTGTCGATGCAGATGCGGCGGCTGGAGGAACGGATCGGCAAGCCGCTGTTCGAAAAAGACGGCCGCACCAACAGGCTGACCGAGGAAGGCGACCGGCTGCTCTCCTACGCAAGGCGGCTGCTCTATCTCAACAAGGAAACACTGGCCGCATTCGACGACCGCCGGCTCGAAGGCACCATCCGCATCGGCACGCCGGACGACTATGCCGATCGCTTCCTGCCCGAGATCATGGCGCGGTTTGCCCGTTCCAATCCGCATGTCGAACTGACCGTTATCTGCGAGCCGACGCCGGGACTGGTCGAACACATCAAGCGCGGCAATCTCGACCTGGCGCTGGTGACGCACAACGACGCGCGCGGCCAGTCGGAAGTGGTGCGGCGCGAACCGCTGTTGTGGGTCACCTCGGCCAACCATGCGACGCATGAGCAGCCGATCCTGCCGATGGCCTTCGGCCGGCCGAACTGCATCTGGCGGCGCGCCGCCGCCGACGTGCTCGACCAGCAGAACCGCGACTACCGCATCCTGTTCACCAGCTTCTCCGCCACCGTCATCGCCGCCGCGGTGCTTTCCGGCCTGGCGATCTCGGTGCTGCCGGAATGCGCGCTCAGGCCCGGCATGCGGGTGCTGGGCGAGGCCGACGGTTTCGGCGCCCTGCCCGATTGCCGCATCGGCATCATGCGCGGCCAGACCTCGCGGCCGGAAATCGTCGATGCGCTCGCGCGCCACATTTCGGAAAGCCTCGACAACATTTCCGTGCCGCTCGGCGAAGAGACCGGCACGTTCGACTTCGCCGCCCTCGCCTTCGCCAAGATGAAGCGGACCAAACCGAACCAGATCCTGCCAGGCTGGTGAGGGATCGCGCGATTGGGGCGGACATCGAACACGGCCGCCTTGACGGCGGGCAACAACCGTCCCCCAATCGGCCGATGAGCGACGCAGCATCCGAATCACGCACCAACGCCACCGAATATACAGTGAGCGAGATTTCCGGCGCGCTGAAGCGTACGGTCGAGGACGTCTTCGGCAATGTACGGGTGCGCGGCGAGATTTCCGGCTATCGCGGACCGCATTCCTCCGGCCATGCCTATTTCTGCCTGAAGGACGATCGCGCGCGGCTCGACGCCGTGGTGTGGAAGACCACGATGAGCCGGCTGAAATTCCGTCCCGAGGAAGGCATGGAGGTGATCGCCACCGGCCGGCTGACCACTTATCCCGGAAAGTCGAACTACCAGATCGTCATCGACAATCTCGAGCCGGCCGGTGCCGGTGCGCTGATGGCACTGCTGGACGAGCGCAAGCGCCGGCTGCAGGCCGAAGGCCTGTTCGACGCGGCGCGCAAGCGCCGGCTGCCGTTCATGCCGCGCGTCATTGGCGTCGTCACCTCGCCGACAGGCGCCGTCATCCGCGACATCATCCACCGCATCAAGGACCGGTTTCCGCTGCACGTGCTGGTCTGGCCGGTGCGGGTGCAGGGCGAGACGGCGGGTGCGGAAGTGACCGCTGCCGTCAACGGCTTCAACGCACTGCCATGGGACGGCGCCATCGCGCGGCCCGACCTGTTGATCGTGGCGCGCGGCGGCGGCAGCCTGGAGGATCTGTGGGGCTTCAACGACGAAGCGCTCGCCCGGGCCGTCGCCGCTTCGGGCATTCCGGTGATTTCGGCCGTCGGCCACGAGACCGACTGGACGCTGATCGATCTGGCGGCGGATGTGCGGGCGCCGACGCCGACAGGCGCCGCCGAGATCGCCGTGCCGGTCAAGGTCGACCTCGAAGCAACGCTTGCCGGCCTTGGCGCGCGGTTGAAGACCGCACTGTCGCGCAATTTCGAACGCAAGCGGCAGGCGGCACGCGCAGCCGCCCGGGCGCTGCCCTCGCCGGACCAGTTGCTGGCGCTGCCGCGGCGGCGCTTCGACGAGGCGACGAGCCGGCTCGGCCGGGCGCTGTCGGTCAGCGTCGAGCGCAAGCGGGGCAGGCTTCTGGGGCAGCGGCTGACGCCGGCGACTTTGTCGCGACGCATGAATGAAGCGCGCACGCTGACCCGCCGCGACCTTGCCCGTGCGCAAGCGGCGTTCTTCGCCATCGTGCGCGAGCGTCGGGCGCGGTTTTCGCGCACGGCGGCCAGACTGTCACCGGCGCCGATCGCTAGACGGCAGAAACTGCAAGGCGATGCCCTGCTGGCACTGACACGGCGGCAGGACCAGGCGATTTCGCGGCGGCTGGACCGGCTGCGTGGAAAGCTGACGCAGGCCGACCGGCTACTGGCGACGCTCTCGCACAAGGCCGTGCTGGCGCGAGGCTTCGCGCTGGTCAAAGATGCGGACGGCGCGGTGATCAAGCATGCGGCGGAAGTCGCGTCGGGAATGGCGCTTTCGCTGGAGTTCGCCGACGGCACCGCCGATGCAGTCGCCATCAGTGGCACGGCGCGGCCGAAGACGGTTGCCAAGCCCGCGGCCAAGCTCAAGGCACCGGGCGGCCAAGGTTCGCTTTTCTGAGGAAGACCAAGACTTTTTGAGGGTGAAATGACCGACCCGCATCTTGCGACGCCCTCGGGCAAACTGCGCGCCCGTGCCTTCGCGATCCCATTCGATGGCATGCCAGGCCGCTTCAATGCCATCACCGATGTGCCCGGCGTGACGGTCGGCTATACGACGCTGGTCTCGGGGGACGGACCGCTCCTCGTCGGCAAGGGTCCGGTACGCACCGGCGTGACCGCGATCCTGCCACGGCCCAGAGACGAGTTGGCCGTCCCTGCGTTTGCCGGCGTGTTCAGCGCCAATGGCAATGGCGAGCTGACCGGCTCACATCTGATAGAGGAGCTCGGAGCGTTCAATCTTCCCATCACCATCACCAACACGCATTCCTGCGGCGTCAGCCGCGACGCAACGCTGCGCTGGATGCAGACGGTGCTGCCGCAAGCGCTAGACAGCGCCTGGGCGCTGCCGGTGGCGGGTGAGACCTATGACGGCTTTCTCAACGACATCAACGGCCACCATGTAAGCTTCGAGCACGTGTTTTCCGCGCTCGATACGGCTGAAACCGGGCCGATCGAAGAGGGCAGCGTCGGCGCCGGCACCGGCATGATCACCTTCGGCTTCAAGGCAGGGTCCGGCACATCCTCGCGCAGCGTCGAGTGGAACGGAGAGCGTTTTACGATCGGCTGCTTCGTCCAGTCGAATTTCGGTGCACGGCGAAACCTCGTGATCCGTGGCATCAGGGCCGGAGCGGAACTCGCCGAACCGGCGATCCGGGACAACACGCCGCGAGCGGAAAAGAGCTCGATCATCGCGATCGTCGCCACCGACGCGCCATTCATGCCGCATCAGATGAAACGGCTGGCGAAACGCGTGCCGCTCGGCGTCGCGCTGACCGGCGGCTATGGATACAATTCGTCCGGCGATATTTTTCTGGCCTTCAGCACGGCCAATGCCGATGCGGCGCACGGTGCAGCCGGCAAATTGGCCAGCGCCGGCTATATACCGGATGCCGACATCAACCCGTTCTTCGACGCCGTGGTTCAGAGCGTGGAGGAAGCAATCCTCAACGCTCTGGTCGCCAATGAAGACATGACCGGGCGCGACGGCAATTTCGTGCCGACGTTGCCGAAAGCATGGCTCGAGGAGAGATTTGGCAAGCTTGCGCGGTGATACGCTCGCGCAACTGCATCAGACAGGCGTTGATGGCCCGGCAGGGTTCAGCCGGGGCGATCCTTCAGCCAGCAGGCTTGTTCGAATGCAGCTCGTCCTGCTCGGCCTCGGCCGCCTCTTCGAGCCTCGAAGCAATGAGCTCCTGGATGTCGCCGACTTCTTCCTGAATATCCTCCAGGGGTATGCCGGCTTCGGCGGCCTTGGCCGCACATTCCCTGGCGAGGGTCTCGGCCTGCTTCTCGATCCTGGCTGGCGAGGGCTGGCAGTGGACTTTTTCGCCAATCCACCCGCGCAGGAACTCGATTGCGTGTTCACTCATACTGCTGTTTCCCTAGCGGCTATGCCGGTTGGTAATCATAAACGTCGGCATCTTCGAAAAGATGCGTGCTGCCATTCGAGCCGAGTCGGCTTCGCCCGGCAAGCCGAACTTGTCCGAGGTCCACAGAGCTGAAGGGAATGGAGGGTTCAAGGAGCACGTTCTAGTTCTTGAGGACTGATTCTCTCGAGGAAACTCGTTCGACCCGCGCTATTGTTTCTATTCGCTTTTTTTCGGTTTTCAAGCCGTTTTAGATCACAATAGATGTCGCAATGTTTACCGCGCTCTCGCCGGCACAATTCAAGGTCAGCCATCGAAGCCGCCGCTATATAGTGACAACCATTTGCAATGTCGACTCTGCTCGCGGTCCTGCTTCTTTCCGCCGCGCTTGCTGGGAGATATGTGGTGTGACGGACCTTGCAGTGCAAACTGCGGAGCGCCTCATGCATGGCATGCAGTAGCGTCTTGTGGAACTCTGAAGTGCTTGTCTCAGGATGCCTCTCTACCGCTGGCGGTAAAGGATCATGCCGGCATGATAAAGGACGCCTTCGACGAACTCACCATCTGCGGTAAAACCCGTATCGTCCCAGTATTCTATGTGGTTGCCCTGTACTTCATAGCGTCCCCGGTAGGCGCTCTCGCGGTCACCACGCGCCTCGTCATAACGGCCGTTCGGCAGGAGTTCGTGTCTGATATGGCGATCCTCGGTGACCCACATTCCGACATAGGGATGATCTTGGTGCGTCATTGGTTCCTCCGCACGGATTGGAGTTTGGGGAAGGGGCAGGCCGGTTGGAGCTACCGCAAGGGCAATACCCGTAAGCACTGCGGCCAAAGTGGATCGCATCAATGGGCCGCCTTCGTCGGACGCACGACGATCTCGTTGACGTCGACATCGTCGGGCTGTTCGATTGCGTAGCGCACTGCCCTGGCAATGGCATCGGGTTGCAGGGCAATAGCACGCCAGGTTTTCATGGCGGCAGCAGCGGCCTCGTCGGAAATCGTGTTCGCCAGTTCGCTTTCCACCACGCCAGGATGAATGCAGGTTACGCGGATACCGTCACTCTCCTGGCGGAGCCCATCGGAAATCGCGCGGACAGCGTATTTCGTTGCGCAATAGACGGCAGCCGTGGGCGAGACGGCCAGTGCGCCAATGGAACCGATATTGATGATATGCCCGGAGCCACGTGCCGTCATCTCAGGCAGGACCGCCGCGATGCCGTACAGAACGCCCTTGACGTTGACGTCCACCATCAGCTCCCACTCGTCGACCTTCATGGCTGCCATGGCCGACAGCGGCATGACGCCCGCATTGTTGACGATGACATCGACCTGGCCCCATTCGGCCCGGGCGGCATCGGCGAATGCTGCGACGTCCGCCCTCCTGGTGACGTCGAGTGCTCGCACGCGAACCGTTCCACCAGCCGCCTCGATTTCGGCCGCAAGCGCTTCGAGGCGGTCGGTGCGGCGTGCGCCGAACATCAGCTTCGCACCTGCCGCGCCAAGCTCGCGGGCAATGCCAGCTCCGATGCCGCTGGAGGCACCGGTGATCAGAACAACTTTGTTCATGGTCATCGAGTTGATCCTTTTGGTCCTGTGATTATTTTCACGATGTGAAGGGATGGGGTGCGGGTGAGCTCCCGCGGTGCGCTGGCCCTATTGGGGACTCACTGGGCGGTGTAGCCGCCATCGACCAGAAGCAAGGCCCCGGTGATGAAGCTGGACGCCGGCGAGGCAAGAAAGGCGATTGCCTCGGCAACTTCTTGCGGCTGGCCGATCCGGCCGATCGGATGCGCATCGCCGAAGCTGCGCAGCATCTCCCGGCCATTCTCCACCACGCCTTCCATGATGTCGGTTTCGATCACGCCAGGGGCAACGGCGTTGCAGCGAATGCCCATGCGCCCATATTCGATCGCGATCACCTTGGTCAGCTGTGCGACAGCTGCCTTGGAGGAGGCATAGGCCGCCTGCGTCTCGAAGGCCGCGACCGCCGAGATCGACGAGACATTGACGACCGCGCCGCCTCCACCGGCGACCATCAATTCCACTGCGGCACGGGCGGTGACGAAGCTGCCGCGCGCATTGATCTGCAGGATGCGGTCATAGTCGTCGACCGAGGTCTCCGTCAGACGCTTGTTGAGCGTGCGACCGGCATTGTTCACGACGATGTCCAATCGCCCGAAGCGCTTCGCCGCGAGTTCGACCGAGCGTCTGGCCAGAGCCTCGTCGGCGACATCGCCGACCAAGATCGCCACATCCTCGGCTTCCAATTCGCGTACGCTGTTGCTGAGATCGCTTGCCACGATCCGGGCGCCCCGCGCCCGCAGCAGTTCCGCCGTGCAGCGGCCGATGCCGCGTGCCGCGCCCGTCACGAGGGCGACTTTTCCATCCAGGTCCCAGGAGGAAGGGAGTGATGTCATGGGATATCTCCTTTGTCGGCCGGCTTCGGCTTGGATCGGGAGGATCAAGCCTTCTTGCCGTTGCGACAGAGATAGAGCCATGGCATTGTCGCGATAACCCGCCCGCTGTTAACCTCGATGGTAAGTTTTACTAACCAGTGGACATCGATCTCAATGCAATTGCCGTCTTCGTCGCGGTGGCCGAGGAACGCAATTTTCGCGCTGCGGCAGACCGGCTGGGCGTGACGCGCTCAGCGGTCAGCCAGAGCATCCTCAGGCTTGAACAGCGCCTTGGCATCGCTTTGCTGCAGCGCACGACACGCAGCGTCAACCTGACGGAAGCGGGCGAGCGCCTGCTGGCGAGCGTCGCACCGGCGATCGCCGACGTGAACGCGGCAATCGAAGCCACCACGGAGTTTCTGGACCGCCCGCGCGGCCGCCTGCGGATCGCAGTTTCGTCGATCGCAGAGGCCTTTCTGTCAGGACCGTTGCTGGCGTCCTTTGCAGAAAGGTTTCCCGAGGTGCATCTGGATATTGTCGTCACCGACGAGGAATTCGACATCGTCGCCGAAGGTTATGATGCGGGAGTGAGGCTCGGCGAAGTGATCGAGCAGGACATGATTGCCGTGCCCGTCTCAGGCGATCAGCGACAGATGGCCGTCTGCGCCCCGCGCTATCTCGAAAAGTTCGGCGCACCCGCCCATCCGCGCGAGCTTGTGGCGCATCGCTGTATCGGCTGGCGGCCGGCGCCTGGAGTTTCGCCCTATCGGTGGGAGTTTGGCGAGGACGGGCGCGAGTTCGATGTGGCGGTTGCGCCCGAGATCACGACCAATGATATGTGGCTGATGATCCGGCTGGCCGTTGCAGGCGCCGGGATCACGTTCGGCATGGCGGACACATTCCGCCCCTGGATCGACCGCGGCGAGCTCGTGCCAATCCTCGACGGCTATTTTTCGCCGTTTGCGGGTTTCTATCTTTATTTTCCCAGCCGACGGAATATCGCGCCGAACCTGCGAGCGCTCGTGGATCACCTGCACGGTGCGCGCCAGGCGCGGGACCGTGGGTGAGCGCTACGGGATCGTAGAGATCGCTTGGTGCTATTGCTCAGAAACCTGGCTGAGCTGAATGGTACCGTTGGCTGGGATCGAACCAGCGACCTCCGGATCCACAATCCGGCGCTCTAACCATCTGAGCTACAACGGCACACTTGCCCGAGCGAGATCCAGACGGAACGTTCATTCTCCGGGACCCGCTCTGTCGTTCGGCGATGCGTCCATACGGGCTATCGGAGTTTAATTCAAGGCTTTTGGCAAAGCAAAAGATCGCTCCGGCATCGCATCATTTTCGCCGGACAAAGAAAAAGGCCGGCGGGAGGAGGTGCCGGCCTTTTCCTGTTACGAGCCAGCGGGAGGAGGTGCTGGCTGGTCATCCCGGTGAGCAGAGGGAGGAGGTTCCACCCGCCGGGTATTCACTTAAACCACTATATCGCACACCTATTTGTCTGACGAAATGCGACCTTTTGATGCATCGTCAATTTGTGCGCAAATATTAGGCGATCTTGATTTCTTTCACGGCCTTCTCGAAGGCGGTCTTGATCGGCTTGGATACGTCCTCGGCCGCCTTGGCAGCAACCGCCTGGAAGTCCTTGGCCTGCTCGACGGTCATTTCGACGCCCTTGCGCAGGAACGCGGTCTGCAGTTCGACGACTTCCGACAGCGACTTGGCGCCGATCAGGGCTTCGAAATGCGAGAAGCCGGCTTCGGCATTGGCGCGCAGGGCGGCGATGGTCTTGAGCGACAGCTCGCTGGAAGCGGTCTTGGCGGTCTCGTAGGTCGACTCCAGAGCCTTCTGGGTCTCCTCGGCGCCGGTCTTCAGCTTGGCATAGGCCTCTTTCGACTGCTCGACGCCCTTTTCGGCGAAGGCACGGATCTGGTCGGTGGCCTTGGAAGCGTCGAAGCTCGGGAATTCAACGTTTTCAATCGTTTCAGCGGTCTTGGTCCTGGACATTTTCCATCCTTTTCAGCGGCAGCGACTTTGACGAAAAGCCGTCTCGTTCATGTATCATGGCAATATAAAGGCAATTTTTGTGCGATGCAACATGTTTGTTGCATCGCACCATAAATTATTTGTTCGTGGCGTTAACCACGCGCCTAGAGATTCCATTGCTTGCACGCTATGACTTGTGGACCTTCGCGCCGTCGGCTTTTATTAACAAAGCGTTAACCGCAAATTGCCCGCTCTGTGAGGGTCGCCAAGCGCATGCCGGCTGAAAACTACTCCTTCCTCGATGTCGCCGTGCTCGACGCCGTCCGCCTGCGCTTCGCCGCAGGCGACGCGATCGCCATTCTGTCGGCAGATCTCGAGCAGGTGATCTGGGCCAACGGCCCCGGCGCAGCGGTATTCGGCTATCCCGACATCGGTGCGATCATCGGCGCCTCGGCAGGTTTGCCGCTGATCGCCAGGCGCCAGATCATGGCGACCAGCGGCTTTCCGCGGATCGGCCGCGACCGTGCCATCACGGTCCGGCTGGCGACCGGCCTGACCAGCCGCGCGGTCGGCTTCCTGGCCAGCGCGGTGACCATGCCCGATGGCGAGGAAGCAATCATGCTGGCGCTGCCGGCGGCGCAGACCGGCTCGCGCAGCGCGGCCGAGATCGCCGATCGCGCCATCGGTGGCTTTACCGAAGACGGCCACTACATCGCCTTTGTCGACGCCAAGGGCAATATCGACGCCGCATCGGACGGCTTTTCGGCGCTCGGCATCCGGCCCGAGACGCTGGCCGCGCTTGTCGCCGACGTGGCGAACGAGAGCGACCGCATCGTCAAGCGCCTGGTTCCGGGTGGGTCCAGCTCCTATCCGGCGGGCCTTGCCCGGCTGACGGACGAGCGGCACCTGCTGGTGGTGATCGACGAGGACCGGCTTGACGGCGAGGCCCCTGATGGCGAGCGCGCCGGCGGGGAAAACGAGGCAGCAGCGGCACCGAGCGGTGGCGATCTTCCCCAGCCAACGGATCAGGACAACGAGCAGCCAATCGCCGACACCGGCGCGGCGGAGATCGACCTTTCAACGATCGAAGGCACCTCCGCAGCGGCGGAGCACGAGCCTGCCGACGCGGCTGACGATCAGCACGCGGCTGGCGAAGCGCCGACGCAGCATGACCATTGGTACTTCAATGCCGGCGACGATGCGCAGGTCCCGCCCGGGGCAGCTGCATCCGGTCAAGTCGAGACCAGTCTGGACGCTTCGCAGGCCGGTGCGGATGCTTCGCCGGAAAGCGCCGCAAAAGCCGCCAAGGCCGCCTCCCCGGCCGAACGCCGCGCCTCGGCGATCGATCGCACCGCCGCGCCCATGCGTTTCGTCTGGCGTACCGACGCGGAGGGCCGTTTCAGCGCCCTGTCGCCGGAATTTGCCGAGCTCGTCGGCAAGCCTGCCGCCGACGTGATCGGACGCCGCTTCGAGGATGTTTCGGCCGCCTACGGCCTCGATGCTTCCGGCGAGATTGCCGGCCTGCTCGAGCGGCGCGACACCTGGTCCGGCCGCTCCGTGCTGTGGCCGGTCGCCGGCACCGATCTGAAAATACCGGTCGATCTGGCGGCGCTCCCGGTTTACAGCCGCAGCCGCGTTTTCGAAGGTTTTCGCGGTTTCGGCGTCGCCCGCAGCGGCGATGCTGTGGCCGATCCGGATGCCGTCGGCATGGCCCTTGTCGCCGACGAGAAACCTGCCGCGACCGCCGGGCCGAAAGCCGTCGAACCTCTCCCCGAGACACCGAAACCCGCCGATCCGTTCAGGGGCGAAGTTCCGGCATTGACCATCGTGCCAAAGCCCGAGCGGCGCTTTGCCGACAAGGTAATCCGGCTGGCCGAGCACCGCCAGCCGGCCAACGACAAGGGCCTGTCGACGCTGGAACGCAGCGCCTTTCGCGAGATTGGCGAGCGTCTCAAGAAGGACAGCACCCCGCCCGAAGAACAGCCCAGCGCCGGAAGGCCGAAGCCGGTTGAGAAAGTCGAGGCAGCCGGCAAGGCCGACGAGCCAATGCCGAAAGAAGCCGGCCCGACGGACAAGGATGAGATGCCGGCACAAGGTCCGGAAAGCGGGGCGGCTGCCGCCGAACCGCCCGAGGCCGATGCCGAAGACCAGAAGGATCTTGCCCGGCTCGACGGCGAGCAGCCCGATGAGGCGGTAGCAGAGGCGCAAGCCGGCGAACCCGTCACACGCCCTGTTTCCGGATCGCTGCTCGACTATGCCGACCGCGAACCCAGCGATGAAGCGCAGGAAGGCGTTGAGCCCAGCACAAACCGTCGAACGATCGTCGCCGAAGCGCCGCAGTATGGCGACGACGACAGCATGACGGCCGAAGATTTCCGTGACGCCGAGGACAGCGAGGATTGGTCCGAGGATGGCGCAGCCGCAGCCGAAATTGCCGGCCAGGTGCCGCCCAGCGAGCGGCCGCAGGCACCACCGCTCAAACTCGACGGCTTCGTGCCGTCGGCGTTTGCCGGAGAGGACAACAAGGGGCCGGATACCTCGATCCTCGGCAAGCTGCCAGTGCCGGTGCTTATCCATTCCGGCGACCAGCTGCATTACGCGAACGACGAATTCCTCGGCTTGACCGGCTATGCAACGCTCAATGACCTGGACGAGGCCGGCGGGCTCGGCGCGCTGTTTGCCGACCCTTATGCGGACGACGGCAATTCGGACGGCGGCGACCGCGCTCTGCGGCTGAAGACGCGCGACGGTCAGGAGTTTCCGATCGACGCGATTTTGCGCTCCGTCCCCTGGGGAAACGGCAAGGCGCTGATGCTGGTCGTACGCCGTTCCGGCGACGACGAGGCAGCAGCCATTCCACATGGCGCCGCCGACGACCAGACGCAGCCGGATGTTTCCGAGCTCAAGGCACGCATTGCCGAAATGCGCACCATCATCGACACCGCCACCGACGGCGTCGTGCTGATCGGCCGTAACGGAACGATCCGTTCAATTAGCCGTCCGGCGGAGGCGCTGTTCGGCTTCGACAGCGACGAGGTGACCGGCAAACCGTTCGTCTCGCTGTTCGCGATCGAAAGCCAGCGCGCGGCGCGTGACTATCTCGAGGGCTTGTCGGAGCCCGGCGTTGCGAGTGTGATGAACGATGGCCGCGAGGTGATCGGACGCGAGGCGCAGGGGCGCTTCATTCCGCTGTTCATGACCATCGGCAGGCTGCCCAACGACAGCGGCTTCTGCGCGGTGGTGCGCGACATCACCCAGTGGAAGCGAGCCGAAGAGGACCTGACCCAGGCGCGCGCGGTCGCCGAACGCGCCTCGTCGCAGAAGACCGATTTTCTGGCCCGCATCAGCCATGAGATCCGCACGCCGCTCAACGCCATCATTGGCTTTTCCGAGCTGATGGTCGACGAGAAATTCGGGCCGGTGGCCAATGACCGCTATCGCGACTATCTGCGCGACATCAATCGTTCTGGCAACCACGTGCTCGATCTGGTCAACGACCTGCTCGACATTTCGAAAATCGAGGCCGGCCAGCAGGAGATGGCCTACGAGGCGGTGTCGCTCAACGACACGCTGGCCGAAACCGTGGCGATGATGCAGCCGCAAGCCAACCGGGAACGCGTCATCATCCGCTCCAGCTTCGCCTCGCGGCTGCCGGAAGTGGTGGCCGATCTGCGCAGCGTGCGGCAGATCGCGCTCAACATCCTGTCGAACGCCGTCCGCTACACGCAGGCCGGCGGCCAGGTGATCGTGTCGACGGCCTACGAGATCTCCGGCGATGTCGTCATGCGCGTGCGCGATACCGGCATCGGCATGAGCCAGTCCGAGATCGAGCAGGCGCTGAAGCCGTTCAAGCAGATCAATGCGCTGAAGCGCGGCCGAGGCGACGGCACCGGTCTCGGGCTGCCGCTGACCAAGGCGATGGTCGAGGCGAACCGGGCCCGGTTCACCATCAACTCGACGCCCGGCGAGGGAACCCTGGTCGAAGTCGCCTTTCCCTCGACCCGCGTGCTCGCCGGTTAGCTATGGTTGCGCAAAGAAAAAAGGCGTCCAACAGGACGCCTTGAATGATAGAATTGCTGTCACAACGGGGCTTGAGCGAATCAGATCCTCTGGGGCTGGAGGACGGGATTTCTCCCTCAAGTTACGCACGACTATCGATGCCGGGCCTTAACAAAACCTTACCGCCACGCCGGAAAGTTTACCAATGTGTACCACTCATGAAATCTAGGTAAATTCCGAAGAGATAATTTGTTAACGCTACCGGAGACCTCAAAACGGCTCCGACCTTGGACCCCGGGGTCAGTCGGCAAGCTGCGGCAGGTTGCGGAACAGCTCGAGCGCTTCGGGATTGGCGAGCGCTTCCTTGTTCTTGATGGCGCGGCCATGCACCATGTCGCGTACCGCGAGCTCGGTGATCTTGCCCGATTTGGTCCGCGGAATATCGGCGACGGCGATGATCTTGGCCGGCACGTGGCGCGGGCTCGCCCCGGTGCGGATTTTCGCGCGGATGCGTTTTTCCAGCTCGGCATCGAGCTCGACGCCGGCCGCCAGCCGCACGAACAGCACGACGCGAACGTCATTGTCGAAATCCTGGCCGATGCATAGTGCTTCGAGGATTTCCGGCATTTGCTCGACCTGATTGTAGATCTCCGCTGTGCCGATCCTGACACCGCCCGGGTTGAGCGTGGCGTCGGAACGGCCATGGATGATCAGGCCGCCATGGGCGGTCCATTCGGCGAAATCGCCGTGGCACCAGACATTGTCGAAACGTTCGAAATAGGCGGCTTTGTATTTCCTGCCGTCAGAGTCGTTCCAGAAGCCGATCGGCATCGCCGGAAACGCCTTGGTGCAGACGAGCTCGCCCTTCTCCTGGCGGAGCGGCCGGCCGTCATCGTCCCAGACATCGACGGCAAGGCCGAGGCCGGGCCCCTGGATCTCGCCGGTCCATACCGGTTCGATCGGCACGCCGAGCACGAAGCAGGAGACGATATCGGTGCCGCCGGAAATCGAAGCCAGATGCACGTCCTTCTTGATGCCGTCATAGACGAAGCGGAAATCTTCCGGCGATAGCGGCGAGCCGGTCGAGGAGATGGTGCGCACGCTGGAAAGATCATGCGTGCGGATCGGCTTCAGGCCGGCCTTGCGCACGGAATCGATGAATTTGGCCGAGGTGCCGAAATAGGTCATCTTTTCGGCGTCGGCGAAGTCGAACAGCGCATTGCCGTCCGGGTAGAACGGCGAGCCGTCATAGAGCAGCAAGGTGGCGCCCGATGCCAGGCCCGACACCAGCCAGTTCCACATCATCCAGCCGCAGGTGGTAAAATAGAAGAAGCGGTCGCCGTCGAGCAGGCCGGCATGCAGCCGTTCTTCCTTAACGTGCTGGATCAGCGTGCCCCCGGCCGAATGGACGATGCATTTGGGGATGCCGGTGGTGCCTGACGAAAACAGGATGTAGAGCGGATGCGAAAACGGCAGCCTTTCGAAGGCGACGGACTTAGCGGCGAAGGGTGACAGCGCATCTTCCAGCGCGGCCGCCTTGCCGATGGTCGCCGCGACGTCGAACGAGGTGCCGAGATAGTCGACAATGAGGACTTTGCGGACGGTGGCGAGCTTGCCCGCCACGGCCGCGATCTTGTCGGCGACTTCGATCGCCTTGCCATTGTACCAGTAACCGTCCGGCGCGATGAATATGACAGGCTCGATCTGGCCGAACCGGTCAAGCACCCCCTGCTCACCGAAATCCGGGGAGCAGGACGACCAGACGGCGCCGATCGAGGCGGCCGCCAGCATCGCCGCAACCGTCTCCGGCATGTTGGGCATCATCGCGGCGATGCGGTCGCCCTTCTTCACCTTGAGCGACAGGAAAAGCTGCTGCAGGCGCGAGGTCAGCGCATGCAGTTCGTTCCAGGACAGCCGCCGCTCGACCTTGTCCTCGCCGCGAAAGACGATCGCGTCGCCAAGCCCGGTTTTCTTCAGGAGATTCTCGGCGAAGTTCAGCTTCGCATCAGGGAAGAAGGTCGCGCCGGGCATCTTGTCGCCATCGACCAGCACGCGTTCGCCCTTGTCGCCGACGATGCCACAAAAGTCCCAGACCAGGCTCCAGAAGGTCTCGCGGTCATCGATCGACCAGCGATGCAGGTCGGTATAGGAGGACAAAGCCTCGCCGGCCATACTCGCCGCGGCGTTCATGAAGGCGGTCATCGGCGCCGCGTCGATCTGCTCTTGCGTCGGGATCCAGAGCGGTGCGTCGTCAGCCATCATTGTTCCTCCGCAGCCTGTATCGCTTATGCATATCGCGATGCAGCAGAGCAAGATTTTGTTGGACCGTGCCGGTCAGGGTGTGCGCAAATGCCATCGCCGGGCCATAAAGACTTGAAATGCGTCAGCCGTCGGTTACACCCGTCGGGCGATTTTGTCGGAATGGAAGCATACGGGGCGATATGCCATCACCTTTGATCCGACGCGGAATATGGGCGATCGGCGCGGCCGTCATCGTCATCGCGCTGGTTGTCGCAGCCTTGCCATTGATCGCCTCGACCCGCATCGTGCGTGACCGCATCGCGTGGGAAATGAGCGCCTGGAGCGGTTTCCGCGTCACCATCGACGGCGCACCGCGGATCGAGGTCTGGCCGAATTTCCGGGCGATCCTGAGCGACGTGACGCTGTCGCAATGGACAGAGACGGATGCGCCGCCCGTGGTCGAAGCCGAACGGGTCGAGGTCGACCTCTCGGCCATGGCGGCGCTGCGGGGCGACGTGGTGTTTTCGACGGCGCGGCTGGTGCGACCGACGATCAGGGTCCAGCGTACCGCGAGCGGGTTTTTCCTGCCTGCGATTCCCAGCGGCGGGCGCATTACGCGTTCGATCGATGCTGCCCGCGCGGTGATCAACACAAATCCCGCCAAGCCGGATCTTGGCAAGCTGCCGACAGATCCGTTCGGCACAGTCGAGTTCAGGGACGGCCGCGTGGTGGCTGCCATAGGCGGCAAGGACCAGGAGATATTGAGCAGCCTGAGCGGCCAGGCGAACTGGGCGGCGATGAACAGCAATGCGACGCTGTCGGCGACCGGGATATGGCGCGGCGAAAGCGTTGCCATCGACGCCGCATCGCCGAACCCGCTGGTGCTGTTTGGTGGCGGCACAGCACCGGCCACATTTTCCTTCAAGGCGGCACCGGCCAGTTTTTCGTTCGACGGCCGCGCCAGCATGTCGGAGAACGGCTATTTCGACGGCCAGGCAAAATTCGCCGCACCTTCGCTCCGACGCGTGCTCGAATGGTCGCAGGCCGGCATCGCGCCCGGTGCCGCAATCGGCTCGATCTCGGTTTCAAGCAAGATCACGGCGACGGCCGGGCGGGTCAAATTCGAAAACACGGCCCTGACCCTCGACAACAACCCCGGAATGGGTGCGCTGGACTTCACCTATGGTGAGGCACTGCCGGTGATCTCCGGCACACTTGCCTTCGATACGCTCGACCTCAGATCGTTTCTCTCCGCCTTTACCCCGGTGCCATCCGCCGGCGGCACCGGTCCGGGCGAAATCGACACAAGCTTCGCCGACCGGATCAATCTCGATCTCAGGCTGTCGGCGGCGCATGCCACCGCCGGTGCCATCCAGCTTGCCGACGTCGCCGCCACCGCCCAGGTCAAGAACGGCCTTGCCGTCTTCGACATCTCGGATGCATCCGCCTTTGGCGGCAACGTCCAGAGCAGCGTCCGTTTCGACCGCAAGCCCGCCGGCACGGAAGTCGAGATCCGGCTGCTTGCTTCCGATATCGACGGCGGCGCTTTCGGCACCGCGGCCGGAATGACGCGGCTGGTGCCGATCGGCAATGGAACCGTTTCGGTCATCCTCAAGGGGCCTGGCAGAACCTGGGACTCCATTTTCGAAAACGCCAATGGCTCGCTGTCCGCGACGTTCGGCGCGGGTGCGCTGAGCCGGCTTAACCTGCCGGCGTTCCTCAAGCACACCGAACAGGGCGGATTCTTCGCGCTGGACGACGTCTCGGACGGAACGCTGCCGATCGACGGGGCCGAGCTCAAGGCGAGCATTTCGAACGGCGTGGCGCGCATCGACAAGGCCGAGGTGAATTCCGCGCAATACAAGATCTGGCTTTCCGGCATCGCATCCTATGCCGGACGCGGGCTGGCGCTGTCCGGCGGCATCGTCCAGCCCAGCCAGGCTGCCACGCAGACGGACGGCCAGGCGCCCAAGCAGTCGTCGTTCTTCGTCGGCGGCACGTGGAGCACGCCGTTCATCTCGCCGATAAGCCGCGGCGTCTCGGGAGAGTAGCGAGCCTTCAACCTCGCTGCGCGGCCCGCTCGTCGCGCTGGCGCTGCACCTCGCGGCGTTTGTTTGCGAGTGAAGCGATGATCACGCCAACTGCGACGACCGCGATCAAGATAGTGCAGGCCGCGTTGATTTCCGGCGTCACGCCAAGGCGAACCTGGCTGTAGATCTTCATCGGCAGCGTCGTGGCGCCGGGTCCAGAGGTGAAGCTGGCAATAACCAGATCGTCGAGCGACAGGGTGAACGCCAGCATCCAGCCGGAGACGATAGCCGGCATGATAACCGGCAGCGTGATCTGGAAGAAGGTCTTCACCGGTGGCGCGCCGAGGTCCATCGCGGCCTCTTCCAGCGAACGATCGAAAGTGATCAGGCGCGACTGAACCACCACCGCAACGAAGCACATGGTAAGCGTGGTGTGGGCAAGCGTCACCGTGAGAAAGCCGCGGTCGAGGCCGACGGCGACGAAGAGCAGCAGCAGCGACAGGCCGGTGATGACTTCCGGCATGACCAGCGGCGCAAACACCATGCCGGAAAACAGCAGCCGGCCGCGAAAGCGCGTGTAGCGTGTCAAGGTGAGCGCCGCCAGCGTGCCGAGCACGGTCGCCACGGTGGCCGAGATGACGCCGACGCGGGCCGTGACCCAGGTGGCGTCCATCAGACCCCGGTTGTGAAACAGCGACACGTACCATTTCGTCGAGAAGCCGCCCCAGACGGTGACCAGCTTCGACTCGTTGAAAGAGAACACGACGAGCAGGACGATCGGCAGGTAAAGAAAGGCAAAGCCGAGCACGATCGATGTGATGTTGAAGCGGCTCCAGGTCGCGTTCATTGGTCCTGCTCCTGGGCACGCGCCTGGGCTCGCTGGAAGAGCATGATCGGCACGATCAGCAGCAGCAGCAAGATGACGGCAACGGCGGACGACACCGGCCAGTCGCGATTGGCGAAGAACTCGTTCCACAGCGTCCTGCCGATCATCAGCGTCTGCGAGCCGCCGAGCAGGTCGGGAATGACGAACTCGCCGACGGCAGGAATGAACACCAGCAGGCAGCCGGCGATGACGCCGGGCAGCGACAGCGGAAAGGTGATCTTCCAGAACGCGCTGGTCGGCGGACAGCCGAGATCCTTGGCCGCCTCGATCAGCGTATGGTCCATTTTCTCCAAGGACGAATAGAGCGGCAGCACCATGAACGGCAAATAGGAGTAGACGATGCCGATGAAGATCGCCGTATAGGTGTTGAGGATGATCAGCGGCTGGCTGATGATGCCGGTGGCGAGCAGCAGCTGGTTGAGCAGGCCCTCGGGCTTGAGGATGCCAATCCAGGCGTAGACACGGATCAGGAACGAGGTCCAGAACGGCAGGATCACCAGCATCAGCAAGGTCGGGCGAATCGTCGCCGGGGCGCGCGCCATGCCATAGGCTATGGGATAGCCGACCAGCAATGTCAGGACCGTCGAGATGGCGGCGACGATGACGCTCGTCACATAGGCATTGAAATACAGCGCGTCCTGCGTCAGCCAGGTATAGTTGTCGAAATTCAGTGCGCCGAATTCCGAGACAAACCCGGAAATGCCGCTGCGGAAATCGAGCACCGGCGTGTAGGGCGGCATGGCGATCGCCGTCTGCGACAGCGAAATCTTGAAGACGATGATGAAGGGGACGAGAAAGAAGAACAGCAGCCAGAGATAGGGCACGATGATGACGAGCCGGCTAACGAAGGCCGCTCCCAGCCTGACCAAGGCGGATTTGCCGGCAGCGCTTGCCGGAGAGCTTGTTGCGGCGGTGACAGCGGACATGATCAGTCCCTACCGTGTCAGGACGACGCCGGCGTCGGGGCGGAAAGAAACCCAGGCGCGGTCATTCCAGGTCAGCGGGTCCTCGGTGAGGCGTGCCGCGTTCATGGTGCTCGCCCGCACGACCTGACCGTCATCCAGCCTGACGTGATAGACGGTCATGTCGCCGAGATAGGCTATGTCGTAGACCTCGCCCTCAATGGCGTTGACGGCACCGGCCGGTTTCGTGGAGGACACCTTGATCTTCTCCGGCCTGATGGCGAAGGTGACGGATGTTCCGGCGGCGGCACTGCCGGCATTTTCGGTCCGGATGGTGATGCCGTTGCCGGCATCGATGCTCGCACTGCCAGCCTCGCCAGCCGCGATCTTGCCGTCGAACATATTCACATTGCCGACGAAGCCGGCGACGAAGCGGGAACCCGGCGCCTCGTAGACCTCGGCCGGCGTCGCCACCTGCATCACCTCGCCCTTGTCGATGATGGCGATGCGGTCGGCCATCGTCATCGCCTCTTCCTGATCATGGGTGACGACGACGAAGATGAGGCCGAGGTTCTGCTGCAAATCCATCAGCTCGAACTGGGTTTCCTCGCGCAGCTTCTTGTCTAGCGCGCCAAGCGGCTCGTCGAGCAGCAGGACTTTCGGCCGCTTGGCGACCGAGCGGGCGAGCGCGACGCGCTGGCGCTGGCCGCCCGACAATTGGTGCGGCTTGCGCTTGGCGAACTGCTCGAGCTTGACCAGCTTCAGCATCTCGGCGACGCGCTTTTCGATGTCGGCCTTGGCCATACCTTCCTGCTTGAGGCCGAAGGCGATGTTGTTCTCGACCGTCATGTGCGGAAACAAGGCGTAGGACTGGAACATCATGTTGACCGGCCGCCGGTAGGGCGGAATGCCGCGCAGATCCTGGCCGTCGAGCAGGATGCGGCCGGCGGTCGGCTCCTCGAAGCCGGCGAGCATCCTGAGCAGCGTCGATTTCCCGCAGCCTGAGGCTCCGAGCAAGGCAAAGAATTCGCGTTCGAAGATGGTCAGCGACAGATTGTTGACCGCAGTGAACTCACCGAATTTCTTGGTGACGTTGTCGAACTGGATGTATGGCTTGGCGTTCGGATCGTTCCATGGCGCGAAATCCCTGCGGATGCTGCCAAGCGATTTCATGTCCCACTCCGTCCTGCTGCTTGCCCCACGAGAAAGCGCCCCGGCAGCCGGCTGCCGGGGCCTGGTCAGATTGTTATTGGCCGGTGACGATCTTGGTCCAGGTGCGGGTGATGATGCGCTGGGTCTTGGGATCGTAGGGCGAGACGGTGTAGAGCTTCTGCAAGGTGGCGGCGTCCGGATAGATCGCCGGATCTTCCAGGATCGCCTTGTCGACGAACTGCTGCGAAGCCTTGTTGCCGTTGGCATAGAGCACATAGTTCGACGATTTGGCGATCACTTCGGGCTTCATCATGTAGTTCAGGAACTCATGCGCTTCGGCGACATGCGGCGCATCGGCCGGGATTGCCATCTGGTCGAACCACATCTGGGCACCTTCCTTCGGCACGGAATAGCCGATCTCGACGCCCTGCTTGGCTTCGTCGGCGCGGTTGCGGGCCTGGAAGACGTCACCCGACCAGCCGACCGCCAGGCAGATGTCGCCATTGGCAAGGGCGTTGATATATTCGGACGAGTGGAACTTGCGGATATAGGGCCGGACCTTCAGCAAGGTTTCTTCGGCCTTGGCAATCTCATCGGGCGACGTGCTGTTTGGATTGAGGCCCAGATATTTCAGTGCTGCCGGTATGATGTCGGCCGGCGAATCCAGCACATAGACGCCGCAGTCCTTCAATTTGGCCAAGCTTTCGGGATTGAAGAACACGTCCCAGCTGTCGATCTTGTCGGTGCCGAGCGCTGCCTGCACCTTCTTGATATTGTAGCCGATGCCAACCGTACCCCACATGTAGTTGATCGAATATTCGTTGCCGGGATCATATTTGGCGGTCCGTTCCATGACCGTGTCCCACATGTTTGAAATGTTCGGCAGTTTCGACTTGTCGAGCTTCTGGAACACATTCGCCTGGATCTGGCGTGCAAGGAAATTGCCGCTGGGCACGACGACATCGTAGCCGCTGCCGCCGGCGAGCAGTTTCGTTTCCAGGATCTCGTTGGAATCGAAAGTGTCGTAGACGACCTTGATGCCGGTTTCCTTGGTGAAGTCGTCGATGATCGAACTGTCGATATAGTCCGACCAGTTGAAGACGTTGACGACGCGATCCTCGGCATGCGCGCCCAAGGTAAAAGCTGCCAAAAACGCCGAAGTCGCCGAAAGCCAGAGCGCTTTGCGGATCATGCTATTCTCCTTTGATGAGTGTTCCGTCGCCAGCTCGTCGCGGCGTTCGCGCGGCTGGGCATTTGCTTCAGGGTATTGGGCTTGCAGGCAGGCGACAAGCGGGAATTGCCGGCGCCATTATGGTCCGTCGACGAGCCGACAGTGAAGATCTGGCGTGGCGTTGGTGGTGTTCCGGCGCCGTCGGAAGCTTTCGCTACGGCGCGGGCAGGAAGACGACGATGTTGTCCGGCCTCGATGCGGCCGGCATGGAGACTTGGCAAGATAAGCCTGTCTTGTTGTTGCCGTGATCGCAGCCTGCCCGCGCGGCTGCGACATTGTCAATGGTTCATCTCGCTTTGACGCGTGCGCTGCATCAATTAGGCGACGGCACACCGGTGACGCCCGCTCGCTCGGGCCGCGTCTGACGCTTGAACTCGAGCCCGATGTGGACGAGCAGCGCGGTGACGACGACCGCACCGCCGACGATGGTGCGCGCTGACGGCACCTCGGAATGGATGAGCCAGACCCAGATCGGGCCAAGGATCGGTTCGAACGTGCCGAGCAGCGCCGCGACAGCGGCCGGCACAAGCCGCGCTCCGGTGGCGAAGAAGGCGAGGCCGAGCCCCAGATTGATCACGCCAAAGGCAAAGAGGAAGCCCATATCGTGGCTGGAGACGCCCAGCGCCGACGCCTGCGATGCCGCAAAGGCGGCCGCCAGCATCGTGCCGAGGCAGGTCGCCGGGGTCATGCGCACATGGGCAAAGCGGCGCGTGATGACGGTGGCGATCGAGAACATGACGGCGATGAGCAGCGCCAGCCCGTCGCCGATCGGCGACACCGCGCCATCGAGCGATTCCGACACCATGATGGCGACGCCGGCAATGACGGCAGCAATCGCCACCCACGTCGCCACCGCCACCCGTTCGCGAAACAGCGCCCAGGCAAACAGCGCCGCCAGAAGCGGCACGCCGGCCTGCATCAGCAGGATGTTGGCGACGGTGGTATAAGCAAGCGCCACGACGAAAGAGGTCGAGGCCGTGGCGAAGCAGAACGCCACCGCAAGACCGGCCAGGCCCATGCCGCGAAACAGCTTCAGCGTGCCACGCCAGCCGTCGCGCCAGACCATGAAGCAGAGCAGGAAGGCGGCGGCCCAGACCGAGCGCCAGAACACCACCGTCCAGCTGTCGCCGGCCTCGATGAAACGGGCGATGGTACCGCCGAGGCTCCACATCAGCGCCGACAGGAACACCAGCAGGAAACCGATACGCTCCTCATTTCGCGGAGGCGAAACGGCGATCTGCGGTGATGATATGTCGGTCATGACTACGACTGTCGGCGATTTCGGGGCAGCACGATGCACAGCGGACGACAGAAACGTGCCTTAATCGCGTAACGCAAAGACGGGGATCGGGCGTGATCCAGCGCGGTGTTCCGTTTGGGGCACCCAGCTATCAGCAGGCCTGAGAGTTGAGCCGATGAAATCGATCTAGGAGGTTGTCTTGTTGCCGCGAATGAAGCGCCAGAGACCTGCCAAGGGAATCAGCAGGATAAGACCGAATTTTTTCAGCGCGATGAGCGCTACCACCAGAAATCCTGCCTTTGCCGCCAGTTTGCCGGCAATGAGGCCACCGATGCCAATCGCCGCAACCGTATCGACGCCTGGTCTGAAGTCCAAATATGTCTTGCCGGGCTTGAAGACAGCAAGATCAAGCACTTCATCGAGACTCTGCTTGATCTCCGGCAACTGGTCCACAGTTGCGATGTAGCTCATCACGAAAACGCCCTCCCTGCCGAGAAAGCGAACATCGTAGTTAAGCGTGTGGACTGCATCGTTTCCGAACTGCAGTTCCTTGGCCCAGTGCAGGCGCTTGTTGACTGCGTCGTACACGGGCGGTGATGCCCAGCCGATCAGAGTGATGGGCGAATAGCCGTCCTTTACCCTTTGATCGTTGCCCGACAAGGTATCCGCCCGCATGTTGCGCAGCAGTTCATTGTAGTCGATGGATCCCGCCTCGCTGTCGTCGACGTAGCCTATCTTCTCCCATCTCAGCTCTATTCCCCAATTGTTCTCGGCAATGGGGTCATTGCTGACTGGAAAGATCATACCGAGCGATTCGGAAGCGGCGTCGGGTGGATTGCCCCAGGCCTCCGTCAGGACGGAGGCAGTATCTTTCTTGTTCAGAAAATAGAATTTGTCCTTGAGGTCCAGGTGCACGCCTTCGGCTAGGTCTATCGCGCCAGTCTTCGGATCGATCTTGTCCAGGAACGCTTTGCCGGCGTCATTATACTGTTGATAGGATTTGAAGAAGTCCGCGGACTTTTCCGCAAATGCGGGGCAGATCGAAAAGGCAAGCACCAAGCCAAGCCAAAAAAAAGTCCTGCCCATCCCTGATCCCCCGATCGTCGCCCAATTCGTCTTTTGATATCTCACGGCCGATGCTGAATCAATACTTCGACGATCAATGTCCCAAGGGACAGCTTGTTATTTTCCTGCCGTGAAACCGCGTATGATCTTCTCTGGCCAGCAAGCTGCCACGGCCTTACTGGAAATCGAACGCCGACAGCCCAGTCACCATCTCGTCGAGGCCGAGCGGACGTGTCACGGGTGGCTCGGCGCGGGCGAGGCAGCCGATGCGCTCGCACAGCCGGCAGGCAGGGCCTATCGGCGTCGCCGGTGCAGCGGCGCTTTGTCCGGTCTTGCCGATGACGGGCGACCCCGGCAATGCCGCTCCATAGACGACCTCGTCGCGAAAACCGATGTCGCAGCCGAGCAGCAGCGCCGTGCGGCGCGGTCGCTCGGCAAACGAGCCCTGCGGACCTTCGAGCGTGCGGGCCATGCACAGGAACGCCGCACCGTCGGGCATCTCCAATGCCTCGACCAGGATCTGGCCGGGCTGGGCGAAGGCGGCATGGACCGGCAGCTTCGGACAGCCGCCGCCGAAGCGGCTTTGCGGAAAGCCGTGGCTGCCCGCCTTGCGGAACCGATTGCCGGCACTGTCGACCTCGAGCATGAAGAACGGCACGCCAGACGCACCGGGCCGCTGCAGGGTGGTCAGCCGGTTCGCCGCCTGCTCGAAGGAAACGCCGAAGCGCGACCGCAACATGTCGATGTCGTAGCGGGCACGGACCGCAGCGGTGTGAAAAGGCTGATAGGGCATCATCAGAGCGTGCGCGGCATAGCGGCCAAGCTCGAAACGCGCCAGCCGGCGGGCTTCGTCCGTGGTCAGCTTCAGCGCCTGGATCTCGGCGGCGACAGCGACGCTCATGCGGATCAGGCAGGCCTCCATAGCCACCTCGCGCAGCTGATCGAATGGCGACAGGCGCTCGGATAGGAACAGGCGCTGCGAGTGACGGTCATAGCGACGGCGCCAGTTGGGCATGGTGGCGACCGGCAGTACCTTGACGACGATGCCGAATTCACGCCGCAGCCAGGCCTTCAACGCACTGAACAGATCGTCGCCGGGATCGAGCACCGACGTGAAAGCCTCGGCTTCCTCTTCGAGCGCGGCAAAATGGTTCGGCCGGCGTTCGAAAATCTCATGCACCTCGTCGATCGGCAGCCTGGCACCGGAGAGTGCGGTGGCCTTGCCCTCGCGCGCGAGCAGCTCGTTGAGATCCGATAATCGCTCGGCCTGCTCGCGATAGGCGCGAAACAGCTTTATGACAGCGGCGGAAGCGTTTGGCGCCGCCTCGGCAAGCTCGATGAGTTCCTGGTCGCCCGGCAGTTCGCCGGCCAGCAACGGATCTGAAAACACTTCCTTCAAATCGGCCACCGACCCCCTCGCCTCGCCCTGCAATTCGTGCGGGTCGACCTTGTAGACGGATGCCAGCCTCAGGATCAGTTGCACCGTCAGCGGCCGCTGGTTGCGCTCGATGAGATTGAGATAGGACGGCGAGATGCCGAGCCCTTCGGCCATCGCCGTCTGGGTCAGCCCCTTGGCGTTGCGGATGCGGCGAATGCGCGGCCCGGCGAAGATTTTATGGTCGGCCAATCGACTGCCCTTGACAGAAATTTACATCCGCCAATGATATGGCGGTCTTTTACAATCATGACAGATTTACAGCTCTCATTAGTCAAACACAACACAGGTTTTCTCTTATTTTTTGACCAATCTGAAGCTTTACCTCGCTTGCATCGTGCCGGCATGTAAATGGTGTCACACATATGGCGCAGTTATTTTCCCTCTGTGACGCCTTCCGAAATCGGCATCAAAACGGCCTGGAGTGACCAATGACCGACTTTTACAACCTTGTCCCGTCGGCGCCGCAAGGCCGCTTTGATGGCATCGAAAGGCCCTATTCGCCGGACGACGTGAAACGGCTGCGCGGCTCGGTGCAGATCCGGCAGAGCCTTGCTGAAATGGGCGCAAACCGGCTGTGGCAGCTCATCCACGGAGAGGATTTCGTCAATGCGCTCGGTGCCATGTCGGGCAACCAGGCGATGCAGCAGGTGCGGGCCGGGCTGAAAGCGATCTATCTGTCGGGATGGCAGGTCGCCGCCGATGCCAACACGGCTTCCGCCATGTACCCGGACCAATCGCTCTATCCCGCCAATGCGGCGCCCGAACTGGTCAAGCGCATCAACCGCACCCTGCAGCGCGCCGACCAGATCGAGATTTCGGAAGGCAAGGGGCTGTCGGTCGACACCTGGTTCGCGCCGATCGTCGCCGATGCCGAAGCCGGCTTCGGTGGGCCGCTCAACGCTTTCGAGATCATGAAGGCATTCATCGAGGCGGGTGCGGCCGGCGTCCATTACGAGGACCAGCTGGCTTCGGAGAAGAAATGCGGCCATCTCGGCGGCAAGGTGCTGATCCCGACCGCCGCACACATCCGCAACCTCAACGCGGCGCGGCTTGCCGCCGACGTCATGGGTACGCCGACGCTGGTCGTGGCGCGCACCGACGCGGAAGCGGCAAAGCTCCTGACCTCCGATATCGACGAACGCGACAGGCCCTTCGTCGATTATGGCGCCGGCCGCACGGCGGAGGGCTTCTACCATGTCAGCAACGGCATCGAGCCCTGCATTGCACGCGCCGTCGCCTATGCTCCCTATGCCGACCTGATCTGGTGCGAGACCTCCAAGCCCGATCTGGCGCAGGCCAGGACGTTTGCCGACGGCGTGCGCAAGCATCATCCGGGCAAGCTGCTTGCCTATAATTGCTCGCCGTCTTTCAACTGGAAGAAGAATCTCGACGACGCGACGATAGCGAAGTTCCAGAAGGAACTCGGCGCCATGGGTTACAAGTTCCAGTTCATTACGCTGGCCGGCTTCCACCAGCTCAACTTCGGCATGTTCGAGCTCGCCCGCGGCTACAAGGAGCGGCAGATGGCAGCCTATTCGGAACTGCAGGAGGCGGAATTCGCCGCGGAAGCCAATGGCTACACCGCCACCAAGCACCAGCGCGAGGTCGGCACCGGCTATTTCGACGCCGTCTCGATGGCGATCACCGGTGGCCAGTCTTCGACCACGGCCATGCATGAATCGACCGAGCACGCCCAGTTCAGGCCGGCGGCGGAATAGCAGGGCAGCAGACAGACTGAGGAAACGCCCAAACGGGCATGGCAACACAGGGAGAAGACCAATGGCATCGATAAGCCGAGTCAAGGAACGGGCCGAAGAGCAGGCCACCAGCATGAATGTCGACCAGCAGGCGACCATCCGCATGCTGGCGAACGATCTGCACAGGCTCAATCAGTCGGTGATGAAGGCGGTCGAGGCCGGGGTCTCGGTCGAGCTGGTGCGCTCGGCACGGCACCATGGCGGCGACGGCAACTGGGGCGATCTGCTGATCCCGGTCATCGTCACGCAGCGGAGCCACGACTGATGAACTCGATAGCACGGCGCCTCTTTTGAGCGCATGCTATCGCACCTCGCAGGCAGCGGCTTTGCCTAATCCGGCAGAGCCGCTAATGCAACGATTTCAATGACAAGATCAGGCTGCGCAAGCGCTGCAACGCCAATAACTTCCGAGGGCGGCGGGTTGTTGTAGCTGCAGTGCTTCGGGCAGTGCTCGGCAAAGAATTCGTCCAAGACGTCCAGGCGAAAATTGGGCGAGCTCAGCACGCCGCCATCGGGAAATGGCCCCTTAACAAAGAAGGTCAGCCTAATGAGATGGTCGAGCGCACTGCCAAGCTCTTCCAGATCTGATTTGATGTTGGTGAGAATTGCGCGCCACTGCGCGGCCGCATCGCCAACGGTGCCGCCGCCGCTTTTGCCGATCGGATCGTAGTCCTCGGCGGTCGCGGTGTTTCCGGAAAGGTAGACAAACCCCTTTGCGCCGGTAACGACCGTACCCTTTCCCCATGGCATCAACCGGCCATTTTTGAATTTCTTGTGAGTCACGAGTTCCATTGTCATCTCCCGTCGCTCAAAGAGACGTGCCTAGCCAACGAGGAAGGGTAGTCCGGCGAGGCGATACGACAAGCTCGCGACAGACCTGCCTCGCCTTCGTTCAACCTTACGTCAAACCGGCTACAGCTGCGAGTTGGTCGTTCGCGCTGCAAAGCCAAACTTCGCTGAAGCCTGCCCGGTTGTAGTGACAACTTCTCCTTCGGGAGGCGGCAAAGAAAAGCACTTAATTTTAATTTTAATGTTTCTTGCGATATTCTCCTGATATGCCATTTGAGCTTGACATGAGCAGTGATCTCACGCCAATTACCTCTCAAGTTTCAACCCTGCATTGAAACATTGAACAACGGCCTGCCCCCGCCATGTGCCCAGCGAATCGCGATATCGAGACTGCAAAACAGCTGCCTTTCGTTAGCCGGGACATGGAGACGCGGATGCTCCCGGATTTCTCGCGGGTGCTGGTGGTCGGAAAATCACCGATCAACCGTGTCGTGGTTTCAAAGATCGTGGAGCGGTCCGGCCTCAAACCGGTCTCGGAAACTCCCGAAACCGCGGCAAAGGCCTTGCACGCGCTGATTCCCGGGACTGTCGTTCTCGACGGCGGTGCGGAGAACGGGGACTGCGACGCCTTGCTGTCGGGTATCGATGCACTGCGAAGGGCGTCAGGCAGATCGCTTCCGTCGGTGATCCTGCTTTCAGTCAAGACCGGCACTCCGGAGAGCCTGGGCCTGTCCGGCGTCATCGATGCAGTGGTCGTCAAGCCGATCACCACCGAACGGCTGCAGCCGGTGATCGACCGGCTGATCGCAATTAGCCGCAATTGACGCCTACCGCGATGCCTCGGCTGCAGACCTGATCAATCAGTCTCGCCGATATGCTCGATCAAGCCCGGCAGTTCACCGAGATTGGCTATCTGGCGAAAGCGTGGTGCCGAGACCGGCGGCTCGACATGTTCCAGCACCCAGGTCAGCTCATGCGGAACGTGGATGCCCCAACTGCCGGCTTCGATGGCCGGCACGACGTCCGATTTGAGCGAGTTGCCGACCATCATGCCCTTTTCCGGGCCGTCGCCGTGGCGGCTGAAGATGCGGCTATAGGTGGCCGCGCTCTTGTCGCTGACGATCTCGACGGCATCAAACAGCTCGCCCAGGCCGGATTGCGCCAGCTTGCGTTCCTGGTCGAACAGGTCGCCCTTGGTGATCAGCACCAGGCGGTAGGCGCCGGTCAGCTTTTCCACGGTTTCGCGCGCATGCGGAAGCGGCTCGATCGGATGGCTGAGCATCTCGCGGCCCGCGGCGAGAATTTCGGCGATAGTCGAGGCCGGCACCAGGCCGTTGGTGACCTCGATCGCCGTCTCGATCATCGACAGCGTGAAGCCCTTGATGCCGAAGCCGTAGACCGCGAGGTTGCGCTTCTCGGCCTCCAGCAATCTTGCCGAGATCCGGTCCGCCTCGGCGTGGTCGGCGAGCAGTGCGGCAAAGCGCTTCTCGGTCACGCGGAAGAACTGTTCGTTCTGCCACAGCGTGTCATCGGCGTCGAAGCCGATCGTCGTCAGTTTGCGGCTGTGTTGCATGCGGCCCATTAATTGCAGCGTTGCGGGGAGGCCGACCCTAAACCAGGAGGCTTTTATCCGGAAGTCGTTGTGTTCCCCGGGGTTATCGAGGCGCACGCCAGCCGGCTCCCCTTCCCTTTCGTCGTCGGCAACGGCTATACTCCACAATCTGCAACAAATCTGGTGATTGATGCCGCCTGCAAAAAAGGAAGTCCGTCCGTCGAGCCGCGGAGGACGCGCCCGCACGCCTGCCTTCGTGAAAAACCAACGTGGCGTCAAGAACTGGAAGGAAGTCAGCGCCTGGCTGGAATGGCGCGGCATCGAAGATATCGAATGCATCACACCCGACCAGGCCGGAGTTGCGCGCGGCAAGATGATGCCATCGAAGAAGTTCACCTCCAACACCTCGCTGGCGCTGCCTTCGGCGGTGTTCATGACAACGATTTCCGGCGGCTATCCGGAGGACGGCAACGGCTTCCACTATCCGGAGGACGACGGCGACCTCAAGCTGATGCCTGACCTCTCAACGCTGACGGTGGTGCCGTGGGAGGAGGATCCTACCGCGGCGGTTATCTGCGACCTCGTCCACCAGGACGGCCGCTCGGTCGAGTTCACGCCGCGCAACGTGCTGAAGCGCGTGCTTGCCGCCTATGACAAGCGTGGGCTGAGACCGGTCGTGGCGCCCGAGATCGAGTTCTACCTGGTGCGCAAGAACCCCGATCCGGACTACCCGCTCACCCCGCCTGTCGGGCGCTCCGGGCGGCCGATCGGCGGCGGCGCCGGCTATTCGATCGCCGGGGTCAACGAATTCGACGAACTGATCGACGACATCTACCATTTCTCCGAAAGCCAGGGCCTGGAGATCGACACGCTGATCCACGAGGAGGGCGCCGGCCAGCTCGAAATCAATCTGCGTCACGGCGATCCAATCGAGCTCGCCGACCAGGTGTTCATGTTCAAGCGCACCATCCGCGAGGCGGCGCTGAAACACGAGATCTACGCCACGTTCATGGCCAAGCCGATACAGGGGCAGCCCGGTTCTGCCATGCATATCCATCAGTCGATCATCGACAAGAAGACCGGCAAGAACGTCTTTTCGGCGGAGGACGGCTCGGAGACCGAGGCCTTCTTCCATTTCATCGGCGGTATGCAGAAACATGTGCCGAACGCGCTGGTGATGTTTGCGCCCTACGTCAATTCCTACCGGCGGCTGACGCAGTCGGCCTCGGCGCCGGTCAACAACAAATGGGGCTACGACAACCGCACCACGGCCTTCCGCGTGCCCCGCTCCGACCCGGCGGCGCGGCGCGTCGAAAACCGCATCCCCTCCTCGGACGCCAATCCCTATCTTGCGATGGCGGCATCGCTCGCCTGCGGGCTGATCGGCATGATCAACAAGATCCAGGCCGAGCCGCCGGTTCTGACGACCGCCAACGAGGACCAGATCGACCTGCCGCGCAGCCTGCTCGAAGCCGTCGACCTGTTCGAGGCAGACGAGGAACTCTGCGCGCTGCTCGGCAAGTCATTTGCCGCCACCTATGCGGCGATCAAGCGAGCGGAATTCGAGACCTTCATGGAAGTGATCAGCCCGTGGGAGAGGGAGTATTTGCTGCTGAACGTGTAGTAGGGGAGTAGGGGAGTAGGGCAATGTGGCAGTAGGGCAGTAGGGCAAGGATGACGGACAAGATCGCATCGTACAGGGATCTGATCGTTTGGCAGCAAGCCATGGACCTAACAGTTGCAATCTACCAAGTAACAAGGACTTGGCCGAAAGACGAGATCTACGGGCTGACGGGTCAGGTGCGTCGGGCAGCAACGTCGGTGCCCGCCAACATCGCCGAGGGTTACGGCCGAGAAAGCCGAGCTTCCTACCAGCAGTTTCTCAGGATCGCCCAGGGATCACTCAAGGAACTGGAGACACACCTTCTAATCGCGCAACGGGTTGGAATTACCTCTCGCGAGGCGGTCGAGTCATTGATGCCACACAGCGAGAGCGTAGGAAAGCTCTTGCGGCTTCTGATCCGCAAGCTGTCGGCTGAATAGACACCTACTGCCCTACTGCCCTACTGCCCTACTGCCCTACTGCCCTACTGCCCTACTGCCCTACTGCCCTACTCCCCTAGCCGAGCATCATGACTTACCAATCCCCAATCTCCCCCGGCCGCTCCTGGTATGAAGACACGGCCGGACCGAGGCCCGAATATCCAGCGCTCGACGGCGACCGGACATGCGATGTGGTGATTGTCGGCGGCGGCTTTACCGGCCTGTCGGCGGCGGCTCACCTCGCCAAGACAGGCGCGGATGTCGTGCTGATCGAAACCCATCGTTTCGGTGATGGCGCATCGGGCCGCAATGGTGGCCAGCTCGGCACCGGACAGCGCGCCTGGGCAGAGGAGCTGGAAGCGGAATACGGCTTTTCCCGCGCCAAGGCGCTGTTCGACCTGGCCGAAGAGGCCAAGGCGCATCTGCTCGATTTCGCCGCGGTGCATCAGATCGAGATCGACTATATGCCCGGCCAGATGTCGGTGGCGCACAAGAAGCGCTATGTCGACGACTACAAGGCGCATGCCGAGATCATGGCGAGCCGTTTCGGCTATCCGCACATCTCATTCATGGATGCCGCGGAGACAGCCGAGCGGCTGGGCTCGACGCATTATTTCGGCGGCACCCGCGACACCGGCACCGGCCATATCCATCCGCTGAAGCTGGTGATCGGCACCGCGAAAGTCGCAGCACAGGCCGGCGCAAAGCTTTTCGAGCAGACGCCGTCGACCGGCATCACCTCCGGCGGCGGCAAGGTCAGGGTTGTGACGCCGAAGGGCACGATCACCGCCGCTAAATGCCTGATCGGGGTCAATGCCTATGGCGGCGCGCTCGAACCGGTGAGTGCCGCGCATATCATGCCGATCGGCTCGTTCATCGGCGCGACGGTACCGCTGGGAGCCGATTCCAAAGTGTTGCCGGGTGGCGAGGCGGTCGACGATTCGCGCTTCGTCGTGCGCTATTTCCGCAAATCGAAGGATGGGCGGCTGCTGTTTGGCGGGCGCGAGATCTACGCGGTCAACGATCCCAAGGACATCCACATCCACATTCGCCGGCAGATCGCAGAGATTTATCCGGCACTGAAGGATGTTGAGATCACCCATGGCTGGGGCGGCTATGTCGGCATCACCGTGCCGAGAAAGCCGTTCGTGCGCGAAGTGATGCCCGATGTGATCTCGGTCGGCGGTTATTCCGGCCACGGCGTCATGCTGTCGAACTTTTTCGGCAAGCTTTATGCCGAGACGGTCGCCGGCAACCGCGACCGGCTGAAGCTGATCGAGGACCTGAAAATTCCACCCTTCCCCGGCGGCCGGCGTTTGCGCGCGCCACTGCTCTTTCTTGCGCTCAACTGGTACGCGTTGCGGGACAGAATCTAACCAAACGTTGCAGAATCCTTAACCAGGGCGCAGAATTCCCGCCAAGGGCGCAGTGATGCCACAATCGCGGGCGAAAGATGATGCTCGTGGGCAGCTGAACGGGGAATTCTTGCGGGCCTGCCCGCTTTTGGTTTGGGACCGATGCCGATCGAAATGCCGGCTCTCCGGCATCGGTCGTAAGAACATCGGCCCGCAAATGGAGGTAGCAAGAGTGAGAGAGCCCTTCAGTTTCGGCGCGCCGGAACGACGGCGCCTTGCGATGCAATTCGGTTACGATATGCGGCCGACGTTCTGGCACGGGGTCCGGTCGAACGCGCATCTGGTAATCGCCGCGCTTGGCACGGCCGCACTGCTCGGCGTTGCCGCTGTGGCGCTGTGGCTGGCATTGCCGGCAAATGAGCGACAAGCGGCCGCAAGCCCTGAGCAGATCGTTCCGACCATCCCGGTCAAGACGACGAAGATCATGCCTGCCAAGGTTGCTGCGGCGCCGAGGACGACGGGCAAGGCAGATGCAGTTTCCCCAGCGGTGGCCGCAGCGGAAGCCGAGATACCAGCGCTGGCTCCCAATGATCCGCGCTGGACGGGGCCAAAGACGGCATCGGCCGCCGCCACGGCAGCATCCGACCAGCTGGCAAGCCAGACCGAGCAGGCGGCCGATAAATCGTCTGCTTCGGTGGCATTCGCCGACCCGGCAGCAAAACCCGACGCTGCGGCATTGTTTGCCAAGGTGGCGGCTCCCGGCAGCTCGACGAAGAACACAGGGCCTGACGGCGCGCAGACCGCCGCCATTCCCACGCCCAAGCCGCAACCGGCGGCGCAGACCGCGAGCGAAGACGACAACAGCACCAAGGCAAAATCCGGACGGATCCTGAGATCCGTTACCATGCGCACCGGCCCAAAGAAGAATGCGGCCGCCATTCTCACGGTGCCGGCCAAGACCTCGGTGCAAGTGATGAGCTGCAAGCAATGGTGCCAGATCGTCTACAACGGCAAGCGCGGCTGGGTCTACAAGAGCTACGTCAAAACCGGGGCGTAGGGCCGGCAGAGCAATCGGGGGTCGCTCGCCATCAGCCCGTCCTCCGCCGGATGACTGGACCGTTCAAATACAACGCCCGCCATCGACTTCCAGCGCCACGCCGGTGATGAAAGCCGCCTCGTCCGAAGCGAGCCAAAGCGCGGCATTGGCTATGTCGAGCGGTGTCGAAAGCCGGCCGAGCGGGATCGACGCGCGGAACTTCTCGCGGATCTCGGGTGTGTCGGCGCCCATGAATTTCGCGAGCATGCCGGTCTCGCCGGCAACCGGGCAGAGGCAGTTGACGCGGATGTTCTTCGGCGCGAGTTCCACCGCCATCGATTTGGTCGCGGTGATCGCCCAGCCTTTCGATGCGTTGTACCAGGTGAGGCCAGGCCGCGGCCTGACACCGGCCGTGGAGGCCGTCGTCAGGATGACGCCACCGCCTTGCCGCTCCATCACCGGTACCACGGCAAGTGCTGCGTGGTAGATCGCCTTCATGTTGACTGAAATGATCAGGTCGAAGGTCGCCTCATCGACTTCCAGCATGTCACCGTTGCGATGGGTGTAACCGGCATTGTTGACCATGATGTCGATGCGGCCGAAGGCGCTCATTGCAGCACGGACCATGTCGTCGAATTCGGACCGCAGCGAGACGTCGGTCTGGGTCCAGATCGCCTTTTCGCCGATCTCGCCGGCGACGCGCTCTGCGCCCTTGGCGTTCAGATCGGCGACGACTACCCGCGCGCCCTCCTCGGCAAAGCGCCTGGCCATGCCCTCGCCAAAGCCCGAGGCGGCGCCGGTGATGATGGCGACCTTGTTTTTGAGGCGCATGCTTTTCTCACTTATCATTGAAGGCGATCGACGACGCGTTTGGCCATGGCCATCGAAAGATGTGTGTCCATTGCCGATTTCTCCTTTGGCTTTCGCCTTGATCCCGCTCTATGCTGCACCTGCGAACGCTCCCGGAAGCATCGCTTGCCGACAAGCCTCCGGCCATCGCTGGTGTCAAGAGCACACGCGGATGTGACGCAATGGCACTGGCAAGTTTAAATCGATTAGATTATATCAGCCGCGTTATCGCGACCGGCGTCAGAGCGGACAGACCATGACCAGCCAGATCATCCCCGTCGACCCTTTCGACTTCATCATTTTCGGCGGCACCGGCGATCTGTCGGAACGCAAGCTTCTGCCATCGCTGTACCACCGCCAGCGCGACCACCAGTTTTCCGAGCCGACGCGCATCATCGGCACATCACGTTCGAAGATGACAGACGAGGAGTTCCAGTCTTTCGCCAGGCAGGCGATTGCCGATCATGTGAAGCCGGAAGATATCGACGCCACGGAACTGAAGACATTCCTCGCACGGCTCTCCTATGTCCCGGCAGATGCAACAACTGGTGCCGGCTTCGACAGGCTGAAGAAGGCGATCGGCGACAGCGAACACATCCGCGCTTTCTATCTGGCGGTGGCGCCGGCGCTGTTCGGCGACATCTCGCACAAGCTGAAGGAGCACGGGCTGATTACGCCGAATTCGCGCATTGTGCTGGAAAAGCCGATCGGCCGCGATCTCGTTTCGGCGCGCGCGCTCAACGACCTGGTCGGCGACGACTTCCATGAAAGCCAGATTTTCCGCATCGACCACTATCTCGGCAAGGAGACGGTGCAGAATTTGATGGCACTGCGCTTTGCCAATGCGCTCTACGAGCCGCTGTGGAACTCCGCCAATGTCGATCATGTGCAGATCACCGTGGCCGAGACAGTCGGCCTGGAAGACCGCGTCACCTATTACGACAAGGCCGGCGCATTGCGCGACATGGTGCAGAACCACATGCTGCAGCTGCTTTGCCTCGTCGCCATGGAGGCGCCGTCGTCGATGGATGCCGATGCCGTCCGTGACGAAAAGCTGAAGGTGCTGCGGGCGCTGAAGCGCATCAACGGCAACGAAGCGCCGAAGCACACGGTGCGCGGGCAATACCGCGCCGGCGCCTCGGCCGGCGGGCCGGTGAAAGGCTATGTCGAGGAACTCGGCAAGAACAGCAACACCGAGACTTTTGTTGCTCTCAAGGCCGAGATCGGCAACTGGCGCTGGGCGGGCGTGCCGTTCTACCTCCGAACCGGCAAGCGGCTGGCGACGCGCGTTTCGGAGATTGTCATCGAATTCAAGCCGATCCCGCATTCGATCTTCGGCGAGAGCGCCGGGCCGATTTCCGCCAACCAGCTGGTCATCAGGCTGCAGCCAGACGAAGGCGTCAAGCAGTTCATCATGATCAAGGATCCAGGGCCGGGCGGCATGCGGCTGCGCCAGATTCCGCTCGACATGAGTTTTGCGCAATCCTTCGACGGCCGCGCCCCCGATGCCTATGAGCGGCTGATCATGGACGTCATCCGTGGCAACCAGACGCTGTTCATGCGCCGTGACGAGGTCGAGGCGGCGTGGAAATGGATCGACCCGATCCAGGACGCCTGGGAAAGCGGCAGGCAAGAGGCGCAAGGCTACACCGCCGGCACATGGGGCCCCTCGGCCTCGATTGCGCTGATCGAACGCGACGGGCGGACATGGCACGAGAGCAATTAGGCGGCGCCTACAACTGGCACGAATTTGCCGGACGCCAGGAATTGGCGACAGCGCTTGCCGGCCACGTCGCCGGCCGCCTGTCAAAGGCGATTACCGAGCGCGGCACGGCACTGCTTGCGGTCTCGGGCGGCACGACGCCGGCGAAATTCTTCGCGGCGCTTTCGACCGTTCCTGTCGCCTGGGAAAAGGTGACGATAACATTGGTCGACGAGCGCTTCGTGCCGCCCTCATCGCCGCGCTCCAATGCCGGCCTGGTTGCCGCCAACCTGCTGCAGAACGCCGCCGTCGCCGCGAAATTCGTGCGGCTCTATCATGACGCGGCAAGTATCGAGGGCGCAGCGGTCTCCGACAGTAAGGCGCTGCAAGCGCTGCCCTGGCCACTCGACGTCGTTGTGCTCGGCATGGGAACTGATGGCCACACCGCCTCGTTCTTTCCGGATGCCGATAACCTGGCAAGATTGCTCGACCCGTCGTCGCAAAGGATCGTGCTTCCGGTTCACGCGGCAAGCGCGGGCGAGCCACGGCTGACGCTGTCACTGGCGCGGATCATCAATGCCGGCTTCATCGCGCTGCACATCGAGGGCGCGGAAAAACGCTCCGCATTCGAGGCCGCGCTTGGAGCTGGAACACGAAAGCCCATTCGCGCCGTGCTCGATGCCACTCAAAAGCCCGTAGAGGTTTTCTGGGCACCCTGATCTCAACTTGGCTGCAGGTCCCGGCAACAGCCGGAAGGTGTTTGCGGGACCTCGCCTGAAAGGACCGACCGCCATGACCGCAAGACGCGACATCGAAGCCATCACCCAGCGCATCCGTGAGCGCTCCAAGCCCGGTCGCGAGGCCTATCTCGGCCGCATCGCCGAAGCCTCGAACCGCACCGCCAACCGAGCCGTGCTGTCCTGCGGCAACCTGGCCCATGGCTTTGCCGTCTGCAGTCCCTCCGAAAAGGTAGCGCTTGGCGGCGACCGGGTGCCGAACCTCGGCATTATCACCTCCTATAACGACATGCTGTCGGCACATCAGCCTTTCGAGACGTTTCCGGCGCTGATCAAGGACGCGGCGCGTGAGGCCGGTGGCATCGCCCAGGTGGCCGGCGGCGTGCCGGCGATGTGCGACGGCGTCACCCAGGGCCAGCCCGGAATGGAGCTGTCGCTGTTCTCGCGCGACGTGATCGCCATGGCCGCGGCAATCGGACTGTCGCACAACATGTTCGATGCCGCCGTCTATCTCGGCGTCTGCGACAAGATCGTGCCGGGGTTGGTGATCGCGGCGCTGACCTTCGGCCATCTGCCGGCGGTCTTCATCCCGGCCGGGCCGATGACGACCGGCATTCCGAACGACGAAAAAGCCAAGATCCGCCAGCTCTATGCCGAGGGCAAGGTGGGGCGGGCCGAACTGCTCGAAGCCGAATCAAAATCCTATCACGGGCCGGGAACCTGCACTTTCTACGGCACCGCCAATTCCAACCAGATGCTGATGGAGATCATGGGCCTGCACACGCCTGGCGCTTCCTTTGTCAATCCCGGCACGCCGCTGCGCGACGCGCTGACCAGGGAAGCGACGAAGCGGGCGCTGGCGATCACCGCGCTCGGCAACGCCTACACGCCGGTCGGGCGGATGATCGACGAGCGCTCGATCGTCAACGGCATCGCCGGCCTGCACGCCACCGGCGGTTCGACCAACCACACCATCCACCTGATCGCCATGGCAGCGGCGGCCGGCATCGCCATTACCTGGCAGGATATTTCCGACATCTCGGAAGCGGTGCCGCTGCTGGCGCGGGTCTATCCGAACGGCCTTGCCGATGTGAACCACTTCCACGCCGCCGGCGGGCTCGGCTTCCTTATCCGCGAACTGCTCGACGCAGGCATCCTGCACGAGGATGTGCAGACGGTGTGGGGCGAAGGGCTGCGCCCCTACGCGGTCGAGGCCAGGCTCGGCGCCGACGGCGGTGTCGTGCGCGAGGCCTCGCCGCGCCAGAGCGGCGACGAGAAGGTGCTGGCGCCGTTCAAGAAGGCGTTCCAGCCGAGCGGCGGGCTGAAAGTGCTTTCAGGCAATCTCGGCCACGCCGTCATCAAGACATCCGCGGTCAAGCCGGAGCGGCGCATCATCGAGGCGCCGGCCAAGGTGTTCGACAGCCAGCAAGGGCTGAACGAGGCGTTCAAGGCGGGGTCGCTGACCGGCGACTTCATCGCCGTCATTCGGTTCCAGGGACCGAAGGCCAATGGCATGCCGGAATTGCACAGGCTGACCACCGTGCTCGGCATCCTGCAGGACCGCGGCCAGCATGTGGCGCTGGTCACCGACGGGCGCATGTCGGGCGCTTCAGGCAAGGTGCCGGCGGCGATCCACGTGACGCCGGAAGCGGCGGAGGACGGGCCGATCGCCAGGATCCATGACGGCGACATCATCAGGCTCGATGCGGAGGCCGGAACGCTCGAAGTACTGGTGCCTGCCGGCGATTTCGCACTGCGCCGCCCCGCGGACAGCGACCTCATAGGCAATGAATTCGGCTTCGGCCGCGAGCTTTTCGCCGGGTTCCGGCAGTTGGTAGGCCGCGCCGACCATGGCGCCAGCGCCTTCGGTACGGCGTGACTTTTCGGCCAGGAGGAAGAGCGGCCGATGGCCGCTCTCCCTCTTTGTTTCTGCGCAATTCCGGACGGAAAACCGTTCCACACTTTTCCTGGAATTGCTCTGGATCTATTGAACGGTCAGTTCGGCTCGCGCGCCGGCCCTGACAGTTACCGTGCCTTCTTTCGAGCTGTTGTCCGATTTCTCCGAAACCACCGCGTAGTCGCCGGCCGACAGGGTGGCTTCATACTTCTGGTCATAGGCGTAGCCGACCGACTTGCGGGTTCCGTCGATGGCCTTCCTGGCCTCGAATATCTCGATCTTCGAGGCTCCTGGCGCGGTTATCGTCAGCATGCCGGCGTTCATCGCGATCTTCAGATCCTGATGGTCGCCAATTTTGACACTGAACGGCTGCTCGGCCAACGCAAGGTCGACCGTCGCGACCATTACATAATCGTCGGGCGGCAGATCGAACTTGCTGTCCGGACCGTAGGCATAAGTCACCTCCTGCCTGGTTCCGTCGACGTTCTTTTTCGCCTGAAGCACCTTGAAGCCGACGCCCGAACCCTCGGCCTTGTCGCCACCGGCAGCATAATAGGCGTTGGCGACGATACGCCCGACGCCGACGATGATGTCCTTGTCGATGACCCTGCCGGCGGCAAGCGGGATCGTCTCGGTAACCATCCCCTGGCCGATCGTGACCGTTACCTTCTGGTCACCCGCCGGCAGCACGACTTTCGTGTCACCGTAATAGGTCGGCGGGGTGTCGACGCCGGGATAGCCGATTACGACAGCCGCGCCATCATCAACGTCCGCCCCTTCGCTTGGCCGGGGGTGGATGACCAGCGTGCCGGCATTCAGGTTGAAGTGCGGCTTGGCGATCTGGCCAGGCTCTAACTTGATCTTCTGTTCGGCCCTGGCCTCGCCGGCGCGCGCGACGACGATATAGTCGCCCGGCTCCAGATTGCCTTTGTAGGCGCCATATTCGGTGGTGACGGGATCGCCGCGCGCGCCGTCGGAACTCGCCTTGTAGATCTCCCAGGCATTGCCGTCGGTGACGGGATCGCCACCCTCGGCAAGCACGACGGTGGGCACGAAATTGGACTCCGCCGGCTGGGCAGGCGCCGGCTGGGGAGCAGGCTGCGGGGCGGGAGCCGGTTCAGTGACGGGTGGCGGAGGCGCGACGGTCTCGACCAAGGCGTCGTGCAATGCCTTTTTATCCGATGCTTCGATATATTTGCCGCCGGTGTTGTCGGCGAGGCAAGCGATCTGCTTGCCTTCGGCAGCCGTCAGCCCAAAGCCGACGACATTGACGGTGAAGCCGACGCCGGCAGCCTCCAGTTCCTTGCCCAGCGCACAGGGGTCGCCGTTGCATGTCTCGATGCCATCGGTGATGAGAACGACTGTCGCCTTGTCCTCGGTGTATTTCAACGCCTCCGCCGCTTGCCTGACCGCGGCGGTCAGCGGCGTCTTGCCCTGAAATTTCAGGCTGTCGGCCGCGGCTGAGATCGCACTTGCCGAGCCGGCCTGTGGCGGCACGATGAGTTCGATGTCGTCGCAACTGGCCGTCTCGCGATGGCCATAGGCCATGAGGCCGATTTCCTCGTCGGCCGGGACCGATTGCAGCACGTTCCGCAGCGATTGACGGGCGATTTCGAGCTTGGGCTTGCCGTCGATCTGCGCCCACATCGAGCCGGACGCATCGAGAATGACGATGACGCGATCGGCGGCGAAGCCGAACCCCGTCATCCACAGCAGCAGGGCCGCCGCAGCGGCGCTCCGCACGAATCCGGCCATTGAATATCTCCCCCATCAGTCGCCGCCGCTCGGCGCCGGAAAGCTATTTGACGCTGCGTTGCGACACAAGCCCGGGCGGAGCACGAAGCTGCGCCGCCTCTGTGCAAAGCCCTCAATAGGTCGTGCGGCGTTCCTCGGAAGGCGGCCGACCGAATTGCAGCCGGTAGCTCTGGGCAAAATAGGAATGCGAGGTGAAGCCGGTGGCGATCGCCACGTCGAGGATCGGCATGTTGGTCTGGCGCAGCAATTCGCGCGCCCGCTCAAGCCTGAGCCGCATGTAATAGCGCCCGGGCGTCACGCTGAGATGGCGCAGGAACAGGCGCTCGACCTGGCGCACCGACAGGCCCGCCGACTTGGCAAGCTGTACCGCCGACAGCGGCTCGTCGAGATGGTCGGCCATCAGCTCGACGATGCGCCGCAGCTTTTCCGACTTGCCGGTCAGGTCGCGCTCCGGGCCGACGCGCTGGCGGTCACCGGCCGAGCGGATGCGCTCATGCTGGAACTGGTTGGCGACGCCATTGGCGAGGCTCGAGCCAAAATCGCCGCGCACGATCTCCAGCATCAGGTCGATCGAGGTGGTGCCGCCGGCGCAGGTGTAGCGCTTGCGGTCGATCTCGAAGACATTGCCGGTGCAGTTGATCTCCGGGAAACGCTCGAGAAAACCGGCGCGGTTTTCCCAATGGATGGTGCAGCGATAGCCATCGAGCTGGCCTGCCTCGGCAAGCAGATAGGAGCCGACCGAAAGCGCGCCGAGCGCATTGCCGCGCCGGCCCCAGCTGCGCAGCGCTGCCAGCACCTTGCTCTTGCCGGGAAATTCCGTCGTCAGCCCGACCGAGACGAACAGGATGTCGACCGGCGGCAGATCGGCAACGGCGTAGTCGATCTTGAGCGGCAGGCCGTTGGACGCCATGACGGCATCGCCGTCGGCCGACACCGTCGTCCAGCCATAGAAATCGCGGCCGAGCAGCCGGTTCGCCGACCGGAACGTGTCGATTGCCGCGGCCAGCGAGAACATGGAGAACTTATCGACCAGCAGAAATCCGAACTGCCGGCCGCCCTGAACGGGATCATTGGTGACCGGCCGCTCTAAGGGAACAGTGAGGTTCGGCAAGGACGCTGCTCTCTGGTCAGAAGGAAGGCCGTTTCAACCCGGCTGCGAGGTAGGCGGAAGCTAGCGTGTTGGCCATCAGCATGGCAATGGTCATCGGCCCGACGCCGCCAGGCACCGGCGTGATGGCGCCGGCCGCCTTTGCTGCTTCGGCAAAGGCGACATCGCCGACAAGGCGGGTCTTGCCTTCGCCCTTTTCAGGTGCGGCGATGCGGTTGATGCCGACGTCGATGACGGTGGCGCCAGGCTTGACCCAGTCGCCGCGGACCATTTCAGGCCGGCCGACGGCTGCGACCAGAATATCGGCGGTGCGGGCAAGCGCCGGCAGGTCCCTGGTGCGGCTGTGTGCGATGGTGACGGTGCAGTTGGCGGCAAGCAGAAGATTGGCCATCGGTTTGCCGACGATGTTCGAACGCCCGACGACGACCGCATTGAGACCGGACAGGTCCTTGCCGCGCACGCGTTCGATCAGCAGCATCGAGCCGGCCGGCGTGCAAGGCACGAAGGCTGTCTCGAGTTCGCCGGTGCCGAGCTTGCCGACATTGATGAAGTGGAAGCCGTCGACATCCTTCTCCGGCGCGATGGTCTGGATGATCTTGCCGGCATCGATATGGCCGGGAAGCGGAAGCTGCACCAGGATGCCGTTGATGGCCGGATCGGCATTGAGCTGGCCGATGATCTTCAACAGATCCGGCTCGGAGGTTTCGGCCGGCAGCGTGTGCTGAACCGAATGGAAGCCGCATTCCTTGGCGGTGCGGGATTTGGAGGCGACATAGACCTGGCTTGCCGGATCCTCGCCGACGATGACCACGGCGAGACCGGGCTGCCGTCCGCCCTTTTCCGCCAGTTCAGCGGTCAGGGCCTTGACCCGCCGCACCACGTCTTCGGCGACGCTTTTTCCGTCAATCAACTCAGCCATGAACCACCCCCGACGCCTATCGCGTAAGCCTGCCGCGTGAAAGCATCCATGCGGCGCGCTCCAGATATCTTTTATGCAGGCCGTTGCCCAGAACCATGCGCAGGCGGGCGGACATGCAGCGCGGCATTTTCACGAAAATCGAGCCGGGCAATCCCGTCAATGCGCCGTCCCATGCCGTTAACTCGAAACCGGCATGTTTTATTCGACGCTTAGAAATAGCGGCGGCGCGTGCGGTTTTCGGTGAGCTCGCGAACGACCTCGCGGAATTCGCGCAGGCTGGCGCGGATTTCCTCGATCTGGGTTTGCTGATCGGAGGCTTCCGAAGCCTGATTTGCCGCCTTCGACCAGGCCTGAGTATGGGCCGAATGCGGCGGCGTGGGTTGCTGCGGATAAGGTGCCCGACCGTCATAAAGCGGCTGCGGGTGGAACGCAGGCGGCATGGCTGCGCCGGAATTTGTCGAGGCGGAAGTCTCACCGGACGCCATCTCCTCCGGCGCTCTGCCAGGCATGAGCCGGCTCAGCGCCGACAACACGGCACCGATCGGACCAGGACGTTTGGTGCGCGCGACCTCGACCGGCAGAGCGGGAGGCGGCGCTGCCCGGTATGCTGCGTGATCGGCGGAACCGGCATCGGGGCCGCCAAGGGAGCCAGCGGGATCGAAAAACCGATCGGCCGTTGCAGCCTCTTCCATCAGCATGGTGCCGGCCTTTGGCTCATCAGGATCGGGCTGGCTGATACCGGCGGCTGCCAACAGGATCGGGCTGGCACGCGCTTCGCGGCGCGAGCGGGCGAGACGATGGCGTGTGGCGGCATCCTCGCGCCATGACGGGCCTGCACGGTCCTCTAGCGAAACCAGCGACGCTTCGTCCCCGTCGCGCGCTGCCTCGACGAACGACAGCAGGGACTGCTCGTTCCTCCAGTGTTCACGATTATTCCTATAAGCCATGGTTTCTGGAGCTTTCCCCTCGGGCTGGGACGTAGCGACCGCCACTGGTTAAGCGATGCTAAACAGGCATAGGAAATAAAAGGTTAATTTGGTCGCCGCGCGGCTGCGCGACTACATGCGCATCCCAACCGCAAGGTCCGGGTTTCCGCCTGATCACGGTCCCAACAGGGCTTCCCCGCCCTGCCGCGAACGTCTATGGGGAAGCCATCTCTATGGGAGGCTTTCGATGACGATCAGGCTTGTTCTCGCCGGTTGCGGCAATATGGGCTACGCCATGCTCTCGGGCTGGCTGAAAGCCGGCAAGCTCGCTCCGGCTGCGGTGTTCGTGGTCGAGCCGAATGCCGAGTTGCGTAAGCGTGCCGAAGCGCTGGGCTGCTCTGCTGCCGCGGATGCCGGTGCCATCCCGGCGGACGCCGTGCCCGCCCTCATCGTCCTTGCGGTCAAGCCACAGGTGATCCGCGACGTGACCGCCGGCTACATCCGCTTCAACGATGGCCGAACCACTTTCCTCAGCATCGCCGCCGGGACGCCGGTCGCCACGTTCGAAGGCATTCTCGGCGACCGCGCACCGATCGTGCGCTGCATGCCCAACACGCCGGCGGCGATCGGCAAGGGCATGATGGTGGTGTTTTCCAACAGCCTGGTTTCCGAGGACACCAAACGCCTTGTCGCCGACCTGCTTTCGGCGAGCGGGCAAGTGGCCGACATCGACGACGAAGGCCTGATGGACGCGGTGACGGCAGTCTCCGGATCGGGGCCGGCGTATATCTTCCATTTCATCGAAGCGCTGACGGTGGCCGCCGAGAAGGCCGGCCTGCCTGGCAAGGTCGCAAAGCTCCTGGCCATGCAGACGGTCTACGGCGCCGCATCGCTGGCCGCCGAAAGCGGCGAGGAGCCGGGCGTGCTCAGACAGCAGGTGACCAGCCCCAACGGCACCACGGCTGCCGCCCTTGCGGTGCTGATGGGCGAGGACCGGCTGACGCAACTGCTCACCGAAGCGGTGGAAGCGGCGCGGCTGCGCTCGATCGAGCTGGGGAAGTAGGGGGCGGGGCTGGAAGCCGTCGGCGGAAGGCCGATCATGCGTTTCAGTGGCAATGGCCACCTGGAGAAAAGCCGCTAAGCAGCGATCCTTCGCGCTCCCCTCTGTCCTGCCGGACATCTCCCCCACGAGGGGGGAGATTGGCAGGTTGGGCGCTTCGCTCACGAACTGCGATGTTGGAGATTGGCGAAAGCCGGCATGACGTCCGATCTCCCCCCATGTGGGGGAGATGTCCGGCAGGACAGAGAGGGGCGCTGTCCCGCCGACGTCAAAGTTTCTGCACCCCACCTACCCCGCCCCATACAGCATCTCGTCCTGCAGCCGGCGCAAGGCGAACAGCCTGGTCGTCGGGTCGGGCGCGGCATTGTCGGCGGTGAGCAATTCGCCTTTCCTCACCGGTTTCAGCACCTTGCCGCCTTCGAGCAGACCGACCGGCACGGCGTGGTGGGCGCGGGCCTCTTCGACGGTCATGGTCCAGGAGCGGTAGCAGGTCTCGCCGATCGCGTCGAAAACCTCGCCTGCCGCCAAATCCCGCTTGGCCACGGCGCAGACCTCGGCCACCGGCCGCGGCAGCGGCACCATGTCGGGCTTGCCGTAAAGCGCGATACGGGCGGCGGTCAGCGGCACTTCAAGCGAGGTCAGATGGTAGGGCCTGAAGAAGCTGTAATAGGGGCCGTGGCCGATATGCAGATCGTTCATGCGCTCGATGATGCGCGGATGCGTCGCCTCGACGATGACGAAGACACCGGGCGCCACGCCCTTGCCGACGGTGTAGTCCACGACGCCCTTCTTCGACAGGATGCCGCCCTGCTCGCGCGGGATCAGCACCTTGACCAGCTCGTCGCGATCGGCCTTGGGCCCGTGCATGCCGGGAACGTCGGGCACCAGCCCGGTGGCGTTGGCAATGGCGCACATCTCGACCATGGTTTTCGAGCCGTCGACGAACTCGACCAGCATGCGCGGGTTCATGTTGCGGCGCAGCGCTTCCGCGCGGTAGTCGTCGGGAACGGCGTCGTGGTTGAGCGGGTTGTTCTTGCCTTTGCCGGCGGAGACGATGGTGTAGCCGAGCGCCGAGGCGAACTCGATCAGCTCCATGCAGCTCGACGGCTCGTCGCCGGCGCCGACCGAATAGACGACGCCGAGCCGGTCCGCCTGCTGCTTCAGATAGCAGCCGATGGTGACGTCGGCCTCGACATTCATCATCACCAGATGCTTGCCGTGCTGCATCGCCATCAGGTCGAAATCGGCGGCGACGCCGGGCTTGCCGGTGGCGTCGATGACGACATCGATAAGCGGATTGGTGACCAGCATTTCGTTCGAGGTGATGGCGATCTTGCCACTTTCGATCGCCTGGCTGACCTTCGAAGCGCTGTCCGCTTCGGCTGCCATCGCCTCGTCGCCATAGGCGATGCGGATGGCGTCACGCGCCGTATGCGGCCGGCGGGTCGAGATCGCGCAAACCGAAATGCCCGGCATCAGCATGCCTTGCGTCACCAGGTCGGTGCCCATCTCGCCCGAACCGATAACGCCGATGCGCACCGGGCGGCCTTCCGCGGCACGCTTGGCAAGATCGCGGGCAAGCCCGGTCAATGCGACATTGGTCATACTGGAACGTCCACTGCTTTTTGATTTGAAGCGGGAATAGCAGGGAACGGCAACCCATTGCCAATCGAAACCGGCCGCGGCCGCCTTTTCCTGTGCGCTATTGCAATTCGGCCAGCAAGGCTTGTGCCTCGGCGAGGTTCTTGGCGGAGCCGGCGGCAAGGTCGTCCATTTTTCGATCCCTGAAGACGACAAGTGCGTGCTGGCAGGCGGCGATTGCTTCCTCGGCCATTGCCTTCTGCTTGCGGGCAGCACCCAGATCGGTAAGCACGTCGCACAGGCTGTCCTCGGTGAAGGCGACGCCCAGCACCGAACCGATCTTCTTCTGCACGACGATGGCCTCGCGCAGGATCGGCACCGCCTCCTCGAATTTGGCGACGTTGTTTTCGGCACGGCCGGCGAGCGTCAGCTGATAGCCGATCTCGTTTTGCAGGCTCGCCCAGCGGTCGGGATCGCGGTCGCGGCCGACCTGATCTGCCAGCGCCCGGTTGACGGCGACCGCCTCGGCGAACAGAGCCGGCGAAGGCTCTTTCGCGCCGATCATGCCAAGCACATTGGCCAGGCTTGCCTGCGTGCTGGCCCAGGGTTCGGGGGCGCGGTCGCGCGTGCGCACGCTCTGGATCAAGCGATAGATGCCGGCCGAGCGCTTCAGCAGGGCGACGTCGTCGCGCCAGTAGCCCAGCGTAGACAGCGCACTGGCCAGATTGGCCTGGTTGCGCAGCCATTCGTCGGCATCCCTGTCGCGGCTCATCACCGTCAGTGCCGCCTCATAGGCGTGGACCGATTTGGCCATGGCGTCCGGGTCGGAGCTGGCGTTTGCCTGCATCATGCGGGCATTGCCGAGGTCGCCTTCGGCCGAAGCCCAGAGCAAGCGGTCGGGCAACGTGGCATAGACGGCCAGTGCCTTCTCATGCGCGGCTGCCGCCTTCTGGTAGAGCGATGGGTCATTGGCGCTGTCGGCAAGGTAGTAATAGGCGCTGCCGAGTTCGTTCTGCAGCTGGGCGTAATCTTCCGGCACCGTGGCGATGTCGTAGAAAGGTAGCGCCGCTTGCAGCGCCGTCGCCGACTGGCGGAACGCTTCGCCGTCATGCGTCCGGTCGCCCAGCACCAGGAGTACGTGGCCCAGGCCCCATTGCGCTGCCGCCCAGGCGTCAGGATCGCCGTCGCGGCTCTGCACCTCGAGCGCCGCACGATAGGCCACCGCCGAGCGCTGGAGCGCTTCGCCCCGACCGCCATTGGCCTTGCCGAGCATGGAAAGTGCTGCGCCCAGCCGGTACTGCGTCTTCGCCCAGTCCTTCGGGGCGCTCTCCTTGCTTCGCACGGTGAGCGCTGCACCATAGGCGGCGACCGCTTCTTCAAGGACCGTTTTGTCGCGAGCACGGTCGCCCCAGGTCGATAGCGTATTGCCGAGACTGTGCTCGATTGAAGCAAACTCGATTGGAGCAGCGGAGGCGGTATAGATCTGCGAGGCCTCGCGATAGGCGGACGCCGACTTCCGGAGATAGTCGATGCCGGTGTCCCGATCGCCAAGCGTCGCATAGACCGAGCCCAGATTCTGCTTCAGCGAGGCCCAGTCGAGCGGCAGCTTTTCGCGCGGATATGCAGAAAGTGCGGCCTCATAGGCAGTGATCGCCTTGAGCAGCGCGTCGTTGCCGTCCTGCCTGGCGCCCAGGCGCTGCAAGGCATTGCCAAGCGTCAACTGGCCGTTCGCCCAGCTCGCCGGCGCACGCTCGCGCGTCCAGACCGTCAGTGCCGCCTCTGCCGCCTCCCGAGCGCGTTGCAGCGTGGCGATGTCGCCATTGATCTGGCCGATCGATTCCAGCGCCGAGCTCAAATTATTCTGGACCGTCGCCCATTGCGCCGGGGCGCGCTCGCGCGTCATTTCCTCGGTGGCAGCCTGATAGGCGGCCACCGCCTGCTCAAGCGTCGGCACGTCTTTTTCACGCTCGCCAAGGCGAAACAAGGCCGCGCCGAGATTGACCTGGCTCAACGCCCAGTCGAGCGGGACGCGCTCCCTGCGGTATTCGGTCAGCGCGGCGCGATGCGCTTCGATCGAAGCGCGGAAACTGTCGGTCGTGGCCTGGCGCTCGCCGATCTCGGATAGCACGATGCCGAGATTATTCTCAGTCGCCGCCCATTCGAGCGGCATTTTTTTGGCCCCTTGCACCGCGAGCGCCGCGCGAAAGGAGGCGACGGCCTTGTCGAGCAGTGCGGTACCATTCTCGCGCTGGCCGAGCCGCCAATAGACGGTGCCGAGATTGCCAAGCGTCGAGGCCCAGTCGTCCGGATCGGCGTCGCGTGTGTAGACGCTCAGCGCCTGGTCGAAGGCGGCAGCCGCCCTGTCGAGGTTTTCGCGACCGGCCTCGCGTTCGCCCAGCGTCGACAGTGTGGTGGCGAGATTGTTTTGCGTGGCCGCCCATTGCCGCGGACTGTTTTCGCGCGACACATAGGTCAGCGCGTTTTCATAGGCAGCGACCGCCTGCGCCAGAAAGGCGTTGTCGCCAGAGAAAGAACCGTGCGCGGAGAGCGCCTGGGCCTCGGCTGCCTTGTAGAACCAGGCTTCATGGTCGTCCCATTTCTCGACCTGCTCATACGCCTTGGCATAGTCCTGAGCTGCCGCCTGATAGCTGAAGGAAATTTCGTAGGTCTTGGCGCTGTCGCCGAAGACTTCGGCAAACTCGAAACGACGCGCCTTGAGGTCGGCTTCGGCCTGGTCGACGGTCTTTGACAGTTCGCCAACGCGGGCCTTGGCCTGTTCATGGATTTTCTGCGCTGTTTCGAGTGCGCCTTCCTGCACCGCCTGCTCGGCCAGTCTTGAAAGCCGCACGATTTCCGGATCCTGGCTCTTCAGTGTCGCCTGCTCGGCCAGCACCTGTTTCAGCCGCTCGGTCTGGCCACGCAGCAATTTGTCGAGTTCGGCCGCATCCCTGGGTGTCTCGGTGCCCAGCGTCTTCAGCATGGCGTAGAGCGCGTCCATCGGTACGCCGCCATCGCAGGCGATCGTCTCGATCTGGCGGCGTTGCGGGTCGGGCAACGTCGAGATCGTCACCAGCAGCCGGCGGCGCTCGCTGAGTATCTCGCCCTCCTCGCCTTTCGGCACCTCGGCGGGCGTACCGAAATAGAGCAGCCGGCGCAGGCTCTCATTGACCCACGGCCGCTGCCGGCCGCCGGTCTTGAGATAGACCTCCTCGCCGATCATGCGCAGCACGGTGCCGAATTCCTCGCCGCCCATCGTGTCGATGTGACGCAAAATGGCTGCCGCATAGGGGCTGTTGCCATCGGCGGGACCGTCGAGGGCCACCTTGCCGGGCTCGGCGGCAAAACCGATGACCTGGCCCAGGCTGTCATCGGCCGAACCCTTGGCCGGCGCGCTGCCGTTCAGCGCCACGACGCTGCGCGTTTCGCCGAGGCCGCCGGCGCCGATCGGCTTGCCCGCTTCACCCGGCTCGAGTTTCAAAAGCGTGCCCGGTGGAAACGGATCGTTGCGGCAGGCATCGAGCAGCACGATGGTGACCGGCACCTTGGCCTTCAGCTCGGCCACGATCGACGACAGCGGCACCAGATTCTCGCCGGCATCGTCGAGCGCTGTAATGTCGGCATCGACCGGCACCAGGAAATTCTCGCCGCCGGCTTCGATGCCGTGGCCGGAATAGTAGATAATGGCGACGTCGGCACCCTCGGCATCGTCGACGAAGCCTTCGAGGTCACGCCGCAATTTGCGCGCGTCGCGATTGGTCGCGACATCGGTTTCGAAGCCGAGCCTGTCGAACATCTCCTCGATGGCGCGGGCGTCGTTTTCCGGATTGGGCAGCTTGCCGACGTGCTCATAGTCGGACTGCCCGATGACGAGCGCGACGCCTTTCAGCGCCTTCGGCTCTTCAGCCCGCGCAGGAACCAGCGCGCACAAAAGTGCAAGCAGCGCGGCAAACGCCACGCTTATGCGCCCCGTTGCCCCTGGAAACAGCATCGTCGCCCACCCCAAACCCAGCGCGCCATCTTCCGCAACGGCATGGCATCATGATGGCCGGCGCGTGGCAAGTGTTCGGGCAAGAGGTGTTCTTGTCGTGGGGACGGGAGGCAGGAATGTCATGCTGCTCCACGCCCCCTCCTGTCCCGCCGGCCTCTCGCCCCTCGCCCAGCGCTGCGCCGCCGCTACTTGTTTGTTGACAGGCATGCGAGGCCCACATGTGGATTTTGGCAGCAGAGGGCTGGAGGCTTCTCAAGCAGAGCGTCCTCGGCTTCATTGATGACAATGCGCTGAGCCATGGGGCGGCGATAGCGTTTTATGCCACGACCTCGCTCGCGCCGATCCTGCTCATCATTGTCGCTATCGCCGGCATGGCCTTCGGGCACGAGGCGGCGCAACTCGCGCTTTCGGCACAGATCGCCGGCCTGATGGGGCCGCAAAGTGCCGAGCTGCTGCAGGCGACGATCGAAAACGCTTCGCAGAAGGAAGCGGGAACCGTTGCCAGCATTCTGGGGCTGGTCACGCTGTTCGTTGCCGCATCCGGCGTGTTCGGCGAGATGCAGCTGGCGCTGAACGAAATCTGGAAAGTCAAACCGAGCGGGGCAACGATTTCACGGCTGGTCCGGGCACGCATTGCAAGCCTGGGCCTGGTCGCCGCCCTCGGCTTTCTGCTCTTGGTGTCGCTGGTTGTGAGCGCCGTGATTTCGGCGCTCGGAGACATCATCAACGCCTATCTGCCGTTCGGCACCATCATCCTGAGCGCCATCAACGGGATCGTGTCGTTTGCCCTGATCACGCTGCTGTTTGCCGCGATCTACAAGGTGCTGCCCGACCGCAGCCTGCAATGGCGCGATGTCGGCATCGGCGCGGTGGTCACCGGGTTTCTGTTCACCATCGGCAAGTCGCTGATTGGCTGGTATATCGGAACCAGCGCCATCTCATCATCATACGGCGCGGCCGGCGCCCTGCTCGTCGTGCTGTTATGGGTCTATTATTCGGCGGAGATATTTCTGCTGGGCGCCGAATTCACGCGAGCCTATTCGGTTCGACACGGCAGCCGGTCCGATTTGAAGAACAAGGTGGAATCGCATCACAAATGAATTCACGCCGATATTCGACCTGGCCGGTAAGGTGGTGCTGGTCACCGGCGCCTCGCGAGGCAGCGGAGGCAGCGGCAGGCGGACTGCACCGATCAAACCTGGTGTCCAGCTTTCTCATTCATTGCCGGCGAGCCAACGGACCATGTTCGCCATCAGTCTTCCGTAGAACGGCCATCCGAGGAAATCCTGCGAGAGCCAATGCGGGCCGATATCGGTTGCCCAGGCAATCGTGCGGCCGCGGCCATGGCTGCCGACGGCAAGGAGCGGCCAGTCGGTGCCGCGATGGTGGCAGGTCGCCAGAAGCCGGGACGAACTGTCGCGCCTGAATTCCAGCTTGTTCATGCCGAGAATCGGCGGCAACGGCCCCTCCACCCCGGAAAAAATCGGATGTGACGACTGCAGGATGGAGGCCTGCAGTCCTTGCGGCACCTCCATGCCGTCGCAGTAGGGCAGGCAACGGACCGGCAGAACGTCCTCGACCGGGGTGTCGTGGAAACGCGCTGTCCCGAACATGCCCTGAAAGCCCATATAGCCGCCGGCCAGCATCAGACCGCCGCCAGCTTCGACATAGGCTTTGAGCAGATCGAGGCGGTTGACGCCGACACGCCCGGCGCGGGCATCCGGCGTCACCAGCAATGTCAGGGCGCCGACATCGGAGATCACCACCGCCTGATATTGGGCGAGCCCATCGAGGTCATAGGGAAACTCCGCGCTGCAACGCTCGCCGCCGATCTGCGTGACGGCGATGCCTTCAGTGGCCAGCGCGGCATTGAAGGCCGTTGCACCATTTGTCGAGGCCGCACTTGTAAGCACATCACTACCGATGGCGACCGAGGTCGTCGCCGCAAAGGTTTCGCCTGCAAGCAATATCTTCATTGCCGTCCGCACTGTTTTCATTCGAGAGGTTTTAGGAAGGGCGCCGGATGGACCGGCGCCCCTAGAATTCAAGCTCTATAGGATCAGAACTTGAACTCGGCCAGATTTTCGGGGGTCACGATCTTGGCCGGACCAAGGATCAGTTCGCCGCCGGCGCCAATCGTGTATTCGCCGAGCCTGCCTGCCGTGAACTTCTCACCCTCCTTGCCGGTGATCTTGCACTGCGCAAGCGCCTGGGCCGTCTGATAGGTAAGGTAGCCAAGATCGGTGACGTTCCACCAGATATCCTGAGCCGCCCCGTCCTTGATGTATTTCGAGATCAGAGTGGCCGGCGCGAGGCCGGTCAGCTTGACCTTGCCGATCATGCCCGCCTCCTCGAGTGCTCGCGCGGCCGCCGGAAGGCCGATGCCAGCCGGGACGATGATCACCTTGAGATCCGGAAACGCCTGGACCAGCGCCAACGCCTGTTGCTGGTTGATTTGTTCGCTTTCTTCGCCATAGGCGACCTGCACCAGCTTCATCTTGGAGAACTTCGGCTCGGCCGCCATCTTCGCCTTCATGAAGTCGATCCAGGCGTTCTGGTTGGTTGCCGTCGGCGTCGACGACAGGATCGCGAATTCGCCTTCACCGCCGCTGAGGGCGAATGCACTTTCGAGCATCATTTCTGCCAGACTGTCGCCCTTCACCTGATTGACAAATGCCGCGCGGGCATCGGCGGCCACATCGGAGTCATACGAAATCACCCTGACGCCCTGCTGAACGGCGCGCTTCAGCGCAGGCGCAACGGCATTGGCGTCGTTGCCGGCAATTGCGATGACCCCGACCTTCTGCGACACGAGGCTGTTGATGAATTCGATCTGCGCCTCGGCGGTCGCCTGCGATGGGGCGACCTGGGTAGCGGTGCCGCCAATTTCCTTGGCTGCCTCTTGTGCGCCTCCGAAGGCCACTTTGAAGTAGGGGTCTGTGTCGAGCTTGGGCAGGAAACCGACCGTTACGGGTTCCTTGGCGCACTCCTGGCTGAAGGCCAGCGACGTTGGCGCAAGCAGAACCGCGGATGCGAGCAGGGCTAATCTAAACGCTTTCATTGTGACTCCTCCGTCAAAATTCGGGCTTGAAGGAAGGGGCCCGAGATCACCCCTTTGTCTCGCGCATTGCGCGGGATCTGCTGAGCATCTCCTGTGTGGAGCGCCAGTAATTGCCGACCAGCAGCGAGCCGATCAGAAGCAGGCCGATAATCATGCCCTGCGCGTCGCCACCGATCTGGTTCAGCGCCAGCACGTTGCGGATGATGGCGATCAGGACCAGTGCCAGCATGACGCCGGTCAGGCGGCCCTTGCCGCCAAAGACGCTGACGCCGCCAAGCAGCACGATGGTGATGACGTCGAGCTCCATGCCGAGCGCATTGTTGGCGCGGGCGTTGGAAAGGCGCGCGGTATAGACGATGCCGGCTATCGCCGCGACGACGCCCGAGACGACGAACAGGTTCAGCACCATCCGGCGCGTGTTTATGCCGGAATAGCGCGCCACTTCAGGGCTGCCGCCGAGCGCGTAGATGCGCTTGCCGGTCGGCGTCTTCTGCAGCACGACCGCAAAAACCGGCGCCAGCACCATGAAGGGGACGATGGTCCACGGTATCTCGGTGCCAGGCAGGTTGTTGATGCCGAAATCGACGACCGCGGGCGGCAGGATGTTGACCGAGCCGGTGCCGAGCAGGATGTAGCCAATGCCTCTATAGAGCGCCATGGTGCCGAGCGTCACAACCAACGACTGCAGTCCAAGGCCCGAGACCAGATAGCCGTTGAAAGCACCGAGCAGGCCGCCGATGGCGAGCGTCAGCGGGATTGCGGCAAGCGTCGGCACACCGGCCTGGACCAGCAAGCCAAAGACGACGGAGGTCAGCGCCAGCAGCGAGGCGATCGACAGGTCGATCTCGCGGGTAATGATGAGCAGCGTCATCGGCAGGATCAGCAATGCCTTTTCCGAGGCGCTGGCGGCGAGCTGCGAGAGATTGAAGCCGGAAACGAAATTCGGCACGAAGATCGCGGCATAGAGGAAGATGGCCAGGCAAGAGGTCGCCAACAGCAGATCCCAGAAGTCGATCGAACGGAGGAACTTTTTCACCGCGCCCTCGCCTGTCTTGCCTGCTCGGCGCGCCGCACGATGAAGGTGTCGATGCCGATGGCGACCAGGATAACCAGACCGTAGACGCCCTGCAGCCACAGCGGATCGACGCGCACCAGCGTCAGCCCGTTCTTGATGACGAGCAGCGTGAGGGCTCCGAGGATGATACCGAGCAGCGTGCCCGAACCACCGCGGATGGCGACGCCACCGACCACCGCCGACGCGATCACCGTGAGTTCGAAACCGAGCGCGACGCGGGCGTCGATGGTCGCATAGCGCGATGCCCACAGCGCGCCGCACAGGCCGCCGAGCAGGCCGGCCATGCCAAAGGCCAGCAGGATGCGCCGGTCGACGGGGATGCCGATGAGACGCGCGCCGTCGGGATTGGAGCCGGCGGCGAACAATTCGCGCCCGATGGCGGTGCGATAGAGCAGCACGTAGCCCAAGCAGAGGATGACGACCGCAATGACGACGATCAGCGGCACGCCGGCGATCTTCAGGCCGGTCATGTCGAGCCAGGCTTGCGTGACTTCGTCGGCGCTGATCTGGTCGCCGGCTGCCCAGATCGAGTTGAAGCCACGGAAGATCGACATCGAGGCCAGCGTGACGACGATCGCCGGGATCTTTCCCCTGGTGACGACGAGGCCGTTGATCAGGCCGGCGACGCCACCGACGGCGCATGCGGTTATCAGGCCGATGCCGATGTCGAGCCCCGGATAGGCCTGGACCATGCTGGCCGCCATGTAAGCCGACAGGCCGATCACCGCTGCGATCGAAAGGTCGATGTTGCGGGTGATCAGCACCAGCATCTGCGCGAGTGCTGCAACGACGAGCAGGGCGGCATCCATCGACACGGCGGTCAGGTTTGCAGCGCTCACCATGCGCGGGTTGATGATGGTTACCGGGATGGCGACCGCCAGCATCGCGGCGAGCAGGCCGAACTCCCGCCGCTTCAGTATGTCGAGCGGTCCTTTTCTTGTCTCCTGGCCGGCGGCCTGTGCCGCCGCATCGGCGCCTTCGCCGGCCTTGGTCGCTGCTTCCAGCACCTTTTCCTGAGTGGCTTCGCCCCTGGTGAATTCGGCCGTCCGATGGCCTTCGCGCAGGACGATGATGCGGTCGCACATGCCGATGAGCTCGGGCATTTCGGAGGAGATCAGGATGATCGCCATGCCTTGCGCGGCAAGGTCGGCGATCATTGCATGCACTTCCGCCTTGGTGCCGACGTCGATGCCTTGCGTCGGCTCGTCGAGGATGAGGACGCGCGGTTCGGTGCGCAGCCACTTGGCCAACACCACCTTCTGCTGGTTGCCGCCGGACAGTTCCTTCACCGGCTGCGCGTAGCCGGAAAAGCGGAGCTTCATGCGCTTCAGCCAGTCCGAAACCAGATCGATCGCGCGGTTCGTGCCGTAGAAGCCGGAGCGGGCTGCCTTGTCGAGGACGGGCAGCACGGCGTTGTCGAGGATGGAAAAATCCATCACCAGGCTCTGGCCCATGCGGTCTTCCGAGACATAGGCGATACGCGCATCCATGGCGTCGCGTGCCGACGCGAAGCGCACAGCTTCGCCGTCGATCAGGATTTCGCCGGCATCGGGCCGGTCGATGCCGAACAGCACGCGCGCGATCTCGGTCCGCCCGCTGCCGACGAGGCCGCCGAGCCCGAGCACCTCTCCGGCATGGAGCTTGAGGTCGATATTGGAAAAGCCGCCGGCGTGTGAAAGCCCCCTCGCCTCCAGCACCAGTGCGCCGGTGGCGTGGTTTCGCTGCGGATAGAGGTCGGTGACCTCGCGGCCAACCATCATGCCGATGGCGGCGGCGCGGCCAAGCTCGGCCTTCGGCTTGACACCAATGAGACGCCCGTCGCGCAGCACCGCGATGCGGTCGGCGATGCGGAAAATCTCGTCCATGCGGTGGCCGACGAACATCATCGCCACGCCGTGCAGCCGCAGGTCGGCGACGACGGTGAACAGCCGCTCGACCTCGCGCTGCGACAGGGCGGCCGTCGGCTCGTCCATGATCAGCACCCGCGCGTCGAGCGACAGGGCGCGGGCGATCTCGACCAGTTGCTGTTCGGAGGTGCGCAACGTTCCGAGCCGGGTCTCGGCCGGCACGTCGAGGCCGACTGTCGCCAGCACCCTGCGCGCGCCGGCAAGCATGGCGGCGTTGTCGATGCCGCCGAAGCGGTCGCGCGGCATATGGCCGAGATAGATGTTCTCCGCCACCGAAAGATCCGGGAAAAGACCGGGATGCTGGTGCATGACCGAGATGCCGGCAGCCTGGGCGTCGTGCGGCGAATGGAAGACCACAGGCTTGCCGTCGACTTCGACATGGCCGCCGGTCGGGAGATACACGCCGGCCAGCAGCTTTACGCAGGTGCTTTTGCCGGCGCCGTTTTCGCCAAGTAGAGCCAGCACCTCGCCTGAGCGCAATTCAAAGGACGCGTCCTTTAGGGCAATCGTGCCGCCGAAGGCCTTTGTCGCCTGAACCAGGGCAACCGGGACAGCCGCGTCGCTCTTCACCACGGCATCGGCTTCGCCTAATGCGCCCAAGTGCAGCACCTTTCCTCCCTGGTCCTGTTTTTTCAATTTGCTATATTAATTGGCTGAATGCCGCAACTGGAAAATTGACTTCCATGGCCGCGAAGGGCACTGTCGCGTCGCGCACGGGTGCGAGTGGAGTGCTCGACCCCGCGGCAGCCTCAAGGCTGCAAGCGGCTGGAGTGGCTCTGCGGGAATGAATGGGGAGGCGCCGGTTTTGTCCGGAAAAGGCAGCAATTCGGTCAAGGTGCGGCATTATAACGAGCGCTTCGTGCTTGATGCCATTCGCCGGCTGAAGGAGGCATCCAAGTCCGATCTGGCGCGCGCCGCAAATCTGACGCCGGCCGCGGTCGCCACCATTGTCGACGGGCTGGAATCGTCCGGATTCGTAAAGCAAGTGGGAAAAAGGTTCGGACAACGCGGATCGCCATCCACTCTCTACCGACTTGCACCGGAGCGTATCTACAGCGTCGGCATCAAGATCGGCCGGCGCGCGCTGGAAGCCGTGCTCGTCGACTTTGCCGGCGAGGTCCGCTCGCGCGAGTCGCACGAATATCGCTTTCCGGATCCCGATATGGTGCTCAAGGCCGGCAACATGTCGCTCGCCAATTTCGACAAGCTGCTCGAGGGGCTTGGCGATGCCAGCATCGTCGGCGTCGGCATCGCCTCGCCATATTTCCTCGGCGGCTGGAGCGAAGAGCTCGGCTTTCCCGACGATCTCGGCAGCCGCTGGGAAGCAATCGATCTGACGACGTTCTTCGCCACAAAGCCGAAGACCCCGGTCTTCGTGGAAAACGACGCATCATCGGCCGCACTCGCCGAACTCATCCAGGGGACCGGCGCGCGCTTCCGCGACTTCATGCATATTTCGATCGATACCTTTGTCGGCGGCGGACTGGTGCAAGGCGGCAAGGTCCATACCGGGCCGCACGGCAACAGCGCCGCGCTTGGTCCTTTGCCGGTCTCGCCTTCAAGCCTCGATTCGGTGGCGGCCAAGCCGGCGCGCTACCAGAGCCTGCTGCATCGCGCTTCGATCTATGTGCTGGTCAATCATCTCAAATCGCGCGGCATCGAGATCAATCGCGTGCGCGAGCTCGATCCCTTGCCGCCGGGGGCGCGCGAGCCGTTGTCCGAATGGATCGACGATTGTGCCAATGCGCTGGTCGAGGCGATCATCGCCATCACTTCGGTCATCGACATCGAGGCGATCGTTCTCGACAGCATCCTGCCGCGGCCGATCCATCTCGAGCTGCTGGCAAAGGTGCAGACCCAGTTCAACAGGATCAGCGCCATCGGCATCGTGGCGCCGGAAATCGTCTCTGGACAATTCGGCCCCGAGGCCTCGCCGATCGGCGCGGCGATGCTGCCGTTCTCGGCCCTGCTGGCCCCGGACAGCGGCGTGCTGATGATCGGCAAGGACAGAACAATGCTGCCGGGCAGCCTTTCGAGGCTCGCCAGCCAAAGCCAGCCTGGCAGAAGCTCAGCGACTTCAACGGGATAGGATGGCGCTGCAAGAGAGCATCAAGCTCCGGCCATCATCAATACCAGCTCGCAGTCCGGCACGGGCACGGCGGGCTTTTTGCGCCGGCACCGGAACTTTTAGCGGCTGCTAATCTTCATTCGTCACCAACATTGAAATGCCGATCGGTCCGCGCTCCGCTTAGTGCGGGCCCAGGAAGCAAGGAGGAACATATGAACTGGGATCAAATCAAGGGAAAATGGACGCAGTTCAAGGGCAAGGCGAAAGAGCAGTGGGGTGACCTCACCGACGACGATCTTGATCGTATCGAGGGCAATAGAGACCAGCTCTTGGGACGCATCCAGGAGCGATATGGCATCGCCAAGGAAGAGGCGGAGCGCCAGGTTGATAACTGGTCCAGAAGCATCAGCTGAGCCTTGGACGCAAGGCCGTCTGCTGCTCACCACCGGCGAAACGTTGCACTCAAGCAGGTCAGACTTAGGTCCCAAGCAAGATACTCCAGGATTGGACCGAAGCCCCGGCCGAGGAACGTAGCCGGCTGGCTCACGTTGTGGTGAGCTTTGGCGCGACGAAGATGCGTCCGGACGGAAGAGTTCAAAGCCAGGGAGGAGAGGCCCGACGCTCCTGACGAGCGTCGGGCCTGGGCGCAAATGCAAACGATCAGCAGACTGTTCAATTCCCATGCCCAGGCAGCACGTGCCGTGGCCAGACTTCAGGCTGCCGGGATTCGCCGCCGCCAGATCAGCGTCGTCGGATCTTACAACGACAATGATGAACCGATCAGCGTTGCTGGATACTACGACGATGAGATGAGCGCTCTCTGGCGGGGTGCGGTTGCTGGTGCCGCACTTGGCGCGACGGCCGGTCTGTTGGCCGGCTTAAGCGCTTTTGGAGCTCAAGGCGTTGATCCTGCGGGGATGACGGGGATGGCCCTGGTCGGTGCGGCGTGGGGCGGCTTTGCCGGCGTGCTTCTCGGAACTTTTGCCGATTTTGCCCAGAAGTCGCGCAAGCCGAAGATCGCAGAGGGTGTCGTACTGGTGATGGCCCGCGTCGATGAAAAGCAGGCCGGCGCCGCGCATACGGTGCTCCGGAGTTTCGCGGAGATGCCTTCCGGGCCGATGAAGAGGAGCGCTTTGCCGAATTCAAGCCGGCTCCGCGTCAGATCTGGTGCCCGATGAAGTTTGTTTCGCGAAACAGGAATTCAAACCGGAGGCGCCCGACGAAAGCTTGGCAAACCAACACTTTGGAAGCATGCGGGCTACTTGCCGTCGTGCTGTCCTTTATTCTTACTGTTCTGTTGGTTGGTCTCATCCTTGGCTGAACCCATGCCCTTGCCACCGGCGACACGATGCCCGGCAATTGGCGAAGGTGTGGCCAGTTCGAAGGATTGAACCATTCGTGCTAAGCGTTAATAGCTTGTAGCCATAGGAGAGGACGCCAACGTGGACAAACGGGCTGAAGGAGACGCGGGGAAATTGGCTCGAGGCGAGTTCGAGCTCAAAGCCGAACGATATGGCGTGAACGCCTTTCTTCTCGTTGTCGAACTTGTAAATCTGCTGGAGAAGCGCGGAACGATCAGCAGCAACGACGTCGCGAAAATAGCCGAGGCCGCCGCACTTGCCGTTGCCGCATCCAGTGAACCCGACGTGAACAGCATCAATCTGTTGCAGGCCATCGCTGCCGCCCGCCGGCCCAAATAGGCTTACATCAAATCCGCCAGCAATCGGCGCGAAACGCTATATTGAACTGATCTCGATCGAGCGTGCGGAGCCCTTCCATGTGCAATGACTACGAGCAGCACATCGCCTGGGCCGAATATTGCCGGATGATGGAATCGCTGGCGCTCAAAATCCCCAGCCATCAAACCGAATTGGATCTGCCGCAGGCGGATGACATCCACATCAACGACCCAGCGCCGGTAATGCGGGCTGCCGGCGACGCAATCGAACTGGCGTCGATGACGTTCGGCTTTCCCCCGGCCGGGCCAAAAGGCGGACCTGTATTCAACTTTCGCTCGGAGGGTCGGCAGTTCGGCAACAGCAAGCGCTGTCTCGTTCCGGCGTCGGCATTCTTCGAATTCACGGGAACGAAATATCCAAAAACCAAGCACAGGTTCACGCTGAATGGCCATTCGTTCATGGCGATTGCCGGGCTGTGGTGCGAGGGTGTCGGCAACAAGCCGCCGACGTTCGCGATGCTGACGAGCGAGCCAGGCCCGGATGTCGCGCCATATCACAACCGGCAAGTGGTTGTGCTGCGGCCATCGGACTGGGCGGCCTGGATCCACCTGACGAGGTCCGAGGCTGAACTCCTGCGACCGCTGCCGGAAGGATCGCTCCAAGTGGAGACAGCTCGGGCAGGTTCGGAGTAGGAACCATCGGGATAATTGCCCGCTGAGCTGCGGCCGCGCTGCATAGTCACAGCGACGCGCGCCATGCTCAGAACGAATGCCCATACGGTATAGACGCTTCAGCCCCGCTTGACGTAGCCGGCGGTGACCTCGTCCTTGTGGGCGGCGAAAGCTTCCAGGACTTCGGTTTTCTCAGGCTTCGGAATCTTGAAATGATCCAGGGTCCGCCCGAGTTCCGCTGCGACCTCATCGAATTCCGCGGGGGAGATCCGCAGGTCGCGATGCGCTTCCTCGAGGCCGAGCGGCGTCGCGCCGGGCTTGGTGGCGACGAACTTGAAGGGCCCACCGGAAACGTCGCAGACCCACAGCGTGCGCATGAACTTGAGGCCGGGCAACCTTTCAAGGTTCTTGGTGTGCCATTTGCGCAATTGTGGGTTCTTGGACTTCTGGCCGACGATGGGGTTCTTCACGACGGCGTCGCTGAAATGATCGATCACCGCTGCGATGGCGAACACACCCCCCAGCCGCTCATACAGACTTTTCTCGGATGTGGTTTTCTTCGTCTGCGCGAGCGCCTTGTCGGCAGGCAATACCGATGTCGATGCGGCGGCCAGCGCCAGCCCGGCGACAACACTTCGTCTCGTCAAAGAGGTCGAAATTTTCATCCCTGGTTCCCTTCGAGGTTAGGCCAGAGCGAGCCGCAGCCGGTCTGGCGGGCTTCATGAAGTGACATTCGGACACTTTGCCATATTTAGCATCGTCTAATGAACTAACGAGCCCCGCGACGGGATTATTCCGGTTGGCCGCATTGTCATGGTCAACATGCGTAGAAAGGGCAAAGGCGGCGCGGATGAGGAAGGGTTAAGCACGCGTCGCTACCCGCGGCAGAGGTCGCGAAGCCACTTCGGCCGCATCGGCGGCCCGATCGATGTTGCGGGCACCGTAGTGTTCCTGGCCTCGCTGGCGGCGGTCGCCTGCGGCCAATAGCCTGTGCTTTTCGAAGATCGCTAGCTTCTGCGGATAGGTGATCCGCACCTTCGCGTTGCACCCGTCGCATTTGATGTGCGCGATCGCTCTTAGTGCAGAGCCCTTTCTTACCGCCGGATGCGAGCAATCCGGACATTCGAATGTGAGCGCGACATCCGATAAGTCTTCGGCTAAGCCCATTTCCATCCCCTTCGCAAGCTCGGTGGCTACACTCTGGCGAGTTTCAATGAGCAATTCAGATGCCAGACGGCCGTGCCAAAGCGGGACTAGACCAATTCGCCTTGGAACGCTGCCAAGCTAGTGCGCCTTCTCTGTGCCTTTTGAGCGACGAAGAGACCTAACTTCCTCCAGCAGTTCGCGCTCATTGGTGGTCACGTTTCGGAAGATTGCGACGATCATCACCGCTAAGGCTTCGGCATCCAGGCTTAAAGGGTCAATGTGTTCATCTGTGCAAACCTGATCAAACACGCGTTCACAAATAGCCAAATCGTGAGGGCTGAGGCGAGTGCGATTGAAACGCCGGCGCGACATTTGCGAGCCTTCGAGGCCCGCTGCCGTGCACAAAATGCGCGCCCTACCAAGAAACGCGAGTCGTTGAGTGATTGTTCCCGACTGGAGCTTTGTTAAGCCGCCTGCGGCAGGGCAGACCAGAATGCTTCCCCGCGCGCATCATGGCGCGTGCGAGCGCGAGCTGTGCCTCGATCTTGGCATTTTCCTGGCATGGCGAGATGCTTGGCACCTCAGCATTTTCGAGCGCCCGCCCGAACGGCTCTGGCTGCCATGCGCGGACCGATTTTGGACGGCTGGACCGTTGGACTCACGTCAGACACAGTAGCCCGGGGGCAAGACTGCTTCGAACCCTAAACGGGGCCGTCGACTACCGTTTTGCTTCGAGATCAGCGTGGCCGATTTTTGGACCGCCCCAAAATCGCTCGAACCTTTCTTAGCTTCGTCGGGCAGACTGCAGGATCCGTCTAAGAACGTGCTTTGCCGGAGGCGGAACTCACTTCTCGAATTAACTTCCTGATTATTGCCGATTGAAAGGCAGCGGCACTGTCGGCGGGAATGACGAACGAACCGGGTCCTCCGATCACGTGCCTCGAATAGTATTCCGTCGTCGTCTCACCATTTTCAACGTCAGCGCCTATTGGAAGGCCATTAATTACAATGGCTTTCTGGAGTGCTCTCTGACGGCTGTCCTCGACGGACGTTCCGTCATTGTTTGATCCGTCGCCTGAAATATCGATGATTCTGCGCAACGTTGGGACAGGCAGTTTGTCAAAGGCGTCCACAGAGGCGTCGATCGCGTATGAGATCGACGTATTCGATCCGCGCGGACCAGAGCGTCGCCTTTCCGACTTCTTCCGGAGTGCCTCAGCGATGACGGCCGCATCATTTGCATCGGAAAGAATGGTCCAGCCCACCCTGGTTTCCAAGGAGCCGCGGCTCGACCATTCGACAAAGGTGACGGCGATCTTGCCGTGCACACCCTCTTTGATCACGTTAAGCACGGTTGCTGATTCCAAAGCAGCGGCATAGCTCTCGCGCTGTAGCTTGGCCTCTATGTGGTTGATGGAGCCGGACATGTCGGCCGCAAGAACGATTGCGACGTCGACTTCGTTAATCGGATCGTCAAAGACAACCTTCTCGCGATTTTCATCAGGAGAGAGACCGTTCGTATAAGGATTAGCGTGAGTATACTGGACAGAGACCAGCACAATTTTCAGCAATCCTGCGATCAGTGCGCTAAAGGATAGGACATGCATCTGCCATCTATCCTCATGAGCTTATGAAACTCTGGGGGACGGTTGATCGCTGACTTCTATTAATTCTGAAGGGAACTCAAGTAGTTGAGATAAAAGGGGGTTACTCTCCTAACATTAGCTTTCTCTATATTAGCTGTGACTATTTCAAAAGTCAACAAAATGGAGGGAGAGACACGGGGTAGGCAGCATGCCGGAGCGGAACGCGAGAACGGCTGCACAGGAGGACGCTCCAGCATCTTTTTATTAGCTAGTGCTAATTAGCAGGCATATGATCACTTCAACATGTGGCCGAAGTGGCAACCGGAAAAGGGAATGGCGCGGCACCGAGCCACTGCCGCGGTCGTCCTTGCGGCACTTTCGTCGCCAGGGTTTTTGGTTCCCTCGAGGGTGCATGATGCCCCCTCAGGGTGGAGCTACCCGCTGGCCTGCTGTCACGGCGACGCGGAACACGGCGAGTGTCAGCGAATCCCAGCGCGGGCGGTTCATGTTCGTCCCGGTGGCTGGGTTGTCATCCTGAGGCCTGGGGATCATCGGAAGATCACGCGGCAGCAGCGATACTTCATTCCGTATGGTGATGAGATTCCGTCGCAGGATGGCAATTATCATATTTGCCTTCATCCGACCGAAGAGCATGAGAACTGTTTTCTTGCACCACCCGATGACATGTGACCCGGGAGCGGCGCTGCGTCCGAAAAATCGCGAGATGCGGGAACGGCGCTGCAAGCCGGGTCCAGGAGCATGCTGGGTCGGCGCCCTAAAGGCCGCAAAGACACGGCGAGTCAAAGGGCAATGAAATTCAGGCGCAACACAAATCCTCGGTGACCGAAAATCTGGTGCTGCGAGAGAGGATTGAACTCTCGACCTCTCCCTTACCAAGGGAGTGCTCTACCACTGAGCTACCGCAGCCGCCGATGGCGGGGCTTCTGCCATATCGAACCGGCAAGCGCAAGGCCAAGACAAGCGGCACAAACGGGGGCCGGGTTGAAAGGCCGCACCGGGCGGTTGTTGCGGACATGGCCGTGCCACAATGTTGGCTATCCCTTGATCCGCACCGGCGGGTCGCCGGCCGGGGACGGAACGATGAACGGCAAGACAGTTTCTCCGAACAAGGATGGATCACCGGAGAAGGATGGTTCAGCGAAAAAGGGCGGAACGGGCCGCAAGGACCGGCTGGCCGAGCAGCTGCGCGCCAACCTGCAGAAGCGCAAGGCGCAATCGCGCTCGCGAAGGACTGGCGACGCCGACGAGCGGCCAGAGGGGCTGCAGGCGGCGATGAAAAAAGATTAACGCGAATCGGCTATGTTTGGCGCCGGTACTTTGGCCAAAGTCGGCGTGGGCCAAAGTGGGGAGTAGCCTGTTTCTTGAACCAAGCCGGCCAATGGTCTAGATGGCCGCAACAGACTCAACCGATTTAAACCGGCCTTGGCGCCGAGGGGACGCTCTTCATGGATCGCATCAGAATTGTCGGCGGCAATAAGCTTGCCGGAAGCATCCCGATCTCGGGCGCCAAAAACGCCGCGCTGCCGCTGATGATCGCCTCGCTTTTGACCGACGACACGCTGACGCTGGAAAACGTGCCGCATCTGGCCGATGTCGAGCAGCTGATCCGCATCCTCGGCAATCACGGCGTCGACTATTCGGTCAATGGCCGCCGCGAAAAGCAGCAGGAAGGCTATTCGCGAACCATAACTTTCTCCGCCCGTAACATTGTCGACACGACGGCGCCGTACGAGCTGGTGTCGAAGATGCGGGCGTCGTTCTGGGTGATCGGGCCGCTGCTGGCCCGCATGGGCGAGGCCAAGGTGTCGCTGCCCGGCGGCTGCGCCATTGGCACGCGCCCGGTCGACCTCTTCCTCGAAGGCCTGCAGGCGCTGGGCGCCGACATCGACGTCGACACCGGCTATGTCATCGCCAAGACCAGGAACGGCCGGCTTGTCGGCAACCGTTATGTGTTCCCGAAAGTCTCGGTCGGCGCCACCCATGTGCTGATGATGGCGGCCTCGCTGGCCAAGGGCGAGACGGTGCTCGAAAATGCCGCCCGTGAGCCCGAGATCGTCAACCTCGCCGAATGCCTCAACGCCATGGGCGCGAAGATCTCCGGCGCCGGTACGGCGATCATCACCATCGACGGCGTCGAGGCGCTGTCGGGCGCTCGCGTCAGGGTGATCCCCGACCGTATCGAGACCGGCACCTATGCGATGGCGGTGGCGATGACCGGCGGCGACGTCGTGCTGGAAGGCGCGCGGCCCGACCTGTTGCAGACGGCGCTGGACATCATCTCGCAGACCGGCGCCGAGATCACGCAGACCAATTCCGGCATCCGCGTCAGGCGCAACGGCGCCGGCATTTCGCCGGTCGACGTGACGACGGCGCCCTTCCCGGCTTTCCCGACCGATCTGCAGGCGCAGTTCATGGGCCTGATGACGATGGCCAAGGGCAAGTCGCGCATCACCGAGACGATCTTCGAAAACCGCTTCATGCACGTCCAGGAACTCGCCCGTCTCGGCGCCCACATCACGCTGTCCGGCCAGACGGCGATCGTCGACGGCGTGGCGAAGCTCAAGGGCGCGCCGGTCATGGCGACCGATCTTCGCGCCTCGGTGTCGCTGGTCATCGCCGGCCTTGCGGCCGAAGGCGAAACCACGGTCAACCGCGTCTACCACCTCGACCGCGGCTTCGAGCGGCTGGAGGAAAAGCTCTCCGGCTGCGGCGCGGAGATCGAGCGCATTTCGGGGTAGAGCCTTTCCGCAAGGCTTGCGGTCCGGTTGCGCGGATCGCCAAGACCGCCTAACAGAAGGCCAAATGTAAACCTTCGCAGGTGCGAATTCCGCATGAATGGCCTCAAGCTTGTCGCGCTCGACGATCAGGATCTGAGCATCATCTCGGCGCATGTCCAGGATGCTGTCATGAAGGTCAGCGATCTCGAATACCTGCCTTCGGTAAAGCGCTTCGTGCTGACCATGAACCGCTTCGTCTGGGAGGCGAAATCCGGCTTCTTCCGCCAGCACAATGAACGGCGGCAGGCCGTGCTGCATTTCGACCGGGTGCTCGGCGCCAAGACCAGCGGCATTGCCCGCGACAAGCCCGACGAAGTGCTGTCGCTGCTGGCGATCAGCTTTCTCGCGCTCGACAAGCCGGCCGGCATCGTCGAGCTGATCTTTTCGGGCGGCGGCACAATCATGCTCGACGTCGAATGCATCGAGGCACGGCTTGCCGATGTCGGCGGCGCCTGGGAAGCGACGTCGCGCCCGGTCCACAGGGTTTGAGCCAATGGCTGTCACGCTTCGCCAGTCCGACCCCGATTTCGAGCAGCGCTTTGCCGCGTTCCTGCTGACCAAGCGGGAAGTCTCGGCCGATGTCGACGCCGTGGTGCGCGAGATGATCGCCAAGGTTCGCGCCGAGGGTGACGCGGCGCTTATCGGGTACACGCAGAAGTTCGGCGGCGGCGACCTGGCCAGGCTCGGCATCGCCGTCTCCAGGGATGACATTGCCAAGGCCTACAAAGCCGCGGATCCGCAGACGGTCGAGGCGCTGAAATTCGCGCGCGAGCGCATACGCTCCCATCACCAGCGGCAGCTGCCGCAGGACGACCGCTACACCGATGCCACCGGCGTCGAGCTCGGCTCGCGCTGGACGGCGATAGAGGCCGTCGGGCTCTATGTGCCGGGCGGTACGGCGAGCTATCCAAGCTCGGTGCTGATGAATGCCGTGCCGGCCAAGGTCGCCGGCGTCGAGCGCATCGCCATGGTGGTGCCGGCCTCAGGCGGCGAGGTGCCGCCGCTGGTGCTGGTGGCGGCCGACCTTGCCGGCGTCTCCGAAATCTACCGCGTCGGCGGCGCCCAGGCGATCGCGGCCCTTGCCTATGGCACCGAGACGATAAAGCCCGTCGCCAAGATCGTCGGCCCCGGCAATGCCTATGTCGCTGCAGCCAAGCGCCAGGTGTTCGGCACGGTCGGCATCGACATGATCGCCGGGCCGTCGGAAGTGCTGGTCGTGGCCGACGGCAGCAACGACCCGGACTGGATCGCCGCCGACCTGCTCGCCCAGGCCGAACATGACGTGTCGGCGCAGTCGATCCTGATCACCAACGACCGTTTCTTTGGCGCAGCGGTCGAACAGGCGGTGGAGCGGCAGTTGCAGGGCCTGCCGCGCGGAGAAACCGCGTCGGCGAGCTGGCGCGATTTTGGCGCCATAGTCCTGGTGCCGACGATCGAGGCAGCATTGCCGCTGGTCGACCGCATCGCGGCCGAACATGTCGAGCTTGCCATCGACGACCCAGAGGCCTTCCTGGCGCGGATGCGCAATGCCGGCGCGGTGTTTCTCGGCCGCCACACGCCGGAAGCCATTGGCGACTATGTCGCCGGCTCCAACCACGTGCTGCCGACGGCGCGCTCGGCGCGCTTTTCGTCCGGGCTTTCGGTGCTCGATTTCGTCAAGCGCACGTCGATCCTGAAGCTCGGGCCGGAGCAATTACGGGCGCTGGCGCCGGCGGCGATCACGCTTGCCAAGGCGGAAGGCCTCGATGCGCATGGACGCTCCGTCGCCATCCGGCTGAACATGTAGAAATGTCCGACTACGACCAAACCCGCGCCAGGCTGATCGATGTCGAGCTCGACGAGACGATCGGCCGCTCGACGCCTGATGTCGAGCATGAGCGGGCGGTGGCGATCTTCGACCTGATCGAGGAGAACCGCTTCCAGCCGGTCAATGACGACGGCGCCGGCCCGTACCGGCTAAAACTGTCGCTGGCCGAGTCCCGGCTGGTGTTCGCGGTGGCGCGCGAGGACGGCGCAGCCGTGGTCACCCACATCCTGTCGCTGACGCCGCTTAGGCGCATCGTCAAGGATTACTACATGATCTGCGAAAGCTATTACGATGCCATCCGCACCGCGACGCCCAGCCACATCGAGGCGATCGACATGGGCCGGCGCGGCCTGCACAATGAAGGCTCGCAGACGCTGATGGACCGGCTTGCCGGCAAGATCGAGATTGACTTCGACACGGCGCGCCGGCTGTTCACGCTGGTTTGCGTGCTGCACTGGCGAGGCTGAAACTGGCCGCCCCGCTGCCCCGCCCGATCCTGCCCCGCTCGATCCTGTTTGTCTGCGGCATGAACGCCGTGCGCTCGCCGATGGCCGAATTGCTGGCGCGCAAGGTGCTTCCGCCCACCACCTTCGTCGCCTCGGCAGGGGTGCGCGGCGGCGAACGCGATCCGTTCGTCGATGCCGTGCTGGCCGAAGAAGGGCTGTCGCTCGGCGAACGGCACCCGAGAACGATGGGTGACCTCGAGGACGATTATTTCGACCTGATCGTGACGCTGGCGCCGGAAGCCCACCACACCGCGCTCGAGCTCACCCGCTCGCTGGCCGTCGAGGTCGAGTATTGGCCGATGCCCGACCCGACCGGCGTCAGCGGCACGCGCGAGCAGATCATGGCCGCCTACCGCGACGTACGCGAGCGGCTGAAGGCGCGGATCGGCCGCCGTTTTCTCGGCAACGGGGCTGAAAACGCCGCGGATTAAGCATGTTCACAAGCGGACGTTTATCATATAGGTTCCGCGCAACTTTCCGGCCGGGGCGCTGGAAGTACCCATCCAAGCAAAGGTATCGAATGCCGAAGGAAGAAGTCCTCGAGTTTCCGGGTGTCGTGACGGAACTGCTGCCCAACGCGATGTTCAGGGTCAAGCTCGAAAACGAACATGAAATCATCGCCCATACGGCCGGCCGCATGCGCAAGAACCGCATCCGCGTTTTGACCGGCGACAAGGTCCTGGTCGAGATGACGCCCTACGACCTGACCAAGGGCCGCATCACCTACCGCTTCAAGTAAGTTCAAGGACCCGGCCGGGATCGCGATGGGCATTTTGCAGAAGCTCGTGCTTGCCTCGGGTTCGCCGCGCCGGATCGAGCTGCTGCAGCAGGCCGGCATCGAGCCGGACCGCGTGCTGCCGGCCGATGTCGACGAGACGCCGCTGCGCGCCGAACACCCGCGCTCGCTGGCCAAGCGCCTGGCGACGCAGAAGGCCGAAAAGGCGCTGGCCTCGCTGAAGACCGAAGCCGACTACCTGCCGAGCTTCGTGCTGGCCGCCGACACGGTGGTTGCGGTCGGGCGGCGTATCCTGCCCAAGGCCGAGACGCTCGACGACGCCGCCAACTGCCTGGGGCTTTTGTCCGGCCGTTCGCACCGGGTCTATTCGGGCATCTGCCTGATCACGCCGGGCGGCAAGCAGCGCTTGCGGCTGGTGGAGACCAGGGTGCGTTTCAAGCGGCTGCCGCGCGAGGAGATCGAGGCCTACATCGCGTCGGGAGAATGGCGCGGCAAGGCCGGCGGCTATGGCGTCCAGGGGCTTGCCGGCGCCTTCGTCGTCAAGCTTGTCGGCTCCTACACCAACGTCGTCGGCCTGCCACTCTACGAGACGGTAGCGCTTTTGAGCGGCGAAGGCTTCAAGGTGCACACCAACTGGCTGTCGGGTGCGCGGATATGAGCCCGGACGACAAGGTCACGCCGTTACGTCCCAAGCGGCCCTGCCCCGAATGCGGCAAGCCATCGGCGCGCGAAACCTATCCGTTCTGCTCGAAGCGCTGCAAAGACATCGACCTCAACCGCTGGCTGAAGGGGGTCTACGTCATCCCGGGTCGCGACGACGAGGACGACAACGACGACCAGAAATAGCGCCGTCCGCCTGCGGTTTTCCACAAGCTTGGGACGGTTTCGCGGCCGCGATCGTGACCGATGATCGGCCTTGCCGACTGCCTCTCGTTTCCCGCCTGAAATCAATGTCCAGGCCCTGTTCCCATCCGGATAGATCGGATGGAACAGGTTCTGGCGTTTTGTCTTTTCCGAAAACCGGATTCCACTTTTCGGGATCATGCTCTAAGCGCTGGACAGGCCGGATTCCCGTGCTATAACCCACGCGCTTTCAAGGGGTGCCGACGGCGCTTTCATGAACCCGGTGTGCAGACTGCCGCGCGCCGGAGCAGGCCCAGATAGCTCAGTTGGTAGAGCAGCGGACTGAAAATCCGCGTGTCGGTGGTTCGAATCCGCCTCTGGGCACCACTACTTCCTCGTATAAAATCAATGGCTCGCGGTGTCGCCAACTTGGCGACTTACGGCATTTCATGTCGCGCCGTGTTGGGAACTGATTGAGCCAAGCGAAGCGCTGCCAAAAACGACACTCGATACTTTCCTGCCAATAGCTTCAACAAAGACCAGCCTCATGGCAAATGCTCGGTTTCAAATTGCCCGCCGGCGTTACCGCTTTCTGGCAACCACCAGGAAATTCTGCGCAAGCCCCGCCGGAATCCTGGCAGTTGCGCAGATCCTTTCAAACGGCACGATCAATATTTCGCAGAGTCTTGGCAGCAAATTCCCGGGTCGCGGCAAAAAACCGTACCCAACTATCCGCTCGACAATAAAGCCATTTGCAATGAGCATCTGCTCGTATCGTTTAATGCTCAAAGTGTGGCGGACTGTCCCTCCTGCATAACGGTTCAGAATGCGGCAGACCAGCCCTATTGGGGAGGTCGCATTCATGTGGATATTCGAGATCAGCAATCCACCTTCGTTCAAATGCGCGCTGATGGCCGACAGTGCATCCTTCCTGAGCTCATCGTCAGCATTGAGGAAGAATCTGAATGCCGTGACAACGTCGAACCTTTCGGCAAGCGGAGAGAACGTAAGATCCGCGCGGACCAATTTCACGTTCTTCGGAACCCGTGCGCTAGCCAGCATGGATTGGGAGATGTCAACGCCGACGACTTCACCAAAAAATTGAGCTGCGATATTTGCTATGCGACCTGTGCCGCATGCGAAGTCCAGACATTTCCGGTTCGGCCCGCCGACAGGCAGGAGAGTACGTTCGACCAAAGGCTTTTCGATACCCGACCACAGAGCTGCATAGTAGCCGGACCGGAACGTGTCGGAGTAATGGGCACCGTACCCAGCCGTCTGGTGGCTTGCGCGGTAATCCGGACGAGCGGGTGCACGGTTCTCATGAACGCTCCCTACCGGTCGCCACTGCGCCCGCAGAAATCTGCGAATGCCAACGAACGATCTCACCGTGAGCACCATGCAACTCGCGCCTCTAGTCTGGCCCGACGCATGCCGTCGCGGGCAATGCGTGTCCCACGATGCGCGCGACGACCTGTTCGAAATTGCGTGGGTCGAGGCCGTCGACACGCATCAGCGGCCATTTGTCTTGCAGGCATTGGCCGATCTCCCTCGCAATATCCGCTTGCTTCAGGCCCCTGACCACTCCGACTTCGAGAAGGCGCTCGAGGTACGGCTGCCGCGCATACCGCTCAATGAGGCGGTGGCGCAGCGTTTCCCCGGGCGCGTCGACTTGAATGAGGAGATCCGGTCGCGGCAGGAACGTCAGGCAATTACGAACCATGTCGATACTTTGATCTCGTCCCAACAGGACGAGCGCACACAACGCCTGAACGATGCCCTCTTCGAAAATGAAGTACCCTTCTGAGGCCTGCGCCGTATTCCAGGCTTCGAAGAGCAAAACGACGTCGATCTTCAGACGCAACGCCCATATTCGACTTTTTGGAGGGATCGATGCCAAAAGCCGCGCAGCGGCCCCCTCGCTCGGCGGGGTCGAGAACAAGACCGGACTCGCGGTGGCGAGCTTGTGCACCAGACGCTGGATGCCATGGCGTGTCTCCGGGCCTTCATCCTCGACCGAATCGACTTCGCTGCCGACAGACACAAAATCGATCCGGCGATAGCCATTGACTGTCTTCACACGGATGTCGTGTTTCGCCAGCTCACGGCAAAGGGCGCGGAGAAGGGTCGTCTTGCCTGCGCCAGGCGGACCGAACAACTCGATAATCATGCAGGGATCTCCCGAACAGGAAGCAGAAAGATCGGATGAAGCGAGCTCGCCCACTCCAGCGGTGTAGCGAGCGTAAACACTCTGGCATCCGCCTGGCCGAGTTGACCCCGCTCGCTGGCATCCTGCTGACGCCGAAAAAAGCCTTGGAGGAGATGCGATGCGGCGGAAGACTGCCTTTCCATGGCGTGCAGTCCCGCCTGTTGAGCCGCGACAGCGTTGCCGGTTGACTTGAGAACTTGCAATTGCTTCTCGATCGCCCGTGCCATCTCCTGATCGATCGAGCGCCCCACGGTTGCCCGTTGGTCGACGTCGGTCGTGGTGGCTTCCAGGCGTGCGAGCCTCGACGATGCCGACCCCGGCGCCTGCGCCAACACCTCCGTCGTCGCGCCGCTTGCGCCCATACATGGACCTCAGAAAGTCTCTAAAAACGCCTGGGGATCGGAGCTTACTGTGAGTGCCGAACCATACCATCATCCATCTGAATGACTGTCGGCACCACGGCACGCGCGTTTGGGCGCTGAACAGGGCAACGAGTTCAGGCCGAGCGGGCGCTTTTGGCTTGACGCGACACAAACGCGACATTCAGCCTAAAATCTGAACAATATCAATCACCGACAGCGGACTGAAAATCCGCGTGTCGGTGGTTCGGCGTGCAAGAATTATCTGGACCATGGCGCCAGCGACCCCTGCTCGCCGGCCAAATGTCGATGAAGACGTCTTCAGCATCTTGGAACCCGCTCTGGCACAACCGCTCTACAGACCGAGGGCGCAGCCGTCCTTGCGCGGTTCGGAACCACCCAGCAGCGTCCCGTTTGCCCAATCGATGCGGATGGCCTGCGCACCGCCGATCGGGTCCGTCGCAGGAATGATTTCGAAACCGCGTCGGCTAAGTTCAGTCGCGGTTTCGCCAGCGAGCCCGTGTTCGGCCTGGACCTTCATCGTGCCGCTGACGGGGGCGACCCGCGGCAGATCAATCGCCTCCTGCAGATCCATGCCGAAGTCGAGCACCTTCGTCAGCAGATGCGCGTGGCCCATTGCCTGGTAGTAGCCACCCATAACGCCGAAAGGCATTTCTGCCCGGCCGCTTCTCGCAAGCATCCCGGGTATGATGGTATGCAAAGGCCGCTTGTTCGGCGCCACCGCATTGGGGTGCCTGGGGTCAAGCGAAAAGCTTTGCCCGCGATTGTGCAAGACGACACCGGAGCGTGGCGAGACCAGGCCCGAGCCAAAGCTGTCGAAGACCGAGTTGATGAAACTGACCGCATTGCGATCCTTGTCGACAACGGAAATATAGACCGTGTCGCTGTGCAGCGGCATATCGAACGCCGGCAGATCCGCGCGGGCGCGCTTTAGGTCAATCATGCCGGCCAGACGATCGGCCCAGGCATTCGACAACATGTCGGCCACCGGGACTTCGGACGTGTCTGGATCGGCGACGAGCAGGTCACGCGCGGCGTAAGCGAGGCGTGTCGCTTCGATTTCCCGATGAAGCCGGTCCGCGGATTGCGGGTCCCCCTTGGCTTCGAAGCGCGAGAGGATGTTTAGAATGAGCAGCGCGATCACACCCTGGCCGTTCGGCGGACATTCGAACACATCGCAGCCTCGAAACGCCGTGCTGATCGGGGTCACGTATTCGCCTGTTGCCGAGGCGAAATCTTCGAGTGTGTGCAATCCGCCGAGCCCACGAAGATAGGCGACCATGTCTTCGGCCACTGGGCCGGTGTAGAAAGCCTCGCGTCCCTTCTCGGCGATCAGCCGCAGCGTTGCAGCCAACTCAGGCTGGCGATGTACTTCGCCAACGCGTGGCGCGCGGCCGTTTGGCAGGAAAATCCGTTTCGCGGTAACATCGGAGGCCAGAAGTTCTTCCTCCAACGCCCAGTCACGATGGACCCGCGGTGAAATGGCGTAGCCTTCCTCGGCGAAACGTATAGCGGGGGCCAGGATTTGATCGAAGGGCATACGCCCATGATCAGCGTGCAATCTGGTCCAGGCATCGATCGCTCCCGGGATGGTGACGGAGCCAGGAGAATTGCGGGCCACCTCGGCCATGCCACGTTCGAGGAACCAGTCAATTGTGAGGGCGGCGGGTGTCCTGCCCGATCCGTTATAGGCGATGACCTCGCCGGATCCGTTTCGCGACAGAAGAGCGAAGCAATCGCCTCCAATGCCGGTCGAGGCTGGCTCGACGACACATTGCACCGCGCAGGCTGCGATGGCGGCATCCATGGCGTTGCCGCCGGCCGCCATGACCTCGACTGCCGTCAGGGTCGCCGACGGATGAGAGGTGGCGGCCATGGCCTCGCGTGAAACGACGACCGAGCGCGTGGGTTTCTCAAAATTTCGCATGCTATGCCCTTCTGATCGTGATCAAGAGGCGGCGTCGCTCATCGTCGAGGGGCGGTGCCGCAGATGCCGCGACATCCAGTATTCGAGTGCCGCCAAGGCACGGATGATCGCGAAGTTCAAAGTGAGATAAATGGCGCCCGCGCAGATGAAGACTTCAAAGGCGCGGTAGGTCTGGGAGATCAATCCCTGGGCAATTCCGGTCACCTCCATCAAGGTCACGATGGAAGCCAGAGACGTGCCCTTGATCATCAGGATGATTTCATTGCCGTAACTCGGCAGCGCCTGGCGAAAGGCCAGCGGCAGGATAACGTGCCGATAGGTCAGAGAGGTGGACAGGCCGACAGACCGGGCCGCCTCGACAAGGCCGCGTGGCACCGATTGAATCGCGCCGCGGAGGATTTCGCTGCCATAGGCGGTAGTGTTGAGTGTCAGCGCGATGATTGCGCACCAGTAGGGTTCGCGGAAAACGGCCCATAATCCAATTGCCGACAGCTGGTGCCGGAACTGACCAAGGCCATAATAGGTCAGAAAAATCTGCACCAGCAGAGGCGTGCCCCTGAACACGGCAACGAAGCCACGGATCGGCAAGACGACGAAGGGCGATTCCGATTGCTGGGCAAGCGCCAATGTGACGGCAAGAACGAAGCCGGCAACAATGGAAGTCAGGGCCAGTTCCATCGTAAGCGGCAGGCCGGCAAGGAGCTTCGGCAGGATCTCGAGGAAAAAACTGAAATCTATCATGCCGACCGGACGCGCCACGGCGCCTTTCGTTCCAGACGGTAAAAGGCATGGCCGGTGACGGAAGCGATAGCCAGATAGAGCAAGGCTGCAGCAATGTAGAAGACGAACGGTTCACGGGTCGAACCTGCAGCGACCTGTGCCTGGCGCATCAGTTCAACGAGGCCAATTACCGATATCAGCGAGGAGTCCTTCAGAACCAACTGCCACACATTGCCGAGACCCGGCAGCGCGTATCTCAGGAGCTGGGGAAAAATAACCTGTCGCAGCCGCTGCAGCCGGTTGAGACCAAGCGCGCAAGCGGCATCGTGCTGTCCCTGGTCGATGGCGAGGTAACCCCCTCGATAGACCTCGGCTTGATAGGCGCCCGAGATGATCGCGATGGCCAATGTTCCAGTGGCAAAGGCTGGAACGCCGACGAATCCAGATCCGCCCAGGCTATGACCAAGCGAGGTCAGGGCGACGCTTCCTCCATAGTAAAGCAGATAAATGGTCAGAAGGTCGGGCACGCCCCTGAAAACCGTGCAATAGCCAAGGGCCAAGAACCTCAATACCTTGGAGTTGCGCAGACGCCCGGCCGCTGCCAGCCCACCGAACACAGCGCCAAGCGCAAAGCCCAGCACAGACAGGAGCACTGTGACCGAGGCCGCCACGAGAAGAGCAGCCCCCCAACCTCCGTGCTGGAAACCAAGCAGCCGGAATGCGTCAACCATTGGTACCCCCGGCAGGACGAACGGCTCAGCTCCGAAACGGGTCAGGAATGGCCGTTCGCCGACAAGCGCTTACTTGACTGGAGTGACGTCGCTCTTGAGCCATTTAAGCGACAGGGTTTTGATCGTGCCATCGGCGATCGCGGCGTCGATGGCGCCGTTGAGTATGTCTTTCAGCTTGCTGTCCTCTTTGCGGATACCGGCCCCGGAGCCAAGACCGAAGAGACCCCCGACAAATCCTGGTCCTGCAAGCGTATAGTCGCTGAACTCCGGTTTGCTCAGCGTGGCGGCCAGCGCTGTCTGCTGTGCGAAGAGCGCGTCGATGCGACCCGCGGCGAGATCGAGATCGTGTTGCTCGGTAGTCTTGTATTCGCGAATCTCGGCGACGTCCGAGAAGTATTTTTTCACAAATTCCAGGTTCGCCGTTGCGGCCTGAACGCCAATGATCTTTCCCTTCAGCAATGGCTTGAGCTTGTCGATTGCCGCCTGCGCAGAGGCTTCATTCTCCAGCTTGAACCGCTCATTGGAAATGCCGAGCTTGCCCAGTTCGCTATCCCTGGCAACCGCGAAACCTGAGGGATCCACCGCATATGGCTGGGTAAAGTCGATGATTTTCAGACGTTTTTCAGTGATGAACATGCTCGCCATGATCACGTCGAACTTGCCGACGGTCAGCGCGGGGATCATGCCGTCCCAGTCCTGTGCGACGATCTTGCACTCGATCTTCATTCGCCCGCACAAATCATTGGCGAGATCGACTTCGAAGCCGTCCAGTTTGCCGTCGGCTGTTGTGAAATTCCAGGGCGCGTAGGCCCCTTCGGTGGCAATGGTAATTGCCTTTGGTGTTTCTTGCGCAACGGCGGCCTGAACCAGGCCGAACAGGACCGACGCAATGGCTGCGATGCGGCTAATTTTCATGTCATTCTCCTCTTTTGCCGGTATGGCAGTTCCCTTTCGTCGCGCCGGATTATCTTCCGGCTTCAACGAGTTAGATGGTATTTCCTAGCGGCGGCCGGGACTTGCGAAGTTGGCCAGAAGCGGCGCTGTCTCGACGATATGATCCCGCATGACGATCTCTGCCTTGCCGGCATCACCTGACCGCAGCACCTCAATCAGGATCTCGTGCTCGGCACGCGCGCTGGCGGGCTTGTCGACATAGTCGAACCAGATGCGCAGGTAGGGCTCGATCACGACGTGCAGGCTGGCAATCTGCCGGACCAGCTTGGGTCTGTTGCTCAATTGGCAAATCTGCAGATGGAAGGCCTGGTGGCGCACGACCCAGTCGCTGCTGCCGGTCTGGCTAGCGCGCTCCATGCGGTCAAGCTGGCGTTCCAGTTCTTCAAGCACTTCGACATCGATGTGCGGCATGGCAAGCCTCACCGCCAGCCCTTCGAGCACCGAGCGTATTTCAAATGTTTCGTAGATCTCATCGAGGGTAAGCCCGGCGACGATGCAGCCACGGTTCGGGCGAATGACCACAAGACCTTCCGCGGCCAGCTGGCGGAATGCTTCGCGAACCGGCATGCGGCTCATGCCGATTTCCGTCGCGATCTCTTCCGGGATCAGCCGGTCCCCGGCCCGATAACGCCCCATCCTCAGGGCCCGCTGAATATGGCGGTAAGCCTCCTCCTCGGCGGTCGTGATGCCCAACGGCTCGATTGCGTCTGCTGCCATGTCTGGGTCCGATCAGAGCGTATCTGTGTATCCACTTATCCAGTTGCCACGACGTGTGTCAAGCACTGATGCTTGTGCGCGTTAGAATTTCTGTTGTGAGAATAAGCACTTGGTAGGGAAAATCGGGCAGACAAAACCCGTAATCGGCTAAGCCGCTGATCGGCCGCCTGGCGGCGTCCTGCAAAAAGGCCCGCCGCCCCATTTGCGAAGCGGCGAGGCCCCATATTCGGGGACATTGCCGGGGTTACCGGCAGTGCCTACAGTGCAATTCAGGTGCCAGAATTGTTGATCCAAAACGGGTCACCGCACCGGAGACGCGAACGCGGACCTTCCGCGATCACGCTAGTGCCGCGCATTGCCATTCCTGCTATGTTACTTTCTGGCGGACCTGATTTTTCCGCCTGGCCGGCGCCCCATCAGGCAACTTACCCCAACGCGCCCCCCAAGTGGCGTCGGCCATTTTCCCCTTATTGGGGCACGGGCGCGCCGATTCTGTCATGCGCTTTCGAGCTATGGCAATCCGCCGGCGAGCCGCTTTGTCCAGCCTGCAATTGTCAGCCCGCCCGCGATTCCCGCGCGGTCGGCCACCCAGTCGAATAGATCCGGGTCGCGCCCTATCAGTTGCACGGCCTGAAGACCCTCGATAGCTGCGCCCGTGAGAACGAGGAGGGCGATCAGCTTCGCCTTGCGTTCCGGCCAGCCGAGACTTCCGAGAGCCGCAAGGACGACGAAGGCGCCGGCGTGATTGAGTTTGTCGTGATCAAACGTGAAAGACAGGCCAAGACCCTGCAGGAGCTGCTCCGGCAGAAGGGCGAACAGCAGAACGCCGGCAAACGCGGCCGGAAAGGCAATCCTTGCCACGACCTGATAAGAATCCAGGCTCGACAAGGATAGAATGGCCTTTCGTCGGAAATCTGCAGGAGACATCGCCGGCCGCTGAATCGAGAGCGAGCGTGGCGTCCAATTTCCGCCGTCCGGGCGTCCGATGCATCGTCAGAATGAATGAATGCCACGGTTCAGCCGCTGGGCAGGCCGGGGCTGCTGGCAGTGCTCTGCATTGGTGTAGCTTCCGCGATCACGCAATTACATGTTGCGCCAGTGCGGCTACTATCTGGCTGCGGCGGACCTGATTTCCGCTTGGCCGGCGCTGCGTCAGGGCATCTTACCCCATGCTACCCGAAGCGGCGCCGGCCAGAATTCCACCGGTTGCGTGAGGAGCGACCCGCGTCAAAGCCCGCCGCCCTGTCGGACGACGGGCTCCGTTGCCTGGGCGCCAGGGCGCCACGGTAGCGACTGATGTTACGAGTGCTCCCGCAGGTATCCAATATGCTGCTGCCGAACGGCGTTGCGCATCGGCTAAACAAACGAAGCCCGCGCCTCTGGCGGAGGGCGCGGGCCGACCGGGTTGCACCCCGATCTGCAGCAGAAACCCGGGAGGTCCCCGCTGCTTAGGATAACAATTAGAGACTTCTAATGTTCCGGTCTAGGGAAGATGCCGGCTGCACCAGAAATCTCATGGTCGGAGCGATGACGATCGAGGCGTCACTTCGTGAGCAAGTCGATCTGGAAAATCCGCTCGTCGAAATGCCGCGTTTCGACGGCAAAGGTCAAAGCCACGTCAAGGACCAGACCGCCATAGTCGTCCCGGACCTTGACTGCAATCCTGCGGTGAGGAAGGCCATCCCTGGCCATCTCGGCCAATGTGCGAAGGGCTTCTTTCCTGACCAGCGGGAAATCGTCGTACAACGTTCCCTGATCGTCGGAATAGACGATTCCGTCTTCATCGGAATCGAAGAAGTAGCGGGGCATTGCGCTTGGCCGAAGCGGCGGCATCCGGGCACGTTGTCGATAGCTGGCCGCGATCTCGGCCAATCGCGATCAGTGCCTCTCCACCGTTGGCTTCGCCGCCATCTCACTTGCGCTCGCGCAATGCCTTCACCGCCTGCGAGAGGATCATCCGGTCGCCGCCGGTCCTTTTGATCAGCTTGCTCACCTGGCTGGGCGAGACACCATTTTCCCGCGCGAAGTATTCGACCTCATAATACTCATCCGCCGAAACGCGATTGCGATCGCTGAAGTCTCGCTTGGTCTTGTCGTCGGCCATTTCTGTTCTCCTCGCCCCTTCTCTTCGCTTCAGGGGATCAACTTTGGTGCACGCAGGCAATTTGAGGGTTCGCCCGCCACAAAGTGACGCGCGAACCCTTATCGGCGCAGGAAGGGACAGGGCTGCGCAGATGCCGGGTTCGATCGGAATGGAAACAGCCAAGATCGGTGCGAGCAACCGTCGACTTTTTCCATGGAATCCTCCCGGAACGTGCAGCCAGCAACGGCTAGGCGCCGCGGCGGTTCCGGGTCGCGCGGCAAACCCACCCTTTGCGCGCAAGGATCAGACTTAAGTCCTGCGGCATTACGTCGGTTGGTCCCTGCCGGGCTGGACCGAAGCCCCGTCGACGGAACGTTTTCAGCTGCCTTCCGTTCGAGTGAGCCTTGGCGCGAAGAGCGGACCGAGTTCGCAAAGGAGACGACCATGAGAATGCATCTTTCGACCGCAGTGGCGGGATTTTTGCTGCTGGCAGGCATCGGTGCCGCTGCAGCGCAAGACGTTGTCATCGAACCGCAGCAGGAAACGGTCATCAAGGAGTATGTGAAGAAGCAGCCGCTGGCCTCGGTGAAAATCCCTGGGGTGGAACTCAATATCGGCTCGACACTCCCCGACACCGTCGAGCTTCATGAAGTCCCCAACGTCAAATACCGCTATGTCGTCGTCGACAACCGCACCGTCGTCGTCGACCCCGGCACGCGCAAGATCGTCAAGATCATCGAATGACCTGAAAGCTTCGGGCAGCCATCGCCCGCCGCTCAGAAATGAGCGGCGGGCGACGCATGCGTCAGGGGTTGCTCGGCGTCGTCGCTCGGCAGGAACCCCGCCGTACCGTGGAGGGCCGGGGGGCCTCACAGGCAGTTTCAATGCGAACAATCAGCAGACTTTTCGATTCCCATGACCAGGCGGCGCGAGCCGTCGAAGCACTTCAGGCGGCAGGAATTGCGCGCCACCAGATCAGTGTCATCGGACCCTACGACGACGAAATCGGCGCCGTCTTGCGCGGTCCAGGCACCGGTGCCGCCATTGGCGCGGCGGCGGGTTTGTTGGCCGGCCTCGGCGCCTTTAATATTCCCGGCATCGATCCCGTCGGCGCGGGATGGCTGGCATCGGCCCTCGTCGGTACAGCCTTGGGCTGCGTTGCCGGCAGACTTTTCGGCACATTGTCCGATATCGGCAAGCAGCCAGGCAAGCCGGATGCCGCACAAGGTGTGATCCTGGTGCTGACGCATGTCGATGAAAGGCAGGCCGACACCGCACAGGCGGTGCTTGGGGCTTCCGTTCATGCAACGCAGTCTTTGGCCAGGGCGGCATGAAGGTTCAGCTCGGGCAAAGCGCTTGACCAGGCCGCGCAACGGGGCGGAGATCCAAGCGCGAATTCAAAAATCTCTGGCAAGCCGCCGCCAGAAAGTGTTGAACACCGTGCCGATCGCATTCGGCGAGCGGTTGCGCTCGGCGAGGCTTGATGATTTGCTGTCGGTTTGCGGAGAACGAATAATGCATGAGCCTGTCGGTCAAGACGAATATGGGTCGACCAGCCCGTTCGATCCGGACGATCTGTCGAGGTTGAACGCGATCGGCCCGGGCGCCGGCAGCAACGATTTCGAAAAATACGCAGTCGCCGTGATCATCGTGTTCGGCGCGCTGATCATCGGTGGCCTGATGGCTGCCGGCTTGAGCTTCGGGCGCCGCAGCACCTTCTTTTTCGCGCTTGGCGGCGCCACCGCAGCATGGATATCCGGCAATGCGCTTCTGCTCGACCGGCCGCGCATCTACGCGCTGTTCGTCGGCATCGCGGCGCTGATGCTGATAGCGTCGACGATCGCGCTGGTCACCTGAAGCAAGGCGTAATCTTCTTGTCGACCATGATCTTATCCGTAAACCGGTCCCCACTTTTGGGTCTAATACCCGATAGCCTTGCCGGATACGGCGCGGCTGTCGATGGCGCCATTGTAGCGGGCGCCGCCACCCTTCTCGATTTCCGCCAGGCTCTTGCCGCCGACCAGGATGCCGGCCGCCTGGCCCCAGGTCGTGTCGGCAAGATCGAGGTGGTAGCCCATGCCGGTAAGCAGCTTTTCGGTATCGGGCGACAGGCCGAAAGGTTCGATATAGACCGTGTCGGGCAACCATTGGTGATGGATGCGCGGTGCGTCGATGGCCTCCTGGATGTTCATGCCGTGGTCGACGACGTTGACGATCGCCTCCAGCGTGATGGTGATGATGCGTGAACCGCCGGGGCTGCCGATGACCATGAACGGCTTGCCGTCTTTGGCGAGGATGGTCGGGCTCATCGACGACAGCGGCGTCTTTTTAGGCGCGATCGCGTTCGCCTCGCCCTGGACCAGGCCATAGAGATTGGGCACGCCGGGTTTCTGGGTGAAATCGTCCATCTCGTTGTTGAGCAGGATGCCGGTGCCGGCGGCGACAACGCCGGCGCCGAAAGAGCCGTTCAGCGTGTAGGTTACCGCGACGGCATTGCCATCATTGTCGATGATCGAATAGTGCGTTGTCTCGCTGCTCTCGCCAAAGCCCTTCGGCATCAGTTCCTGCGAGACGCCGGCCCGGAACGGATCGATCTTTTCGCGGATTTCCCTGGCGTAATTCTTGTCGAGCAGTTTTGCGACCGGGTTGTCGACGAAGCCGGGATCGCCGAGCGCCGAATTGCGGTCGACATAGGCGTGGCGCATCGCCTCGACCATGACGTGAACCGTCTCGGCCGAACCGGCGCCGAGATAGGACAGCGGATAGAACTCAAGCACGTTTAAGATCTCGCAGATGATGACGCCGCCGGAGCTCGGCGGCGGCGAGGAAATGATCTCGTAGCCGCGATAATTGCAGGTCGCCGGCTTAAGCTCGCGCACCGCGTAGTTTGCGAAATCAGCCCTGGCCAGAATGCCGCCCTTCTCGCCGCTTGCCTTGACGATGGCGTCGGCGGTCGCGCCTTTGTAGAAGGCATCCGCCCCGCGTTCGGAAATGGCGGCAAGCGAAGCCGCGAGATCGGGCTGAACAAGGCGCTCGCCTACGGCATAAGGCTTGCCGTCCGGCTTGAGGAAAATGGCCGCCGCCGCTGGGTCCCTCGCCAACCGCTCCGCGCCGCCCTGGAGTGAGGCCGCGTCGCCCTGCTCCAGTACGAAGCCTTCCCTGGCAAAGCGGATGGCCGGCGCCAGCAAGTCCTGCCGCGTCAGCGTGCCGTATTTCTCCCGCGCCATCTCGAGACCGGCAACCGAGCCCGGCACGCCGACCGCCAGATAGCCGTCGAGACTGGCGCCCTTCACCGGCTTGCCGTCCTTGTCGAGATACATGGTTTTGGTCGCGGCCAACGGTGCGCGCTCGCGAAAATCGAGGAAGGTCGAGCGATCGTCCTTGAAGCGGATGGTCATGAAGCCGCCACCGCCGATATTGCCGGCGGTCGGATAGACCACGGCCAGCGCATAGCCGACGGCGACCGCGGCATCGACGGCATTGCCGCCCTTCTTCAGCACCTCGACGCCGACCTCAGACGCAAGATGCTGGGCGGTTACAACCATGCCGTGCTCGCCCTTCGCCGGCTGCGGCGAGGCGGCAAAGGCGAGGAAAGGGACGAAGGTCAGGGTGAGGGAAAGGCTGACGGCGATTAGGGTTCGGCGGGTGTTGTGCATGGCCGTTCTCCGAGGCGTGGGGTAGGCCTAGGAAACGCGCTTGGCGAGGTTGAGTCTACTGACATTAATGGGATTGGCGAGGGTTCAGGCCGGCGGAACTGCCGATCTCCCCCCCTGAGGGGGAGATTTTGTTCTTGCTTTGTGCCGGCAGCTATGCTACTAATTTGGCTGTGGTGCTAATTGGCTCCAACGACCCGCCTTTCGTGGCGGGTTTTTCATTTTCACCCAACTTCAAACAATCCCGCCACCGACGCTCGCCACCGCCGGCCGTTCCGCTGCGACCTTCGCCCGGTAGCCGGCGGCGCGGTAGGCGGCGACCGGATCGATGGCGCCACCGGTCTTCAGCCGCGCCATGGCGAGGATCGGCTCGACGTCGGTGCGATAGGCTGTCTTCAGCGTCTGCGTCGCCATCAGCGCGTCATTGGCGTGCTGAAAACCTTCGAGCGCCCTGCGGTCGACCAGCAGCGCCTGGGCATAGGCGCGCTGCACCTCGACCGCCGACAGCATCAGGCTTTCGATCGGATCGGTGACGTTATGGCTTTGGTCGAGCATGTGGGCCGGATCGAAACCTTCGGCACCGGCAAGCTCGGCATCGACCAGCTCGTTGAAGACCAGGAAAAGGCGGTAGGGATCGATCGAGCCGGCGTCGAGGTCGTCGTCGCCATATTTCGAATCGTTGAAATGGAAGCCGCCGAGCTTCTTGAACTGGATCAGCCGCGACACGATCATCTCGATGTTGACGTTGGGAGCGTGATGGCCGAGGTCGACCAGGCAGAACGCCTTGTCGCCAAGCTCTTTGGCGATGATGTAGTTGGTGCCCCAATCCTGCACGACGGTCGAATAGAAGGCGGGCTCGTACATCTTGTGCTCGGTGAACAGCTTCCAGTCGTGCGGCAGCCCGGCATAGATCTCCTTCATCGCGTCGAGATAGCGCTCGAACGACTTGGCGAAATTGACCTGGCCGGGAAAGTTCGAGCCGTCGCCAATCCACACCGTCAGCGCTTTCGAGCCCAGCGTCCTGCCGATCTCGATGCATTCGAGATTGTGCTCGACCGCCTGCCGGCGCGTCGCCGCGTCGGCATGCGACAGCGAGCCGAACTTATAGGAAAGTTTTTGGTCCCTGGCGTCGGAGAAGGTGTTGGAGTTGATCGCGTCGAAGCCGAGGCCGAAGCGGGATGCCGCCTGCTTCAGCCGGTTCGGATCGGCCTTGTCCCAGGGAATGTGCAGCGAGACGGTCGGCGTCGACTGCGTCAATTGCCGGATGACGGCGCAGTCCTCGATTTTGTCGAAAATGTCGCGCGGCTCGCCGGCGCCGGGAAAGCGGGCAAAGCGGGTGCCGCCGGTGCCGACGCCCCAGGACGGGATGGCGACGGCGACTTTCTCGACCTTGTCTCGAATGGCATCGATGGCGATGCCGCGGCGGTCGAGGCGCTCGCCGAGAGACTCGTAGTCGCGTCTGAGATCTGCATCGCGCGCGGCATTGTGCCTGTCGACGAGGTCGGCGGAGATGATGGTTTCGGACACTTCGTTTCCTCCCAAATGCGTTCGGTTGACGCTGCCCCTCACCCTTACCCTCTCCCCGCAAAGAACGGGGAGGGGGATCACCGGCATTGGAGCGCTTCCCTTCTCCCCGTCACTATACGGGGAGAAGGTGCCGGCAGGCGGATGAGGGGCAGCGCAACCCTCAAAAGACGATCGCTTATCGCGTAAAACTCTGCGCGTTGCCGGCGTCGACGTTGATGATGTTGCCGGTCGATTTGGCCGACACATCGGAGGCGAAGAAATAGATCGCCTCGGCGATGTCTTCGGGGAACACCGACCGCTTCAGCATCGAACGCGAGCGGTAGTGCTCCTCGAGATCGTCGGTCGACATCTTGTAGGCGGCGGCGCGCTGTTCCTTCCACTCGCCGCTCCAGATCTTCGAGCCGCGCAGCACGGCGTCGGGATTGACGACATTGACCCTGATCTGCGCCTCCGCGCCTTCCAGTGCCAGGCAGCGTGCCAGATGGATCTCGGCGGCCTTGGCCGTACAATAGGCGGCGGCGTTGGGCGATGCGGCAAGCCCGTTCTTGGAGGCGACGAAGACGACGTTGCCGCCGATCTTCTGCGCCCGGAACAACCGGAATGCTTCCCGCGAAACCAGAAAATAGCCGGTCGACAGGATGTCCATGTTCTTGTTCCACAGCGCCAGCGTGGTGTCCTCGATCGGCGCCGACGTTGCCAGACCGGCATTCGACACGAGGATATCGATGCCGCCGAATTCGACCGCCGTTTCGGCAAAGCCGGAGATCACCTGATCCTCGGACGTGACGTTGATGACGACGGGCCGCACGAAATCCTTGCCATAGGCCTTGGCAAGCTCGTCATTGGCGCTGGCAAGGGCTGCTTCATCGATATCAGCCAGCACGACGCACGCGCCTTCGCGCAGCAGCCGGTTGGCGGTGGCCCGGCCGATGCCGCCGGCGCCGCCGGTGACCAGCGCAATCTGGCCGGCAAGAGCCTTTGGTTTCGGCAGGCGCTGCAGCTTTGCCTCTTCGAGCAGCCAGTATTCAATGTCGAAGGCTTCCTGGTCGGGCAGGCCGACATAGGTCGACACCGTCGAGGCACCGCGCATGACGTTGATGGCGTTGACGTAGAATTCGCCTGATATGCGCGCCGTCGCCTTGTCGCCGGCGAAGGTGAACATGCCGACGCCGGGCATCAGATAGACGACGGCGTTCGGATCGCGCACCGGCGGCGAATCCGCGTGCTTGCAGCGGTCATAATAGGCCTGATAGCCGACACGATACTCAGCCACGTCGTCGGCAAGACGGGCAATGACGGCATCGACGTCGGGATTTTGGGGGTCGAACTCGATGACCAGCGGCCGGATCTTGGTGCGCAGGAAGTGGTCCGGGCAGGACGTGCCGAGTGCCGCCAGCGGCCGCAAATCCCTGGAATTGACGAATTCGAGCACGGCAGGAGAATCGTCGAAATGGCCGAGCTTGTGGCTGTTCTCCGAGACCAGGCCACGGATCCTCGGCATCAGTTTTGCGGCCACGGCGCGACGCGCCGGCGCATCGAGGGATTTGACGACTTCGCCGCCGAAGATCGGCTTGCCCTGGCTCTTGCGCTCGAACCAGTCGATCGCCTGGTTGATCACCGAGATCGTCGTCTCGTAGCATTCCTTCGGCGTGTCGCCCCAGCTGAACAGGCCATGGCTTGCCAGCACGACACCCTTGGCGTTGGGGTTCTCGAGGCAGAATTTCTCCAGCCACAGGCCGAGCTCGAAGCCTGGCCGCTTCCATGGCAGCCAGCCGATCGTGTCGCCGAAGATCTCCTTGGTCAGCGCCTGCGAATCCTTGGCGGCGGCAATGGCGATAATCGCATCGGGGTGCATATGGTCGACATAAGGCTTCGGCACGAAGGCATGCAGCGGCGTGTCGATCGAGGCCGCGCGCGGGTTGAGGTTGAAGGTGCAGTGAGGCAGATAGCCGACCATCTCGTCTTCATGTTCGAGGCCGCGATAGAGACCTTTCAGCGCGCGCAATTTGTCCATGTAGAGCGTGGCGAAGCCGTCTGTTTTAATCGAGGCGCTGTCGCCGCCCGAGCCCTTGACCCACAGCACTTCCACGCTCTCGCCGGTGAGCGGATCCCTTTGCCAGATCTTGGAGGAGGTGTTGCCGCCGCCATAATTGGTGACGCGCTTGTCGGAGCCAAGGACGTTCGAGCGATAGACCAGACGTTCGGGCTCGCTCATTGCTTGCGCTTTTGCGTCATCCCAAAGATTGGCGAGGCGCGTGCCGGGGCGCTTGTCGAGCATAGGTATCCTCCCTTTGGGACACGCAAACGGCGCCGGTCCCTTTTATCCGAATTTCTACGCAAGCGGCGGCCTTGTCAATCACAAACGATCAATATCAGTCATATTGCACTGCACAATGAAATTATCTGATCGGAAATGATTGACACTGCGCGCTTTGGGTGCCTAGATGCTCAGGCAGGGAGGAACCATGCACGAAAAAGAGCGCCACAGGATCATTCTGTCCGCCGTCCAGGAAAAACCTGTGGTGACGGTGCAGGAGATGGTCGACCTGACGGAGTCGTCGGAGGCGACGATCCGGCGCGACATCGCGGCATTGCATGTGCAAAAGCGGCTGCGCCGCGTGCGCGGCGGCGCCGAGGCGCTTTCGCCGCCGCAGTTCATCGGCCTTGCCGGCCGGCCCTTTTCCGTCAACGAGACCATCAACGCTTCGCAGAAGCGGGCAATCGCGCGGGAAGCCGTGGATCTATGCAAGGACGGCGAGCCGATCATCATCAATGGCGGCACCACCACCTTCCAGATGGTGCATTTCCTGACCGGCCGTCGCATGCCGATCTTCACCAATTCCTTCCCGATCGCCGAGCACCTGCTCAGGCACTCCAAGAACACGGTGATGCTGTCGGGCGGCACCATCTACCGCGAGCAGAACATCATCCTGTCGCCGTTCGACAATGACGTGACGCGCAATTTCTACGCGCGCCGCATGTTCATGGGCGCACAAGGGCTGGGGCCGCTCGGTCTTATGGAAGGCGACCCGCTGCTGATCCAGGCCGAACAGAAACTGATCGACCAGGCAGACGAGCTGGTGGTGCTGGTCGATTCCTCGAAATTCCGCAAACGCTCGAGCCTGATCCTGTGCGGCCTGTCGCGCATCGCCACGGTGATCACCGACGACGCCATCGAGGATCGCGAAGCCAAGATGCTGGAGACCGCCGGCGTGACGCTGATCATCGCCCGCACAACGGCAACCAACAAGGAAGAATCTTCGCTGCAGGCCTGAGAAACACTCACGCCCGCAGCGGCGATGGAATGCAACGCTCAAGGGAGGATATTCGATGAGCTTTCTGAAGAAATTGATGGTTACGGCGGCGTTCTCCGCCGCCATGTTCGTGAATGCCGCCTACGCCGAAAACGTCAAGATCGCGCTGGTGGTGAAGTCGCTCGGCAACGGCTTCTTCGACGCCGCCAACAAGGGCGCCGAAGAAGCGGCCAAGGAGCTCGGCGATGTCGACATCATCTACACCGGCCCGACCAAAGCGACCGCCGAGGCGCAGATCGAAGTGGTCAATTCGCTGATCGCCCAGAAGGTCAATGCCATCGCCATTTCGGCGAACGACGCCGACGCGCTGGTGCCGGTGCTGAAGAAAGCGATGCAGCGCGGCATCACCGTCATTTCGTGGGATTCAGGCGTCGCGCCGGAAGGACGCCAGCTTCACCTCAACCCCTCCGACACCAACCTGATCGGCGAGACCATCATCAAGCTTGCCGCCGACTACCTGCCGGAAGGCGGCGATGTCGCCATCCTGTCGGCTTCGTCGACCGCGACCAACCAGAATGCCTGGATCGACGCGGCCAAGAAGGTGCTGCCGGAGAAGTTTCCCAAGATCAAGCTCGTCGCCACCGTTTATGGCGACGACGACTCGGCCAAGAGCACGGACGAAGCCAAGGGCCTGCTGAAGTCCTATCCGAACCTCAAGGCGATCATCGCACCGACTACGGTCGGCGTCGTTGCCGCGGCGCAGGTGGTGACCGACGAAGGCCTGATCGGCAAGGTCAACGTCACCGGCCTAGCGCTGCCGTCGGAGTTCAAGAAGTTCATCGACAATGGCGCCAGCCAAGCGGTTGCGCTGTGGAACCCGATCGATCTCGGCTACTCCGCCGTCTACCTCGCCCATGATCTGGCGGTGAAGAAGGAAGAGGCCAAGCCCGGTGCGACGCTGTCGATTGGCCGCGTCGGCAAGGTCACGCTCGACGACACCAACTCGGCTGCGATGGCTCCCCCCTTCCAGTTCGACAAGTCGAACATCGAAAAGTTCTCCAAGATCTATTGATCCTGGAACCTTCGAACTGGCGCGGCGGAGCTCACGTTCCGCCGCGCTTTCAAACGAACCTTGTTTCAGGGCTTGATACGATTATGGACACGACAGCCCAACACGAAGTGGCGAAGGAAGCGCCTTTGTCTTCCGGACAGCGGCTGACCCTGTCCGGTATCTCGAAAAGCTTTCCCGGCGTGCGGGCGCTGCACGATGTCGGCCTGTCGCTCTATCCCGGCCAGGTAACCGCGCTGATCGGCGAAAACGGCGCCGGCAAGTCGACGCTGGTCAAGATCATGACCGGCATCTACCAGCCTGATGGCGGCACGATCAGCATCGACGGCCAGCCGGTCACACTGCCCAGCGCCCACGCCGCGTTCGGGCATGGCATCACCGCCATCCACCAGGAAACCGTGCTGTTCGACGACCTGACGGTGGCCGAAAACATCTTCCTCGGCCATGCGCCGCGCACGCGCTTCAAAACCATCGACTGGCGCACCATGCGCAAGAATGCCCGCGAGGTGCTCGACACGATGGGCGCCGGCCATATCGACGCCGACGCCAGGCTGAAGGATCTCGGCATCGCCAACAAGCACCTTGTCGCGGTTGCCCGCGCCATGTCGATCGACGCGCGGATCGTCATCATGGACGAGCCGACGGCAGCGCTTTCGATGAAGGAGATCGAAGAGCTTTTCCTGCTGATCGAATTCCTCAAGAGCGACGGCAAGGCGATCCTGTTCATCAGCCACAAATTCGATGAGATCTACCGCATAGCCGACCGCTATACCGTGTTCCGCGACGGCGAGATGGTCGGCGAAGGCCTGATCAAGGACGCCGGCCAGAGCCAGATCGTGCGCATGATGGTCGGCCGCTCGGTCGATCACATCTTTCCGCAGCGCAAGGCCGAGATCGGCGCGCCGGTGCTCGCCGTCTCCGGCCTGTCGCATCCGACCGAGTTCGACGACATCGGCTTCGAACTGCACAGGCGCGAAATCCTCGGCTTCTACGGCCTTGTCGGCGCCGGGCGCAGCGAGGTGATGCAGGCGATATCAGGCATCACCCGCACCAGCGGCGGCGCGATCACGCTGGAGGGCAAGGCGATCGCGCCGAAATCGGCGGCGGATTCGATCAATGCCGGCATCGTCTATGTGCCGGAGGAGCGCGGCAAGCAAGGTGTGGTGATTGGCCTGCCGATCTTCCAGAATGTCTCGCTTCCCTCGCTCAAGCGTACCTCCAAGTCCGGCATGTTGCGGCTGGCGGAAGAGTTCGCCCTGGCCCGCGACTATACCGAGCGGCTCGACCTGCGCGCTTCCTCGCTCAGCCAGGATGTCGGCACGCTGTCGGGCGGCAACCAGCAGAAGATCGTCATCGCCAAATGGCTGGCAACCGCGCCAAAGGTGATCATCCTGGACGAGCCGACCAAGGGCATCGACATCGGCTCGAAGGCGGCCGTGCACGGCTTCATGGCCGAGCTCGTCGCGCAAGGCCTGTCGGTGATCATGGTGTCGTCTGAGTTGCCGGAAATCCTCGGCATGTCCGACCGCGTCGTCGTCATGCGCGAGGGCCGCATTGCCGCGGTCTACGACAATAAGGGGCTCGACGCCGAAACACTGGTCAGGACGGCAGCAGGGATCGCGGCATGAAGGCTTTTCTCAGATATCGCGAGGTCTGGCTACTGGCGGCAATCGTCGTGCTGATCGGGCTGATCTCAACGCGTTTTCCAGGTTTTGCCGATCCGGCCAATCTGCGCCAGGTGTTCAACGACACGTCGATCCTGATGATCCTGGCGCTCGGCCAGATGGTCGTCATCCTGACCCGCTCTATCGACCTGTCGATGGCTTCCAATCTCTGCTTCACCGGCATGGTGGTGGCGATGCTGAACTCCGCACATCCGGCAATCCCGATCCCGCTGCTGATCGTCATCGCACTTCTGGTCGGGCTCGTGCTCGGCGCCATCAACGGCCTGCTGGTATGGCGGCTGAACATTCCCTCGATCGTGGTTACGCTCGGCACGCTCACCATCTATCGCGGCGCCACCTTTGTCATATCAGGCGGCGCCTGGGTCAATGCCGACCAGATGAGCGCTGATTTCATCGGGCTGCAGCGCGCGGCTTTCGTCGGCATTCCGGTGCTGTCGTGGATCGCCCTTTTGGTCATCGCCCTGTTCTTCCTCGTGATGACGCGGACCGCGCTCGGCCGCTCGATCTATGCCATCGGCGTCAACCCGACGGCATCGGTCTATGCCGGCATCGATGTCGGCCGGACGAAGTTCATCGTCTTCTGCATCTCGGGGATGATCGGCGGTCTCTGCGGCTATCTCTGGATTTCGCGCTACGTCATCGCCTCGGTCGAGGTCGCCAACGGCTATGAGCTCAATATCATCGCCGCCTGCGTCATCGGCGGCATTTCCATTGCCGGTGGCATCGGCTCGGTCGGCGGCGCGGTGCTCGGTGCGCTGTTCCTCGGCATCATCTCCAACGCGCTGCCGGTCATCAATATCTCGCCCTTCTGGCAAATGGCGATTTCAGGCAGCGCCATCATCCTGGCCGTAGTGCTCAACGCACGCGGCGAACGCCGGCAAGGCCGCATCATCCTCAAAAAGGCGGAAGCGGCATGATGGACGCCTCGCTTCATTTCTCTGGGATGATTGGACTGTTGCCGTCCGCAACAGTCCCGTTTTCAAACTGGACGCTGCCCCTCATCCGCCTGCCGGCACCTTCTCCCCGTATAGTGACGGGGAGAAGGGACCTGGCCGCAACGCCGGCGATCCCCCTCTCCCCGTTCTCACGGGGAGAGGGTAAGGGTGAGGGGCGGCGCCAGCCTTCGAAGGGTGTTGCCACATGACCGACATCGCTCACACCCCTGCCCCACGCCACATTCCCGATCGGCTCGACAAGCCTTTCACTGCGGCGATTTTTTCATGGGAGGCACTGCTGGTCGTTGTCGCGGTTGCCATTTTTGCCGTGAACAGTTTTGCCTCGCCCTATTTCCTCGACCCCTGGTCGCTCTCGGACCTGACTTTCAACTTCACCGAAAAGGCGCTGATCGCGCTGGCCATGGCGCTGCTGATCATCTCCGGCGAAATCGACCTGTCGGTCGCCGCTATCATCGCACTCGCCTCGACGATGATGGGCATGGCGGTGCAGGCCGGCGCCGGCACGCCTGAACTGATGGCAATCGGCATCGTCGTCGGGCTCGGCTGCGGCGCCTTCAACGGGCTGCTCGTCACCAGGCTGGGCCTGCCGTCGATCGTCGTCACCATCGGCACGATGAGCCTGTTTCGCGGCGTTGCCTTCATCATCCTGGGTGACCAGGCCTATAAGGGCTATCCCGCGAGCTTCGCCTTCTTCGGCCAGGGCTATGTCTGGTGGGTGGTGTCGTTCGAACTGACGCTCTTCCTCGTCGCGGCAGTTATCTACTGGTTCCTTCTGCACCGGACGAGCTTCGGCCGCCGGGTCTTTGCCATCGGCAACAACCCGGTCGCGGCGCAGTTTTCCGGGGTACGTGTCGGCCGCATCAAATTCATCCTGTTTTGCCTGACCGGCCTGATGGCGGGCATCGCCTCGGTGCTGATCACATCGCGGCTCGGCTCGACCCGGCCGTCCATCGCGCAGGGCTACGAGCTCGAAGTCATCACCATGGTGGTGCTCGGCGGCGTCAGCATCCTGGGCGGCGCCGGCAGCATTCTGGGTGTGGTGCTGGCGGCCTTCATCATGGGGCTGGTGACCTTCGGCCTCGGCCTGCTTAACGTGCCGGGGATCGTCATGTCGATCTTCATCGGCTTGCTGCTGATCATCGTCATCGCGCTGCCGATCCTATGGCGGCGCGTGCGGCGGGAGCGCTTTGCTTGATGCCGGAGAAATACGCGTTCAAGATGAAGCTCAATCCGGGCATGAAGGCCGAATACAAGAGGCGCCACGACGACATCCGGCCGTCACTCGTGGCGTTGCTGAAACAGGCCGGTATCTCCGATTATTCGATCCATCTCGACGAGGAGACCAACACCTTGTTCGGCGTGCTGTGGCGACGCGATGATCACGGTATGGACGAATTGCCGAAGCATCCGGTGATGCAGCGCTGGTGGGCCGAGATGGCGGACATCATGGCGACCAGGCCGAACAACGAGCCGGTGGCGGTGCCGCTGGAAACAATGTTCCATATGGAATGACCCGCCACGTCGCCGTCATCGACATCGGCAAGACCAACGCCAAGGTGGCGCTGGTCGATCTTGCCGCAGCAAGCGAAGTCGCGCTGCGCAGGATCGCGAACGAGCCGGTTCGGCAAGGCCCGTACCCGCACCATGATGTCGAGCGGTTATGGGCATTTATTCTCGGCAGCCTGGCCGAGATCGATCGCGAGCAGCGCATCGATGCGGTATCGATCACCACCCATGGCGCAACGGGCGTGCTGGTCGATGCATCAGGCGAACTGGCGCTGCCGGTGCTCGATTACGAATTCGACGGGCCGGATGCCCTTGCCGGGGACTATGACACGATCCGTCCGGCGTTCTCCGAGACCGGCACGCCGCGCCTGCCGGCTGGCCTCAATCTCGGCGCGCAGCTGTTCTGGCAGCAGAAGCGCTTTCCGGCGGATTTCGCCAGAACCGCCGCGATGCTGACGTATCCGCAATACTGGGCCTTACGCCTGACCGGCGTCGCCGCCAGCGAGGTGACTTCGCTCGGCTGCCACACCGATCTGTGGAACCCGTGGAAAGCGGACTTTTCCTCGCTGGTCGACCGGCTGCAATGGCGCCGGCTAATGGCCCCGGTGCGGCAGGCCAAGGACCGCTTGGGCCCGATCCTGCCCGCCCTTGCCCGGCAAACCGGCCTCGATCCGCAAACGCCGGTGTATTGCGGCCTGCACGATTCCAACGCCTCGCTGCTGCCGCATCTCCTATCCGGCAAACCGCCCTTCTCCGTCGTCTCGACCGGCACCTGGGTGGTGTCGATGGCGGTAGGCGGTAGCAAGGTCACGCTCGAGTCCGGCCCGCGACACGCTGGTCAATGTCAACGCACTTGGCGATGCCGTGCCTTCGGCGCGCTTCATGGGCGGCCGCGAGTTTTCCGTGCTGACCGAGGGCCAATCGGAGAACTGGACGGAAGGCGATGTTGCCACGGTGCTGGCGCGCAAGACGTCCCTATTGCCCTCGACCCAACAGGGTTCGGGGCCGTTTCCGCATCATACCGCATCATGGCTTAACGCGGACGGTATGAGCGCCGGCCAACGCTTTGTCGCCATCTCGTTCTACCTGGCACTGATGACCGCGACCTGCCTCGACCTGATCGGCGGCGAGGGGTCAACCATCGTCGAAGGACCCTTCGCCCGCAACCGGCTGTTCACCCGCATGCTGGCTGCAATGACGGCGCGCGCCGTCATTGCCTCCGAGGCTGCGACAGGCACCAGCATCGGCGCCGCTTTGCTGGCGTCTGACCAGGGGACACAGCAAGGCAGAGGCGAAAGGACCGAACCGTCGGCCGATCCACTCTGGACAAGTTACGTGCGCTCCTGGCGTTCGGCGGTCGACGAACGAGCCTGACCGCCGAGCTCATGGCGCCCTGATGTCCGGAGAAGCCTACCCCGTGTAGAGCAATCCTTGTGGATCGATCTCCGGCTTGCGGCCGGCGACCACGTCGGCGAGGAACTTTCCCGAGCCGCAGGCCATGGTCCAGCCGAGATGGCCGTGGCCGGTGTCGAGGTAGAGATTGTCGTACCGCGCCCGGCCGATGACCGGCACGGAGTTCGGCATCATCGGGCGAAGTCCAGCCCAGAGCTCGGCCTTGCTCTCGTCGAAGGCGCCGGGGAACAGGTCCTTGCCGGTGTTCAGGATCGAGTTGAAATCGCGGGGCTTGAACGTGCGTTCGAAACCGGTGAACTCCGCCGTCGAGGACATCCGCAGCCGATTTCCCAGCCTGGAATAGCCGATCAGCCGGTCCTCGTCGGCGCCACCCATGATCGGCCCCTTGCTTTCATCTTCCAGCGGAACAGTCACGGTATAGCCCTTCACGGGATAGACGGGCAGGTCGATGCCGTAGCGGCGGCCGAGCAGGCCGCTCTCCGGCCCCATCGAGATGACCACGGCGTCGCCAGGCACCGGGCCGGCCGAGGTCATCACCGCGCGCACGCGGCCGCTGTCGATGTCGAGGCCTTCGACAGTGGTGCCGTAGAGGAACTGGACGCCGAGTTTCTCGGCGGCATAGGCAGCGAGGCGCTGCGTGAATTGGCTGGAGTCGCCGGTCTGGTCGATCGGCGAATAGACGCCACCGGCAATCTTGTCCTTGGCGCCGGCGAGGCCCGGCTCGAGCTCGACCAGCCGGTCGCGGCCGACGATCTCGATCGGCAGGCCGTGTTCGCCGAGATAGCGGTAATTGTCGGTGCCGGTATCAAAGCTCTGCTGCGAGCGGAAGAAGTACAGAATACCTTTCTTGCGCTCGTCATAATGGATGCCGGTTTCGGCCGAGATGGCGTTGATGCAGTCGCGCGAATAGAGCGCCAGACGCAACTTGACGTCGGTGTTGGCGCGCATGCGCTTATGCGTGCACTGGCGCAGGAATCGCAGGCTCCAGGCGAAAAAATACGGATCGAAGCGCAGCCGCACCTTGATACCGAGATCGTGGTTGTAGAGGCCGCGCAGGAACGTCTTCAGCGCGGCGGGCGAGGCCCAGGCGGTGGCGTCCCCGGGCGACACCAGGCCGGCATTCGACCGGCTGGTGCCGCGTGCTGCCGCCGGATGGCGCTCGATCACCGTCACTTCATGGCCGTCGCTGGCCAGACAATAGGCCGCCGCCGTGCCGACGACGCCGGCTCCAAGCACCAGGATTTTCATTCCGCCCCCAGCGCGCTGAACCAACCTTTGCGGAGAGCCCACTTCACCCCAGAGCCGAATTCTTGCTGGTCAGGATGCGCTCCCAGGCAAGCGCATCGGCAACAATCTGGTCGAGGTTGTCGCGCTGCGGGATCCAGCCGAGTTCGCCGCGCGCCAGCTCCGAATTGGCGACGACCGCGGCGGCGTCGCCGGCGCGGCGATCGCCCATCCGTACATCGAACTCATGGCCGAAGACGCGGCGGACGCTGTCGATGACCTCGAGCACCGAATAGCCGTGGCTGTAGCCGCAATTGGCGACCAGGCTCGATCCGCCGGCACGCAGCCGCTGCAGCGCCAGCCGATGCGCCGCCGCCAGGTCGCTGACGTGGATATAGTCGCGCATGCAGGTGCCGTCCGGCGTCGGATAGTCGGTGCCGAACACCTGCATGAAGGGGCGCTTGCCGAGCGCCGTCTCGCAGGCGACCTTGATCAGATGCGTGGCGCCGGGCGTCGACTGGCCGGTGCGGCCCTTCGGATCGGCGCCGGCGACGTTGAAGTAGCGCAGCGCCGTATAGCGCAGCCCATGGGCAATGGCTGCGTCGCGCAGCATCCATTCGCTCATCAGCTTGGACAGGCCATAGGGCGATTCCGGCGCAAGCCGGGCATCCTCGCGCACCGGCTCCAGGCCGGCGCCGCCATAGACCGCGGCGGTCGAGGAAAAGATGAAATTGGGCACGCCTTCGCGCACCGCGGTCTCGATCAAGGTGCGTGTCTTGCAGGTGTTGTTCTCGTAATAGGCAAGCGGGTCGGCGACCGATTCGGGGACCACGATCGAGCCGGCGAAATGGATGATCGCGTCGACCTTATTGTCGCGGATGATCGAGGCGACCAGTTCCCTGTCGGCGACGTCGCCGACGACGAGCTTTGCTTCCGGGGCCACGGCCCATTCAAAGCCGGTGGAAAGCCGGTCGAGGACGACGACGCTGTCACCCGTGTCCAGCAATTCCCAGACCATATGGCTACCGATATAGCCGGCCCCGCCTGTCACCAAAACCGTCATCCGCATCCTCGCTATTCATGATTTATCGGAACTGTCTCAATCGTCGCCTTACTGGAAAATCTGCCGCCAAGCCATTAGAACCTGCGGTAACCGGTCTCATCGGCGCGTGGCATTGTCCTGAAACAAGATTGATCCACATCAAGGGAATAGGCCACGTTCCGTGGTCGTTAGGAACAGGCTCGGGGCGTGGCATTTTGACCAAAAAGGCCAGGTGGACGACGAATGGGCCAATGACTATGATCCCGCGCAAAACTGGGAAGGCGACATGAACTATCAGCGGTTTTTCGAGGAAGCGATCGACCAGCTCCATGCAGAGCGTCGCTACCGCGTCTTCGCCGACCTTGAACGTATCGTGGGGAAATTCCCACGCGCCATCTGGCGTGCCAATGGCCGCGCCGAGGAAATCACCGTCTGGTGCTCCAACGACTATCTCGGCATGGGCCAACATCCCGACGTCATTGCCGCGTTCCAGAAGGCGGCAGGCAAGATGGGCTCGGGAGCCGGCGGCACCCGCAACATTTCCGGCACCAGCAACCCGCTGGTCGAGCTCGAACTGGAGCTGGCCGACCTGCACGACAAGGAAGCGGCACTGGTTTTCACCTCCGGCTTCGTTTCCAACGAGGCGTCGATCTCGACCATTGCAAAGCTGCTTCCCAATTGCCTGATCATCTCGGACGAGCTCAACCACGCTTCGATGATCGAGGGCGTGCGGCGCTCGGGCGCCGAGAAGAAGATCTTCCGCCATAACGACGTCGCGCATCTCGAAAGCCTGCTGCAGGCGGCCGGCCGCGAGCGCGCCAAGCTGATCGTCTTCGAGAGCGTCTATTCGATGGACGGCGACATCGCGCCGATCAAGCAGATCGTCGATCTCGCCGAGCGTTACAACGCCATGACCTACATCGACGAGGTCCACGCCGTCGGCATGTACGGGCCACGCGGCGGCGGCATCACCGAGCGCGAAGGGTTGTCCGACCGCATCGACATCATCGAGGGCACACTGGCCAAGGCGTTCGGCACGCTTGGCGGCTACATCGCCGGCAACACTGCGGTGATCGACGCGGTGCGCTCCTATGCGCCGGGCTTCATCTTCACCACGGCGTTGCCGCCGGCGATCGCCGCCGCGGCAACCACCTCGATCCGCCACCTCAAGCGCTCGCAGGCCGAGCGCGATGCGCAGCTGCGTCAGGCGACACGGACCAAGCAAGTGCTTGCCGCAGCCGGCCTGCCGGTGATGGAATCGCCTACCCACATCGTGCCGCTTCTGGTCGGCGATCCCGAGCTCTGCAAGATGGCCAGCGACCGCCTGCTCGGTGTGCACGGCATCTACATCCAGCCGATCAACTACCCGACAGTGCCGCGCGGCACCGAACGGCTGCGCATTACGCCGACACCGTTCCATTCGGACGCGCTGATTGCGTCCCTGCAGGACGCGCTGGTCGAGACATGGGACGCGTTGGGGATTCCCTACGGTTCGGCCGGCCGACCGTCGGTCGCCAAGAGCGACCGCGTCATCCCGTTGCTGGTGCCGAAGTCGGGCGGCTGAAGCCCGAGTTGAAACTCGGGCTTCGAGGCAGCTCACACAGTCTTCATCCATTTCGCCAGCCGATGCGCGGCTTCTTCGAGCTGGTCGAGGCGGCGGTGGAAGCACAGCCTGAGGAAGGCTTCGCCGCCGGGGCCGAAGGCGGTGCCGGGAGCCAGGCCGACATTGGCGCGGTCGACCATGTCGAAAGCGGCAGCGCGGGAATCGGTGATGCCGTCGACCGCGAAGAATAGATAGAATGCGCCCTGCGGCACGGTGAACCGCGCCCTGCCGGTTTCGGCGAGAATGCCGCAGACCAGGTCGCGCGCCACCCTCGCCCGCTCCACCTGCTCGACGATGAAGGCGTCGCCCTCATCGAGGGCAACGACGGCGCCTCGCTGCATGAACTGCGCAACTCCGGAAGTCGAATACTGGACCAGGTTCTCGAACACCTGCTGCAAGGCGGGATGGATCTTGATCCAGCCGATGCGCCAGCCGGTCATCGCCCAGTTCTTGGAAAAGGAATTGACGAACAGGATGCGATCCTCATCGGCCATGATGTCGATGAAGGACGGCGCGCGGCCATGGCCGTAATGAAACAGCGAATAGATCTCGTCGGCGATGATCCACAGGCCCCTTTCGCGGGCAAGATCGAGGATCGCCTGCAGCGTCTCCCTGTCGGCGGTCCAGCCGGTCGGGTTGGACGGCGTGTTGACGAACAGCGCCTTGGTCCGTGACGTGATCGCCGCTGCGATCTTGTCGACATCGCAGGACCAGCCATTGCCCGACTGGTCGAGCGTGACCGCGACTGGAATGGCGCCCGCGACGCCGGCGGCGGCGGCGAAGTTCGGCCATGCCGGCGACAGGTAGACGAGTTCGTCGCCCTTGCCGGCGACCGCATCGATGGCCATCTGGATGGCGTGCATGCCGGAGCCGGTGACGATGAATTCCTCGTTGGCGAAAGTCTTGCCGAAATGCCTGGTGTAGTAGCGGGCGAGCGCCTGCCTGAGTTCAGGAATGCCCCGCTGCCAGGTGTAGAAGGTCTCGCCGGCGGCCAGCGCCTTGGCGGCGGCATCGGTGATGAAGGCAGGCGTCGGCAGGTCGCCCTCGCCGGCCCAGAGCGGGATCATGCCGTCGCGGCCGCGGCCGCGGTTCATGACGGCGACAATGCCGCTTTCAGGCGCCGCCCGCGCTTCGACGCGCAGAGTATCGATCAGGGTCATGAATGGATCCGTTTTCGTTTGCTCGACTGCTAGCGTGTTTCAGGGCGGACGAAAACAGAAAACCCCGGCCGCAAGCGACCGGGGTTTTGGTCCAGAAAGTTGCCGCAGGCGCTACTTTCTGGCGAGGAGATCGCGAATTTCGGTGAGCAGCGCAACATCGGCCGGCGGCGGAGCGGCGGGGGCGGCCGGTTTTTCACGCTCCAGCCGCTGGCGCAGATTGTTCACCGCCTTGACCATCACGAAGATGATGAAGGCGAGGATGAGGAAATTCAGCGCCACCGTGATGAAGCTGCCATAGGCGAAGACCGCACCCTGTTTCTTTGCATCAGCCAGCGAGGTTGCATTCACCGCAGAAGACAGGGGTATGAAGTAGTTGTTGAAGTCCAGTCCTCCGAAGATCGCGCCAACAATAGGCATGATGATGTCGTCGACCAGCGAGGTGACGATCTTGCCGAAGGCAGCGCCAATGATGACAGCGACGGCCAGGTCCATCACATTGCCCCTGGAAATGAATTCCTGAAACTCTTTCAGCATTCGACGCCTCCTTGTCCTGACCGGCCGTTCTGCCGCTCCTCCGGCATCGACCGGCAGGCAGAATAGCAAAAACCTGCGGTTGCAACAGGAACAAAAGCTGGTTTCAGCCGGTCACGATTGCCCGACGTAGCCAATATAATACGCCGAAAGCCGCGATGGACTCGATTGCCAAGCTGTGATTGCGTCTGCAATGCCGGATGAAAAAGCCGGCGCAGGGAGGAAGTTCGAGGCGTGCAAGGCTGGTTCATCGTCATCATCGCGATCGCCTATGTGACGTTGCTGTTCGTCATCGCCAGCCTGGGCGACCGCCGCTCGACTTCATCCGGGGCCGGCCGCGCCCGGCCGTTCATCTATGCGCTCAGCCTCGCCATCTACTGCACCTCCTGGACTTTCTTCGGCTCGGTCGGCCTGTCCTCCGAGCGCGGCCTCGAGTTCCTCGGCATCTACATCGGACCGGTTCTGGTGTTCGTGTTCGGCTTTCCGCTGCTGCAGCGCATCGTCAGGCTGGCCAAGACCGAGAAGATCACCTCGATCGCCGACTTTCTCGGTGCCCGCTACGGCAAGAGCTTCGCTGTCGCGGCGATCGCTACGCTGATCGCGACCATCGGCGCCGTGCCGTATATCGCGCTGCAATTGAAGGCAATCTCCGGCTCGGTCAGCCTGATGGTCGAGCACTATACCGGCTCGCCCCCGTCGTTCGATCCGTTCGTCAGCGACATCTCGCTGGTCGTGGCCATGCTGCTGGCGCTGTTTGCGGTGCTGTTCGGCACGCGCCATGCCGATGCCACCGAGCACCAGGACGGGCTGGTGCTGGCTGTGGCGGTCGAGACCGTGGTCAAGCTCGCCGCCTTCCTGGCGATCGGCCTGTTGGTCATGTTTCTGATATTCGGCGGGCCAGGCGATATGTTCGACCGGCTCGCCGAAAACACGCAGGTGCGTCAGGCGATGGGCTACAACACCTCGCTCGCCACCTGGCTGGTGCTGACATGCCTGAGCGGCTTTGCCATCCTCATGCTGCCGCGCCAGTTCTACGTCACCATCGTCGAAAACCGCAGCGAGGCCGAGCTGCGCACCGCGACATGGGTGTTTCCGCTCTATCTGGTGGCAATCAACCTGTTCGTGCTGCCGATCGCGCTGGCCGGCCTGGAACTGGTCGGCACCAGAACCAGCAGCGACCTTTACGTGCTGTCGCTGCCGCTGTTCAGCGGCCACGACGTCCTGGCCATGGCCGCCTTCATCGGCGGCCTGTCGGCGGCGACCGCAATGGTGATCGTCGAAAGCGTCGCGCTGTCGATCATGATCTCCAACGACCTGATCATTCCGCTGTTCGTGCGCCGGCTGCTGCGGACCACGACCTCAGAGAGCGAGGACTGGTCGACGCTCATCCTCAATGTACGGCGGGCGGCGATCTTCATCATGCTGTTCATCGCCTTTCTCTACTACCGCGAGAGCACCAACAGCGCGCGGCTGTCCTCGATCGGCCTGATGTCGTTCGCCGCGATCGCGCAGTTCGCGCCGGCAATGATCGGCGGCCTGGTCTGGCGCGGCGCCAACGGCCGGGGTGCCGCGCTTGGCATGGTTGCCGGCATCGTCGTCTGGAGCTACACGCTGCTGCTTCCGTCGCTTGCCGCGCCCGATACCGGCATCCTCGTCCACGGCCTGTTCGGCTTGGATGCATTGCGGCCGCAGGCTCTTTTCGGCACCGTCGCCGAGCCGCTGAATCATGGCGTGCTGTGGAGCCTGTCGATCAACACGCTGTTTTTTGTGTTCGGCTCACTGTCGCGCGCGTCGGTGCCGTTGGAACGCATCCAGGCATCGATCTTCGTGCCGCGCGAGGCGGGGCCGCTGCCGAGCCTGCGCCGCTTCCGCACCACCATCACCGTCAACGACCTCAAGGACACGATCGCGCGTTATCTCGGTGTCGAACGCACCGAGCGGTCCTTCCAATCGTTCGAGAAGAGCAGCGGCACTTCACTGCACGGCAACGAACAGGCCAGCATGGATGTCATCCGCTTCTCCGAACAGCTTCTGGCCAGTGCCGTCGGCTCCTCTTCGGCGCGGCTGATCCTGTCGCTGCTGCTGCGCCGCAACGATCGCGAATCCAAGGACGCCTTCCGCCTGCTCGATGACGCCACCGAGGCGCTGCAGCACAATCGCGACCTGCTGCAGATCGCGCTCGACCAGATGGAACAGGGCATCACTGTCTTCGACCGCGATTTCCGGTTGATCTGCTGGAACCGCCAGTACCGGGCGCTGTTCGACCTGCCCGACGAGATGGGCCAGGTCGGTGTCTCACTCGATCGTATCCTGCGCCACCTTGCCGAGCGCGGCGACATACCGGCAGACCAACGCGTCACCATGCTCAACCGCCTGACCAGCTTCGTCAGCCCATGGCAGATGGAGCTGAAGACCAGCGGGCGCATCCTCGAATTGCGCTCCAATCCGATGCCGGACGGCGGCATCGTCGCCACCTATGCCGACATTTCCGGACGCGTCGAGCAGGATCTGGCGCTGAAGCGCGCGAACGAATCGCTGGAACAGCGAGTGAAGAGCCGCACCGCCGAGCTCACCCGCGTCAATGAGGAGCTGGCGCAGGCGCAGATGCTGGCTGAGGAGGCCAATCTCGGCAAGACCCGCTTCCTCGCTGCCGCCGGCCACGACATCCTGCAGCCGCTGAACGCCGCCCGCCTTTATTGCTCGTCGCTGATCGAGAAGACCGGCAAGGGACCTGCCGGCAAGGCGGCGATGAACATCGAATCGTCGCTGGAATCGGTCGAGACCATCCTCGGCGCGGTGCTCGACATTTCGCGCCTCGACGCCGGCGCGATGAAGCCGGACGATACGAGCTTCGGCCTCGACGGGCTGCTGCGCCAGATCGGCAACGACTTCCGGCCGCTTGCCGCCGAAAAGAAACTCGAGCTCTCGATCATGCCGTCGTCGCTCAGCGTCATGACGGACCGCAATCTGCTGCGCCGGCTGATCCAGAACCTGGTCTCAAACGCCATCAAGTATACGCGCCATGGCCGCATCCTGGTCGGCGTGCGGCGGCGCGGCGAACTGGCCGAGATCCAGGTGATCGACACCGGCATCGGCATTGCCGGCGACAAGCTGAACACCGTGTTTCGCGAATTCACCCGGCTGGACGAGGGCGCTCGCGACGCGGAAGGCCTCGGCCTGGGGCTCTCCATCGTCGACCGCATCGCCCGCGTCCTGCGGCTCGAAATCCGGATCTTCTCCAACCCCGGCAAGGGCACACGCTTTTCCGTGCTGCTGCCGGTGGCAGCCGTGCAGGCACCGCGGCGGGAGGCCGAGGCGAAGCCCCCTGCCCGTGCCGCGGCCTCGCTTGCCGGGCTCAATGTGCTCTGCATCGACAACGACGCCCGCATCCTCGACGGCATGCGGCTCCTGCTCGAGGGCTGGGGCTGCAGCGTCGACACGCTTTCCGGCGCGGAGGACCTCGACAGGTCCGGCATGCATCGGCCGGACATCGTGCTTGCCGACTATCATCTCGACAACAGGACCGGCCTCGAATTGATCGCCCAGTTGCGTGCGATCCATGGCGAGGACCTGCCGGCGGTGCTGGTCACCGCCGACCGCTCCAGCGAGGTTCGCGCCGCTGCCGGCAGGCTCGACGTGCCGGTGATCAGCAAACCGCTGAAACCGGCAATGCTGCGCTCGATGATGGCCAGGGTCAGGCCGCTGGCGCCGGCGGCCGAATAGGAATCAGCCGGCCGTCTGCAGCGGGTCGCTGCCGATTTTGGACAAAAGGATGACCGCCTGGGTGCGGCTGTCGACGCCGAGTTTCTGCAGGATGGCCGACACATGCGCCTTGATCGTCGCTTCGGAGACCCCGAGCTCATAGGCGATCTGCTTGTTGAGCAGCCCTTCCGCCAGCATGCCAAGCACGCGCGTCTGCTGTGGAGTCAGCGCCTGCAGGCGCTTGATCAGGTCCGAAATCTCGGGATCGCGCTCGACGCCGAGATCGACCCCGGCGGGTGCGGCGATATCACCTGCGAGCACCGACTGCACCGCATTGCGGATCTCCTCCATGCTGGCCGATTTGGAGATGAAGCCGGAGGCGCCGAGATCGAGCGCGCGCCGGATCGTCACCGGATCGTCATGCGCCGAGACCACCATCATCGGCACCGCCGGATGGATGCCGCGCAACGAAATCAGGCCGGAAAGACCGCTTGCGCCCGGCATCGAGAGATCGAGCAGCACCAGATCGACATCCTCATTGGCCAGGACCAGCGCCTTGGCGCTTTCGAAATCGCCGGCCTCGTGAATGGCGGCAACGTCGCCGATGCCCGCGAGTGCCTCCCTCAATGCACCGCGAAAAAGCGGATGATCGTCGGCAATGACGAATGTGTAGCCCAACGGTGATATCCCTCCCCGAATCCCGTTGGCGATTTTCCGCCTTGCAGGATCTGAACGATCATAACGCAACGCCTGCTGTTCGGCGTGGCCGGCTTGCTATTCCCGCCCCAGGTCTTTTTTGCGAATTGCCTAGGTCTTTTGCGAATTGGGCTTGGCGCCGTCTTCGTCCTTGTCCATGTCCTTGACGATGTCCATAAAGCTGCGCAGGAAGCGCTCCATGTAGCCCATCGTCTTGTTGAAATCGTCCTCGCTGGGCAAAGTCGATTCGAAACGCGCGGCGAGCGAATTTTCGAGCTTGGCGACGCGTTCGTCGAGCGCCTTCACCGAATTTTTCAGCCGGTCGACCTCATCCTGGAAGGCGGCACGTTCGTCGGCCGCGGTCTTGCAGACAAGCTGACCGGAGCGCTCCTCACAGAGCGACATGGCGCCGGTTTGCGTATCCATGCGCACATAGCCATTTGCCGATTTTTCCAGCCGGTAGCGATCGGCCTCCTCGGAAAAGGCCGACGCCGCGACAAGCGGGATCAGTGCTGCGGGGATCAAGACGTGTTTCAGACGCATGTTTTCCTCCATGAGCCAGTTGGCTCAATCTATCACATGTTTGCGCCTGAAATGGGGAAGAGTTCGGAGCCTGCGAAACCCGCTTGCCCCTTCCCCGCATGGCCTGTTCGGACTATAGCGCAACGATGTCCGAGATCATCTACAAGATAGTTCCCGAGGCGCTGTGGCGCGAGGCTGAAAGAGAAGGCCGCTTCACCGGCGCGCCGATCGACGTCGCCGACGGCTTCATCCATTTTTCCACCGCCGGGCAGGTCCGGGAAACGGCAGCAAAACATTTCGCCGGCCAGGCCGGGTTGCTGCTGGTTGCCGTCGATAGCGCGCGCCTCGGCCATGCGCTGAAATATGAGGTCTCGCGCGGCGGCGCCTTGTTCCCGCATCTCTATTGCGGGCTCGGCCTCGATGCGGTCGTCTCGGTGCGGGCATTGCCGCTCGGCCCCGACGGCCGGCATGAATTCCCGGCGATGGGGGCCGAATGAGCGCGTTCGACCGGATCGGCCAGAAACTGCTGTTCACGCTCGATCCGGAAACCGCGCATGGGCTGTCGATTGCCGCGCTGAGATGCGGTCTGCCGGTCGCCGGTCGCCCGCCGCAGGACAACAGGCTAAAGGTCAGCCTTTGCGGGCTCGACTTCCCGAACCCGCTCGGCATGGCCGCGGGTTACGACAAGAATGCCGAAGTGCCGGACGCGCTGCTCGGCCTGGGCTTCGGCTTCGCCGAGGTCGGCACCATCACACCGCTGCCGCAGACGGGCAATCCGAAGCCACGCATCTTCCGGCTGCCTTCGGACGGGGCGGTAATCAACCGGCTGGGCTTCAACAATGAAGGCCACGCTGCCGCAGAGAAGCGTCTTGCCGCCCGAAAAGGCCGCCCCGGCATCGTCGGCATCAACATCGGCGCCAACAAGGACAGCGCCGACCGCGTCGGCGATTATGAGCGCGGCGTGATCCGGTTCGCGCGATACGCCAGCTATCTGACAATCAATATCTCCTCGCCGAACACGCCGGGCCTGCGCAACATGCAGGCGCGCGAACAGCTTGGCGAGCTCCTGTCGCGGGTCATGGCTGCGCGTGCGGCGGCACCGGCAAAACCGCCCGTCTTCCTCAAGATCGCGCCGGATCTGGTCGAGGGCGAGCTGGAGGACATTGCCGCCGAGGTCACTGAGAAGAAAATAGACGGCGTCATCGTCTCCAACACCACGATCGCGCGGGCGGGACTGCGCAGCAACGATTTTGCCGGCGAGGCGGGCGGGCTTTCGGGAAAACCGTTATTCGAGCGCTCAACCACCGTGCTGGCAAAAATGCGGAAACTGCTTGGCCGGGATCCTGCCGTCATCGGCGTCGGCGGCGTCGATTCCGCCGAGACGACGCTGGAAAAGATCCGTGCCGGCGCCGATCTCGTCCAGCTCTATACCGGGATGATCTATGCTGGGCCGGCGCTACCGGGGCGCATTCTTTCCGGCATGGCCCGTTTCATGGACAGTCAAGGGCTGAAGTCGCTGCGCGAGCTTCGCGACAGCCGCCTCGATCAATGGGCGGCGAAACCGCTTTAGCGATCAGCCAAAGGCCGTTCGCACCCGCAGCCGCAATATGGCGAGCAGGCTGAAGCCGCGTACCAGCAGGAAGACATGCAACGCCGCCCACAAGCCGTGATTGCCGAAGGCCGGCGCCAGGATCAGCAGCGCGGCGCTGAACGCCAGGAATGACACCAGCATCATGTTGCGCATGTCGCGCGACCATGTCGCGCCGATGAAAACCCCGTCCATCTCGAAAGCCAGCGCGCCGCTGAGCGCGGTGAACGCCGCCCAGGGCAAGTAGATATCGGCAATGGCGCGGACGTCCGTCGAGGTCGTGATCACGGCGACGAGATCGGTGCCCTCCAGCAGGAAGAAGAGCGTCGCCGCGCCTGCCAGACCGAGCCCCCAAAGCAGCGTCAGCCGCACCGCCTGGTCAAACGCCGTGGCGGCACGGGCGCCTATGGCGCGCCCGGCGAGCTGTTCAGCGGCGGTGGCGAAACCATCGAGGAAATAGCCGGCAACCAGGAACAGGTTCATCAGCACGGCGTTGGCGGCCAGCGTCAGAGTGCCGAATTGTGCGCCTTGTCGCGTGAACAGCGCGAAGGCGGCGAGCAGCGAAAAGGAGCGGATCATGATATCGCGATTGAGCGACATCATGCGCAGGAATGCCGGCAGATCGAGGACGCGGTGGCGCGGCAACCTGGGCGCCGCCCAAAAGCGCCGGCCGACAATGGCGAGACCAAGCAGCATGGCGACGAATTCGCCGGTGAGCGTCGCCCAGGCAACGCCGGCAACGCCCCAGCCGAGCTCCAGGCCAAGCAGGAAGCAGAGGGCGATGTTGATGCCGTTCAGTATCAATTGCAGCATCAGCCCGAGCCCGCCTTCGCCGCGCCCCAGCACGTAACCGAGGATGGCGTAATTGATCAGCGAGAACGGTGCTGCGAGCATCCTGGTGCGGATATAGACGTCCATCGCCGCGCTGACGCGCGGTTCGGCGCCAATGAACCATTGCCCGGCGGTGGAAACCAGCGGCGCAAGCGCGGCAAGCACGAAGCCGGCGACGACCGCGATCAGCACGGCGCGCCAGAACACCGCCTGCTCCTCCAGCGCATCGCCGCGCCCGAAGGCCTGGGCGACGAGGCCGGTGGTGCCGGAGCGCAGGAAGTTGAAGGTCGTGAAAACGACGTCGAAGATCAGGGCGCCGGCCGCCAGGCCGCCGAGAAGGGCGGCATCGCCGAACTGTCCGACCACCGCCGTGTCGACAATTCCGAGCAACGGCGTCGTCAGATAGGCAAGCGTCATCGGCACGGCGATGGCGAGCACCGAGCGGTTGGTGACGACGAATGCCCTGGCTTCGGTGGCGTGGACTTCGGTGGGTAAAGCCTGCTCCAAACGCGTGTCGCTTCCTGTTGCGGCTTGATCGGCTAGCCGATGTGCCCCAGTTTGCGGACCTCGCGCAACCATCCACCCCATTGTGGTCAACCGAAACCCGCCTCTGGTGCACCGGCCGCCCCATGCCCTTGCAGATCGTTCATCATCCCGACTACGACGCCGGCTTCGCCGTCAACCACCGCTTCCCGATGAGCAAATATCCGCTGCTGATGGACGCCTTGCGGGCACGCGGCCTGGCGCGGCCCGAGGCGCTCAACATGCCGGAGGCTGCGCGGCCATCATGGCTGAAGCTTGCCCACGCGGCAGACTATGTCGACCAGGTGCTCGCCTGCGACGTGCCGGTGAGGATCGAGCGCGAGATCGGTTTCCCCATTGGACAGCGGGTTTCGCTGAGGGCGCAGCTCGCCACGGCCGGCACGGTGCTGGCAGCGCGGCTGGCCTTGCTGAACGGCATCGCCTGCAACACCGCCGGCGGCAGCCATCACGCGCGGCGCGCGCAAGGCGCCGGCTTCTGCACCCTCAATGACGTGGCCGTGGCTGCGCTGGTGCTGCTCGCCGAAGCTGCTGTCCAAAACATCCTGGTCGTCGACCTCGACGTGCATCAGGGCGACGGAACAGCGGATATCCTGAACGACGAGCCGCGCGTGTTCACCTTCTCCATGCATGGCGACCGCAACTACCCCGCGCGCAAGATCGCCTCCGATCACGATATCGCCCTGCACGACGGAACCGGCGATGCAGCCTATCTGGAGCGGCTGGGCGCCATCCTGCCCGAGTTGTCGGTGCGAGCGCGCTGGGATCTCGTCTTCTACAATGCCGGGGTCGACGTCCATGCCGAGGACCGGCTCGGCAGGTTGTCGCTCACGGATGACGGGCTGCGCGCTCGCGACGATATGGTGATCCGCCATTTCCGCACGCTTGGCATACCGGTGTGCGGCGTCATCGGCGGCGGCTATTCGACCGATGTCGCAGCACTCGCCGCACGCCATGCCATCCTGTTCGAAGTGGCCGCTGCCTACGCCTGAAAATTCACTTCCGGTAGTTAGCGATCCTGAGCAGGATGAAGGCCGGCACGACGATCGCGGCACCGAGCAGGATGTAGCCGAGGAAGCGGTCGATGGCGTGGAAGCCTAAATTCCACAGGTCGATGAAGAATTTGCGGATGCCGTAAAGCACGTCCATCGGCGACCAGCCGAAAGCGTTCATGACCAGGCCGACGAGAAACGACACCACGAGCAGCTTCAGGATCACCCGGAGCGGCGTATCGCCGAGAAAGCGGTTCAGTGCGGACAAGGGCCTGTCTCCACAGTCGGGTGCCGCGATTCGGGCACATGCCAAGAAATACGCAGTCGCCCGCGCTGCATCAAGGCGGCGCCTCAAATCGGATTGCGCATCGGCGCCGGGCCATGATATCGGAGGAACCAGCGCGGGTATGATGTAATGGTAGCTTGTCAGCTTCCCAAGCTGAACGCGCGGGTTCGATTCCCGCTACCCGCTCCAGCTTTTGCCCCGGTGCATTGCACTTGTTCTGGCCAGGCTGAAAACCAGCGGCTTCACAGGCATTTTTTTGCAGCCGGCTGGCCGTCTTTCATCTGTTTGGCCGATGTGCCAGTTCGTGGAATATCTCACATTGAGGGTCGGCGGGGCCTCGAATGACCCCAACCGGAAAGTCTACCCTTGGCCCGCTGGCGTCTGCTGGCGGGCTTTTTTTGAGCATCACGCGGTATTGCCAACGTGCACCGGCGCCGCTCAGGCGGGCCCGTCTGGTCGTCTGGCTGGCCACGGAATGCGCCCGCTACCCGCTCCAACCCTCAGCCCACCTCCCGCAAAATAAAATCGTGCAGCATCTTGGCTGCCGGTGACAGCGCGCGGTTCTTTACCGTGATCAGGCTGTAAGGCCTGACCTCGATGTCGAACTCAGTCTGGACGACATCGATAGCGCCGGCCAGGCCTTCGGGGTTCTGGATGAACTTCGCGACCTGGACCGACACCGGCGCGATGGCGTCGGATTGCGCGACCATGACCAGAGTCAATAGCAGCGAACTGGTGTTGAGGATGCGGTCCGGCAGCGCGATGTTGCGGTTCAAGAAGTTGCTTTCCATCGCCTGGCGCAGCGGCGAGCCGCCCGACTGGAAGACCCAGTCATAGGCGGCGGTGTCTTCCAGCCGCACCGCCTTGCCCTTGGTCAGCGGGTGGCCGCGGCGCACGATCAGGCAGGCCTTCTCGACGCCGATGACTCGCGCTTCGAACAGCCGCGGATTGAGGTCGTCTGGGATGCGGGCGATGATGAAATCGTGGCGGGAGGCGATCAGCTCGCGCGCCAGCACGTTCGAGGTCTCGACCTGCATGGTGATTTCGATGCGCGGATAGAGGCGCCGGATCTCACGGATCGCCGGCACCGCCAGCTCGATCGCCGGTGCTGTCACCGCGCCCAGGAACACCGAGCCGCCCTTGCCCGCCTTGAGCTCGAAAATCTCGCGGTCAACCTCGCGCATCTCGAGCAGGATCGATCGCGCGCGCCGTGCCAACGCCTTGCCATAAGGCGTCAGCGTAATGCCGCGCGGCAGCCTTTCGCAGAGCTTGACATCGAGCACGGCCTCCATTTCGGCGATCATGCGCGAGGCCGCCGGCTGCGAGATGTTCATGACCTGGGCCGCGGCACTCACCCGCCCGTGCTCGTCGAGGGCCGCGATCATGCGCATGTGACGCAGGCTCAAGCCGCTGCGCAGCAAGGTTCCGCCATCGCCCGGGATTTCATCGTAACCGGCTGATATTCCGCCAGGATTTCGCAGCGCCGCCATGATTTTTCCCTACTTCTGCGCCGGCCGCCCCGGCTGATCACCCGGCAGCCTCGCCACTAGCTTTAGCCATATCGGTTTCGATATAGCAACCATCAAAGATCGCATTTGACAGTTATGGCAAAGCGACACACCCTTCGCGCGTCCTGATACCTGACGATCGGCGACGAGGGAAAACTCGTATCGATTGAAACCAGAGTTTCGGGGCCGATTGGGAGGATACCGGAGATCGATTGACGGCAGCGGCGCGTTTGGCGCTCCTGCACGATTGCGCGGCCCACGAAACCCAAGGGTACGCGTCCATCAACCAGGGAGAGTTAATGTGAAGATTATCAAGACACTGGCCGCCGTCGCGGCCCTAGGCATCGCGGCTATGACGCTGCCGGCGCAGGCGGGCGAAGGCCTGATCGGCGTGCTGATGCCTACCAAGACCTCGCAGCGCTGGATCAACGACGGCGACGCCGTCAAGTCCCAGCTCGAGGCTCTGGGCTACACTGTCGACCTGCAATACGCGCAGGACGACATTCCGAACCAGCTCAGCCAGCTGGAAAACGAAATCACCAAGGGCCCGAAGGCGCTGATCATCGCTTCGATCGACGGCACCACGATGGGCGATGCGCTGCAGAAGGCGAATGACGCAGGCGTCGTCGTCGTCGCTTACGACCGCCTGATCAAGAAGACGCCAAATGTCGATTATTACACCACCTTCGACAATTTCGGCGTCGGCGTCATCCAGGCGAATTCCCTGGTCAAGGGCCTCAAGGAGCGCTTCCCAAGCACCAAACCGTGGAACGTCGAATTGTTCGGCGGCTCGCCCGACGACAACAACGCCTTTTTCTTCTACAATGGTGCGATGTCTGTCCTGCAGCCGATGATCGACGACGGCTCGATCAAGATCAAGTCCGGCCAGATGGGCATGGACAAGGTCGGCACGCTGCGCTGGCTGGCCGCCACCGCCCAGGCCCGCATGGACAATCTGCTCTCCGCCAACTATTCGGACGGCAGCCGCGTCGATGGCGTGCTCTCGCCCTATGACGGCCTGTCGCGCGGCATCATCGCTTCGCTGCGCGCCGTAGGCTACGGCACCGCCGATCAGCCATGGCCGATCGTCACCGGACAGGACGCCGAGACCGCTTCGGTCAAGGCGATCATCGCCGGCGAACAGTATTCGACGGTGTTCAAGGACACCCGCGAACTCGCCAAGGCGACGGTCGAACTCGTCGATAAGGTGCTCTCTGGCGGCAAGCCGGAAGGCCTCGACACCAAGACCTACAACAACGACGTCAAGGTCGTTCCGTCGATCCTGTTGACGCCGCATGATGTCGACAAGTCGAACTATCAGGCCCTGGTGGTCGACTCCGGCTACATCAAGGCCGAAGAACTGAAGTAATCGCGGTTACAAAGCCTGGGGTCCTGCGCAGGCAGGGCCCCTTTTCGTTGGCGAGCCAGCCCGGTATTGTTTGCGGACCTCGCAGGAGTGGTATTCTCAATGGCATCGACGATTTTGGAGATGCGCGACATCACCAAGACGTTTCCCGGCGTCAAGGCGCTGTCGAACGTCAAGCTCATGGTCGAGGAAGGCGAGATCCATGCCGTGGTCGGCGAGAACGGCGCCGGCAAGTCGACGCTGATGAAGGTGCTGTCGGGCGTGTATCCGTCCGGCACCTATGACGGCCAGATCATCTATCGCGGCGATGAGTGCCATTTCAAAGGCATCCATGACAGCGAGCGCAAGGGCATCGTCATCATCCACCAGGAGCTTGCGCTGGTGCCGATGCTGTCGATTGCCGAAAACATCTTTCTTGGCAACGAGCACGCCAGATACGGCGTCATCGACTGGAATGCCAATGAGGCGCGCACCAGCGCCCTGCTCAAGAAGGTCGGCCTCAAGGAGGACCCCAACACGCTGATCACCAATATCGGCGTCGGCAAGCAGCAGCTGGTCGAGATCGCCAAGGCGCTCAGCAAGGAAGTGAAGTTGCTCATTCTCGACGAGCCAACGGCGAGCTTGTCCGAAAAAGACAGCCAGGCGCTGCTCGATCTGCTGCTCGAATTCAAGCGGCAGGGCATCACTTCGATCCTGATCTCGCACAAGCTCAACGAGGTGAACCGGGTCGCCGACAAGGTCACGATCATCCGTGACGGCCGGACCATCGAGACGCTGGCCAAGAAGGACATCTCGGAGGACCGCATCATCACCTCGATGGTCGGCCGTTCGCTCGACGACCGCTATCCGCCGCGCGAGCCGAAGATCGGCGAGACCGTGCTCGAAGTGAAAAACTGGTCGGTCTACCACCCCATCCATGCCGAGCGGCAGGTCATCAAGGGTATCAACCTCAACGCCCGCAAGGGCGAAGTCGTCGGCATTGCCGGGCTCATGGGCGCCGGCCGGACCGAGTTTGCCATGAGCCTGTTCGGCCGGTCCTATGGCCGCCGCATCACCGGCGAGGTGTTCCTTGACGGCAAGCCGATCGATGTCTCGTCGGTGAGCAAGGCGGTGGAACACGGCATCGCCTATGTTACCGAGGACCGCAAGACCTACGGTCTCAACTTGATCGACCATATCAAGCACAACATCACGCTGGCCAACCTGCCCGGCGTCTCGCGCCATGGCGTGATCGACGATTTGCGCGAGCTTTCAGTCGCCAATGACTATCGCGGCAGGACCAATATCCGCGCCTCGAGCGTCTACCAGATGACCGGCAACCTTTCTGGCGGCAATCAGCAGAAGGTGGTGCTGTCGAAATGGCTGTTCGCCAATCCGGAAGTGCTGATCCTCGACGAGCCGACGCGCGGTATCGACGTCGGGGCCAAGTATGAAATCTATACGATCATCGCGCGTCTCGCCTCCGAGGGTAAGGCAATCATCGTCATCTCGTCGGAAATGCCCGAACTGCTCGGCATCACCGACCGCATCTACGTCATGAACGAAGGACGCATCGTCGGCGAAATGGCGGCAAGCGACGCCAGCCAGGAAAAGATAATGCGCGCCATCGTCCGCGGAGAAGGAAAAGCATCATGAGCACCGAAAGCGCTCCCGGGCCGCAAACCGGCGTTGCCCAGGACCTACAACAGGGACCTCGCATTGCCGTCTCGGCGCTGGTCACCAACCTGCGCGAATACGGGTTGGTGCTGGCGTTGATCGCAATCATGGTGTTCTTCCAGTTCACCACGTCCGGAACGCTGTTCAAGCCGGTGAACCTCAGCAATCTGGTTCAGCAGAACAGCTTCATCATCGTGATGGCGCTGGGCATGCTTCTGGTGATCGTTTCGGGCCATATCGATCTCAGCGTCGGCTCCGTCGCCGGCTTCATCGGTGCGCTGGCGGCGATGATGATGGTCATCTGGCCGCTTGGCCCGTTGAGCAATCCGCTGGTGGTGTCGATCATCTGCCTGATCGTCGGTGGCGCAATCGGCGCGGCACAAGGCTACTGGATTGCCTATCACCGAATACCGAGCTTCATCGTCACACTGGCGGGCATGCTGATCTTCCGCGGCATCTGCCAGGCGCTGCTGGGTGGCGGGTCTTCCGTGGGGCCGCTCCCCGTCGGCTTCAAGGCGCTCAGTTCCGGCTTCATTCCGGACCTGATCGGCCCATTGACGCTGATACCGCCAACCGTCAACGCCGCCGGCAAAACCATTGTCGGCAGCGGCCTGACGCTGCACCTGACGACGATTGTGATCGGCCTCGTCGCCGTGCTCGCCTATGCCTATTTCGGGCTCAGGGCACGGCGCACCCGCGAGAAGCATGGCTACGAAGCCGAGCCCTTCTCGCTGTTCGTCGTCAAGACCCTGGTGATCAGCGCGCTGGCGCTGTTTCTCGTCTACCAATTCGCCACCTACAGGGGCCTTCCAATCGTTCTCATGGTGATGGGCGTGCTGATCGCGTTATTCGTCTTCGTTACCAAACGCATGACGATCGGCCGTCGCATCTATGCGATGGGCGGCAACGCCAAGGCAGCCCAGCTATCGGGCATCAAGACCGAACGGCTGACGTTGATGGTGTTCATCAATATGGGCGTGCTGTCGGCACTCGGCGGCCTGATTATCGCCGCGCGCCTGGGGCAGGCTGTGCCGGCGGCCGGCCTCGGCAGCGAGCTCGACGTCATCGCCGCGGTGTTCATCGGTGGCGCTTCGGCGATGGGCGGCGTCGGCCAGGTCATCGGCGCGGTGGTCGGCGGTTTCATTATGGGCGTCATGAACAACGGCATGTCGATCATGGGCGTCAATGTCGACTGGCAGCAGGTGGTGAAAGGCCTGGTGCTGCTCGGCGCCGTCGTCTTCGACGTCTACAACAAGAACAAGGCTTGAGAGGCAACCAGGAGGCATACGGGTCACATCGCGGCGCTGCCGGGCGGCGCAAAAAAGTCCCCCGAGGGACCTGATCCGCGAGCGCAATCCGGACGAAGAATTTCAACCGAGGCGCGGACAGGGTCCGGGCCGCGCAGGGTAGGGTTTGCCGAGAAAGGCAGGCCAGCCCGCAATTCAGAGAGGGTTACCATGCTGATCTCACAGATCCTCGACGACGCCGAGACGATCCGCGTCGTTGCCCGCAACGGCGGCAAGACCCGCGTCATCAACGGCGCCCGCAGCGTCTATTCGCTGGCGATGGAGGCCGCGCGCACCGGCAGCGGGCTTGTCGCCCTGATCGAGCGCAAGGGCTTCAGCGAAACCGTCGATCTCGACGCAGCCTACAAGAAGGGGCGGCTGCTGTCGCCGATCAACCATCCCGATCCGGCGCATCTCCATCTCACCGGCACCGGGCTGACGCACCTCGGCTCCGCCGCGACCCGCGATTCCATGCACAAGAAGCTCAGCACGGACGGCGAGCAACAGCTGACCGATTCCATGAAGATGTTCCGCATGGGGCTTGAGGGCGGCAAGCCGGCGAAGGGCCAGACCGGCGTGCAGCCGGAATGGTTCTACAAGGGCAATGGCACCATGGCAGTGGCGCCCGGGGCGCCGCTTATGTCGCCGGCCTTCGCCCAGGATGCCGGCGAGGAGCCGGAAATCGCCGGTATCTATGTGATCGGCGACGACGGCGCCCCGTTCCGCGTCGGCTTCACGCTGTCGAACGAGTTTTCCGACCACGTCACCGAGCGCGTGAACTATCTCTTCCTTGCCCATTCCAAGCTGCGCAACGCTTCGTTCGGGCCGGAAATCCTGATCGGCGATCTGCCCTCCGATATCCGCGGCGCTTCACGCATCCTGCGCGACGGCAAGCTGCTTTGGGAAAAGCCGTTCCTGTCGGGCGAGGCGAACATGTCGCACACCATTGGCAATCTCGAGCATCACCACTTCAAATACTCGGCCTTCCGCCAGCCGGGCGACGTGCATGTACACATGTTCGGCACGGCGACGCTGTCCTTCGCCGACGGCATCAGGACCGAGGCCGGTGACGTATTCGAGATCGAGGCGCAGGATTTCGGCCTGCCTCTGCGCAACCCGCTCGAAATCGAGCAGCCGGTGAAGGTCGCCGTGAAGGCGCTTTGAGGCGTCGATGAGAGCGTGATCTCCCCCCTCGTGGGGGAGATGGCCGGCAGGCCAGAGGGGGGCGCTGTCCCGCCAGCGTCTCAACTCATCAAAGCTCGGCCTTCGGAAGTTTTCACCTGCCTCAACACGAAGGCCGCGATCCTTCGCGCCCCCCTCTGCCCTGCCGGGCATCTCCCCCACGAGGGGGGAGATTGGCTGTTCCAACCTCAGCGCGCGGCGCGGAAATGCTTGGACAGTTTCAGGCCCTGCGCCTGATAGTTCGAGCCGAGGTCTGTGCCGTAGAGCGCTTGCGGCCGTTTCAGCATGTGCTCGTAGACCAACCGTCCGACGATCTGGCCGTGGTCGAGGATGAACGGCACTTCGTGGCTACGCACCTCGAGCACCGCCCGGCTGCCGGTGCCGCCCGACGCCGAATGGCCGAAACCCGGGTCGAAGAAACCGGCATAATGGACGCGGAACTCGCCGACCAGCGGATCGAAGGGCGTCATTTCGGCGGCGTAGAGCGGCGGCACATGCACCGCCTCGCGCGACACCAGAATATAGAATTCGTCCGGATCGAGCACCAGTTCGCCGGCGCCGCTCTTGTAGAGCGGCTCCCAGAAATCGACGACATCCTGCGCGGCGCGCTTGTCGACGTCGACCAGACCGGTGTGGTGCTTGCCGCGATAGCCGACCAGCCCATCCTTGTCGCCGTCGAGGTCGATCGACAGCGCGATGCCGCCGCCTGAGATGTTGGGCGGTTCGGTGGCGACCAGCATCTCGGCGCGGTGCAGTTCGTGCAGCTCGCTTTCCGACAAGAGCGCATTGCCAGTGCGGAACCTGATCTGCGACAGCCGCGAGCCTGTCCGCACCACAATCGGGAAGGTGCGCGGGCTGACCTCCAGATAGAGCGGGCCTTCATAGCCGGCGGCGATCTTGTCGAACTCGTGGCCACGGTCGGTCATCACCCGGGTAAAGATATCGAGCCGCCCGGTCGAGCTCTTCGGGTTGGCCGAAGCCGAAATATGCGCGGGCAGCGCCAGGCTTTCGAGCAGCGGCACGATGTAGACGCAGCCGGTTTCCAGCACAGCACCTTCGGCGAGGTTAATCTCGTGCAGCTTCAGCCGGTCGAGCTTGTCGACAACTCTGTGGTCCGGGCCGGGCAAGAAGGAAGCACGCACCCGCCAGGCCTTGTCGCCGAGCCTGAGGTCAAGGCTGGCCGGCTGGATCTGATCGGCATCGAGCGTGCGCGTCGATTTCAGCGCGCCCGTCTGGAACAGCGCGGAAATATCCTGATCGGGAAGAATGCCTGTCTGCCGCAAGGGTCTGGCTCCGTTCGAACGCCGGGCGAGGTCTTGTTCTGTCGCAGGTCCGACCGTGGACGCCTTTGGCACCTGCTTGGTACAACCCTCTTAATCATGCCGGCAATTGACGCAAGCGTGGCGCGGGTCTAAAGCTCGTTATCCCGTGGTGATTTGGCCGGTCGGCTTGCAGCCACGTTAAACAAGTCGCTAAAGGACCGTCGGGCCGCAAGGCCATATGGACCGGTTGCGACTTTCGCGACCGGTTTTTTGTTGTTTGGACCAATTTTGGTGTTTGGATAGAATGATGACCAAGAAGCGCGACTGGAAGCCTCAGACCGCACTCGTGCATACCGGGACGCTGCGTTCTGGCTTCGGCGAGACCTCCGAGGCGATGTATCTCACCCAAGGCTATGTCTACGAGACGGCGCAAGCGGCGGAAGCCCGCTTCAAGGGCGAGGAGCCGGGCTTCATCTATTCGCGTTATGCCAATCCGACCGTGGACATGTTTGAAAAACGCATGTGCGCGCTGGAAGGAGCCGAGGACGCGCGCGCCACTGCATCCGGCATGGCGGCGGTGACGGCAGCATTGCTGTGCAGCGCCAAGGCTGGCGACCATATCGTGGCGGCGCGCGCACTGTTCGGCTCCTGCCGCTGGGTGATCGAGACGCTGGCGCCGAAATATGGCATCGAGGCAACGCTGGTCGACGGCACAGACATCGCCAATTGGCAAAAAGCGGTCAAGCCGAACACCAAACTGTTCTTCCTGGAAAGCCCGACCAATCCGACGCTGGAAGTGGTCGACATCGCCGCCGTCGCCGCACTTGCCAACTCGATTGGCGCCAGGCTGATCGTCGACAATGTCTTCGCCACGCCCTTGCAGCAGAAACCCCTGCAGCTCGGCGCCCACATCGTCGTCTACTCCGCGACCAAGCATATTGATGGCCAGGGGCGCTGTCTTGGCGGCATCGTCCTGTCGGACAAGAAATGGATCGACGAGAACCTGCATGACTATTTCCGTCACACCGGCCCGAGCCTCTCGCCCTTCAATGCCTGGACGCTGCTGAAAGGCCTGGAGACGCTGCCGCTGCGCGTACGCCAGCAGACGGAAAGTGCCGGCCGCATCGCGGATTTCCTCGCCGAGCGCCCGCAAATCGCCCGCGTCATCTATCCCGGCCGCGCCGACCACCCGCAAGCGGCCGTGGTCAAGAAGCAGATGTCGGGCGGCTCGACGCTGATCTGCCTGGATGTGAAGGGCGGCAAGCAGGCGGCCTTTGCCTTCCAGAACGCACTCGACGTCGTGCTGATTTCCAACAATCTCGGCGACGCCAAGAGCCTGATCACCCATCCGGCGACGACGACGCACAAGAACTTGACCGATGAGGCCCGCGCCGAGCTCGGCATCGGACCGGGCACGCTCAGGCTGTCAGTCGGCCTTGAGGACACCGACGATCTGCTCGAAGACATCGAGCAGGCGCTGAGAGCTGCCGGATAAGGGCTGGCCGAACAGAGGCGAGCGGGGACGCGCCGATCAGGCGCCGGACGGGGTCTCTTCCAGCTCCGCGACGGCCTTGGTCTGGATAGTCATCACATTGCCTCGCCAATCGACGGCGCCGCTCAGCCATCCGCGCGCCCATATCGCCGGCAGCATGCAGTCGCGAACCATCATCGCCGGGATGGTGCGCAGCGACAGGTGCCACCCCTTGGCCGAGGCCAAGGCGCATTCCGGCAGGTAGGCCGCGGCCAGCACGGCGGTGGCGGTGGCCGGCAGGCTGACGCCGGCATCAGCCGCGGCAACCAGCGCAAGCACCAGCGGCGGCGCCGCGCCGATCAGGATCTCGGGGGCAAAGAACAGTGCAAAGGTGACGCGGCGCAGCCGCGCCCAGCGCGCCTGCCGCGACCAGATCTCGCCAAGCGTGCGCCGGCCGAGCGGCTGTTCGAATGGCGAGGCGACAAGATTGACCCGCAGTCCGAGTCGGTTGACGAGCTTGGTCGCGGCGGCGTCCTCGGCGATCTCGGCGGCAAGCGCGCGGATGCCGCCATTGGCGTCGAGCATCGGCTTGTTCCACAACATGCTCTTGCCCTGGGCGAAGCCGAGGCCGAGCGCCTCTCCAGCGTACTGCCAGCGTGCCTGCAGCGTGTTGAGAAAGGCGCATTCGACCTCCCCCCAGAAACCGTCCGGCCGCGAGCCGATCGGCGTCGAGCAGACGAGGCCGGTGTCGTGCCGCCAGGCCGCCAGCAGCTGCTGGACGTAATCGCTCGGCATAAGCACGTTGGAATCGGCAAGGATGACCCAGCGATAATGCGCCGCCTCCCAACCCTTCACGCAATTGTTGAGTTTTGGATTGCCGCTGATGCGGTCGTCACCGACTAGAAGACGGGCGCGAATAGCTGGAAAGCGCGCCATTGCGGCGTTGATCGGCTTGACTACCGGGTCGTCGGCATGGGCGACGCAGAAGATGAGTTCGTAGCGCGGCCAGTCGAGGGAGAAGGCGCGCTCCAGCGTCTCTTCGGCAAACGGCTCGACGCCGCGCGCCGGGATGACGATCGATACCGGCGGCGCGTTGGCCGCGGGCGGTGCAATCTTGGCTGGTCGCTTCAGCTTCAGCGAGGCTAACAGGATGCTGGCGAGATTTGAAAGAAGGAGGGCTATGGAAAGGAGAGCGGCTGCGAATGTCGGTTCCATCGAGATCTGGTCACTCCAGAAATGCCGGCCGCATGACGGCCGTTTTCAACAATTCGACAAAACGCTGAGTCGCCCGGCACAAGCCTGCACACCATCATTGTCATGTGTCACTCAAATGACATTGTTTTTCGGCACCTGCGCTTGAGATCGGGCAAGAAGATGCCGCGCATCGTTGACCAAACTGCGCTGAGCATCGAAAGTTCCATCTACATTGCTTTGGAGCAGTTTATGTACAGCGCCGTCACCCGCAACATCGAAGTGCAGGTCAGGCCGTTCTATCTGGAGGATCACTCCGACCCGCCGCAAAACCGCTATGTCTGGGGCTACCAGGTGACCATCGACAATCAGTCGGACGAGTTCGTGCAGCTTCTGTCACGCTACTGGCACATTACCGATGGCACCGGCAAGGTCGAGGAAGTGCGCGGCCCCGGGGTCGTCGGCGAGCAACCCGGACTCAACCCCGGCGACAGCTATCAGTATACGTCTGGATGCCCGCTCTCGACCCCGTCCGGCATCATGGTCGGGCACTACACAATGCGCAACAAGCGGGGCGAGACGTTCGACGTCGCCATCCCCGCCTTCTCGCTCGATTTGCCGGGCACGCGGCGCACCGTCAATTGACGTTCACTTGGATTCCTCTCCCCGCCTTGCGGGGCGAGGGAATCCAAGTTCTGCGAAGGCAGCCGCACTGACGCTCGCTATTGAGCCGCTGCAAATTCCGCCGGATCGAAGTCATATTGTTTCGAGCAGAATTCGCAGGCCACGTGAATGCTGCCATCCTCGGTGCTGTCCCTGATCTCCTCGGCGGAGAAGCCTTCGAGGATGCCGCGGATCTTCTCCCTCGAGCATGAGCACTGGTCGGCGACCGGCACCCCGCCGAAGACGCGGACGCCATGCTCGTGGAAAAGCCGGTAAAGCAGCCGTTCGGCGCCGATCGTCGGATCGATCAGCTCGGTCGGTTCAATAGTACCAAGCAGCGCCAGCAACTCCTGCCAGGAATTGTCGGTCGGGTCGTGGATTTCCTCACGCGGATCGCCGTCGCCACCGGGAAGGTCGGGTACGCGCATGCGCTCCGCCGACTGCGGCAGGAACTGTGCCAGCAGGCCACCGGCCCGCCATTGCTCGCGGGCACCGCCGACGCCGGGCGTCAGAAGCTTGGCAACCGAAAGCCGGAGGTCGGTCGGAATCTGCTCCGACTGGCGGAAATAGGTGCGTGCGGCATCTTCCAGCGTGACGCCGTCGAGCTGGACGATGCCCTGGTAGCGTTGCGTGTGGGCGCCCTGGTCGATGGTCAGCGCCAGGACACCGCTGCCGAGCAGCGTCTGCGGTGACGTCTCACCGGCAGAAGTCAAAGCCTGCAGCCGGTCGGCATCGAAGCGGGCATAAGCGCGCAGCGCGTGCGGCGTGGAGAAATCCGCGACCAGCATGTCGACCGGCCCGTCGGTACGGGTCTGCAGAATGAACTTGCCCTCGAACTTCAGCGAAGTTCCGAGCAATACCGTCAGCACACAGGCTTCGGCCAGGAGCCGGGCGACCGGCTCTGGATAGTCGTGGCGGCTGAGAATAGCGTCGAGCATCGACCCGAGCTGGACGGTGCGGCCGCGCACGTCGAGCGGGCCGACCTCGAACGGCACGACATGGTCGTCGCCAGCGTAGCCGAATTCGCCGAGCTTGGGTTTATGTTCAGCCAATTGATGAGTTTCCAACATGACAAAGCTCCGGGGCGCGGCGATGCCGCCCTCCGGGGCGCATGCGACGAGACGCGCTCGATTTGCGTGATGCGCCTGAGATAGGCACCACCCACTCCCGGATCAAGGCGGCCCGGATCAACGCGGCGCAGATCAGGCCAGCCCGGATCAAGGCGGCCCTTATCAAGCGCCCAGGCACCAGGCCAAGACCGCCTTCTGGGCATGGAGCCGGTTCTCGGCCTCATCGAACACCACAGAATGCGGTCCGTCGATGACCTCGTCGGTAACCTCTTCACCGCGATGCGCCGGCAGACAGTGCATGAACAGCGCGTCCGGCTTGGCTTTCGCCATCAGTGCCGCATTGACCTGATAGGGCAGGAAGACATTGTGGCCGCGGGCACGGTGCTCCTGGCCCATCGACACCCAGCAGTCGGTGACGATGCAATCGGCCTCGTGAACGGCCTCCTCGGGCGAACGGGTGAATTTCAGCTTGCCGCCATTGGCTTTCGACCAGTCGACATGCTTCTGGGCCGGTTCGCTGCCCTCGGGCACGGCGACGTTCAGCTTGAAATGGAAGCGCGCAGATGCCTCCAGCAGCGAATGCAGCACGTTGTTGCCGTCGCCGGTCCAGGCGATCGTCTTGCCGGCCACCGGACCGCGGTGCTCTTCGAAGGTCATGATGTCGGCCATCAGCTGGCAGGGATGGGTCTCGTCGGTCAGCCCGTTGATGACGGGGATCGTAGCGTTTTCCGTCAGTTCCAGCAGCCGGTCATGCGAGGTGGTGCGGATCATGATGGCATCGACATAGCGCGACAGCACCTTGGCCGTGTCGGCAATGGTCTCGGAGCGGCCAAGCTGCATCTCGGTGCCGGTCAGCATGATCGTCTCGCCACCCAACTGCCGCATGCCGACGTCGAACGACACGCGCGTGCGCGTCGACGGCTTGTCGAAGATCATCGCCAGCACCTTGCCTTCGAGCGGCTTGCTGCGTTCGCCGGCCTTGAGCCTTGCCTTTCGCACAGCTGCGTCGTCGAGCATGAAGCGCAGATCGCCTTCAGAAACGGCGGAAAGATCGGTGAAATGGCGAAGGGACATCAGGAATTCCAGGATTACTTCGCAGCGGCAGCGACAATGGCATCCGCCAGGCTCTTGGCGCCGGCACGAATGCGCTCGAGCGCTTCGTGGATCTCGGCGTCGGTGACGGTGAGAGGCGGCAGCAGGCGGATAACGTTGTCGCCGGCCGGAACCGTCAAGAGATGCTGGTCACGCAGTGCCACCGTGACTTTGGTGTTGGGCATCGCGCATTTAAGCCCGAGCATCAGGCCGGTGCCCCTGATGCTTTCGATAACATCCGGAAATTCGTCGGCGACGCCAGCGAGCCCCTGCTTCAACAGCAGTGCCTTGCGCCGGACGTCTTCGAGAAAGCCGTCTTCCAGCACCACGTCGAGCACGGCGTTGCCGACCGCCATTGCCAGCGGATTGCCGCCGAAGGTGGTGCCGTGCACGCCGGCGGTCATGCCGACCGCCGCCTCGTCGGTGGCGAGGCAGGCACCCATCGGGAAGCCGCCGCCGATGCCCTTGGCCACCGCCATGAGGTCGGGTGTGACACCCGCCCACTCATGCGCGAACAGCTTTCCGGTGCGGCCGACGCCGCATTGGACCTCGTCGAAAATCAGGAGCAGCCCGTGCTGATCGCAGAGCTGCCTGAGGCGCTTCAGCGATTGCGTCGGCACTTGCCTGATGCCGCCCTCGCCCTGCACCGGCTCGATCAGGATCGCCGCGGTCTCAGGCGTGATCGCCTTTTCGGCGGCATCCATATCGTCGAAACCGACCTGGTCGAACCCGTCGACCTTGGGGCCGAAACCTTCCAGATACTTGTACTGGCCGCCGGCGGCGATGGTCGCCAGGGTGCGGCCGTGGAAGGCGCCTTCGAAGGTGATTGTGCGGTAGCGCTCGGGATGGCCGTTGACGAAGTGGTAGCGCCGCGCCGTCTTGATGGCGCATTCGAGCGCCTCTGCGCCGGAATTGGTGAAGAACACCTTGTCGGCGAAGCTGGCGTCGGCCAGCCGCTCGCCGAGCCGGCTCTGTCCCGGAATCTCGTACAGATTGGAGACGTGCCAGAGCTTGGCGGCCTGCTCGGTGAGGGCCGCGACCAGATGCGGATGGCTGTAGCCCAACGAATTCACGGCGATGCCGCCGGCGAAATCGAGATATCGCTCGCCCTTGTCGGTGACCAGCCAGGTGCCTTCACCGTGGTCGAAAGCCAAGGGTGCGCGAACAAAGGTCTCGAAAAGCGCCGAACCGCTCATTATATGCGTCTCCGGAACCGGAAAAATCAAAAAGCCGCCAAAGCGGCGGCCCTTGTGGCTTATCGTGTTTTTCGGCCGTGAAGTCAACGAAAAGGTCGCGCAAGGTCGCGCGGCAAGCCCCCCAGCATAACGCCGGCTCATAAGCGACCGGGCAAGTTGGGGAAAACCGAAAAAACCGATTCGTGTTGGCCTTGGGACTCTTGTCACCGAGTCAGCGCATAAGGTAATTGTAGTAGAGAAATAACTAGATTTCGTGCGGCGGACCTAATCACCCGATATATGTGGTGTCTGCCCGGCAGAAGCCGGGTCGGGAATGGATTCCGATTGCCGTACATTTCAGCAGGAGCGCGGTCTCATGAACTGGACTGACGAGCGAGTCGAACTTCTCAGAAAATTGTGGTCGGAGGGCCTCAGCGCCAGCCAGATCGCCGCACAGCTTGGCGGGGTCAGCCGCAATGCGGTCATCGGCAAAGTGCACCGGCTGAAACTGTCCGGTCGCGGACGCACGACCGCCTCACCGGCACGCCAGAAGAAGACGGTACAGGGATCGACGATCCAGAAATCGGTGTCGCGGGCAGCAAGCGCCACCCGCCATACCACGACGTCGATGTCGATCGGTGCGACCGCGCTCAAGGCGCAGTTCGATGCCGAACCGGTGGCGCGCCACTATATCCGCCCGGTCGAGAACGTCGTCGTGCCGATCTCGCGGCATCTGCAACTTGTCGAGCTCAACGAGCGCACCTGCAAATGGCCGAACGGCGATCCGCTTTCGGAAGACTTCCATTTCTGCGGCAACGACGCCGCCGAAACCGGGCCCTACTGCAAGTACCACGCCCGCGTGGCGTTCCAGCCGGCATCGGAGCGGCGCCGGAGCAGATAGTTAGGGGAGTAGGGCAGTACGGCAGTATGTGGTGAATTGCGGAGAAGCGTGCTCGGAAGCGATATCCTACTGCCCTACTGCCCTACTGCCCTACTGCCCTACTGCCCTACTGCCCTACTGCCCTACTGCCCTACTGCCCTACTGCCCTACTGCCCTACTGCCCTACTG